>JADJWH010000002.1 GCA_016716465.1 Gammaproteobacteria bacterium
CCTCGACATGATCCGCGGCGGCGATCGCCTCCGCGGCGACGAGACCCTTCGGCGCGAACTCTCCGGACCCGAGATCCCAGCGATCATGACGGGAAAAGGCGCCGTGCCTGACGCGGATCGTTCCAACCGGAGCGCCCGCACGGTCGAGCACATCGAACAGGACTTCCGCGCCGCGACAGTCCGCCAGGGCCTGCACCCAGCCCGCCACCGAGAGTTGATCAGGACCGCCGCGCTGGAGCTTGTAGCCGATGATCTGGAAGTAACCGGACGGGGCGACATATGTGGCGGCGAATACCGGAGCCGTCAGACCCAGCATCATGAGCAGACCCGCTGTACGCGTGAGGAAGACGGACATGAACGCGCGCATCCCGCCCGAAACCGGCCGCCTCAGATTACCGCGTCGAAACCTTCGAACTGCGGCGGCCCCAGATAGAGATCCCGCGCCGTACCGGCATTCGCATGCGCGCGCCGGAACGCCTCCGAGCGCGTCCATTCCTCGAAGGCGGCGCGGGAATCCCACAGTGAATGCGACGCGAACAACGTCGCCTGGGCGTCCGTCGGTCCCTGCAGCAGATGAAACTCCCGGAATCCCGGCACGCCTTCGAGGTGGCTCTCGCGGTTCTTCCATACGGAGACGAATTCGTCCTCCCGCCCGCGCACGATCCGGAACCGGTTCATTGCGATAAACATCGGATCACCTCCTGATGCGACCCATGCCCAAGGCATCATATACCCATGCGAGGCGCGAGACCACCGGCAGAAGAGCGCAGAACCGGGGGCCTCGCCCTTTGAAAGTGGATTGAGAGATGGGATGATTATCGAGTTAACAATACCGCACTACAGTCATCCGAACGAAACGACGAACCTTCCTGACACCGGAAGTGTTCAGGCCCGCTCCGCCAGCGATTCCAGCAGCGCCTGCTGCGCCGAGAACGGATGCGCGCGGCCCTTGACGCCGATGCGATCGTAGCTGCCGTCGGTGTTGAGGATCCAGGACTGCAGGTTGTCCTTGAGATAGTGTTGCAGGTCCTTGTACATCCGCTTGCGCAGGTGGGTGTCGAGAATCGGGTAGGCGATCTCGACGCGGCGGTACATATTGCGTTCCATCCAGTCCGCGCTGGAGCAATAGATCTCGAAGGCGCCGTCATTTTCGAAATAATAGATGCGCGTATGCTCGAGAAAGCGCCCGATGACGGAGCGCACGCGGATACGATCGGAGATCCCGGTCAACCCGGGACGCAGGCTGCAGATGCCGCGCACGACCAGCTCGATATCGACGCCGGCCCGGGAGGCGGCATAGAGCGCCTGGATGAGCTGGGGCTCGATCAGGGCGTTGACCTTGATGATGATGCGCGCGGGTTTTCCCGCGGTGGCGTTGTCCGCCTCGCGCTGGATCTTCTGCAGCAGCCCCTTGTGCAGGGTGAAAGGCGACTGCAGCAGACGGTTGAGCTTGACCACCTTGCCCAGGCTGGTGAGTTGCTGGAACACGCTGTGCACATCCTCGCCGATCGCCTTGTCGCAGGTGAACAGGCCGTAGTCGGTATACAGGCGGGCGGTGCGCGAGTGGTAGTTGCCGGTGCTCAGATGCACGTAGTGGTTGAGCTGCCGGCCCTCGCGCCGCACCACCAGCAGCATCTTGGCGTGCGTCTTGTAGCCCACGATGCCGTACACGACATGGGCGCCCGCCTCCTGCAGCCGGTTGGCGAGCTTCACATTGGCCTCTTCGTCGAAGCGCGCCCGCAGTTCGATGACGACCGTCACTTCCTTGCCGCCGCGCGCGGCGGTGACCAGCGAGTCGACGATCGCCGAGTCCGCGCCCGTACGGTACAGCGTCTGCTTGATGCTGAGCACGTGCGGATCGGACGCGGCCTGGCGCACGAACTCTATTACCGGGGCGAACGATTCGATGGGATGGTGCAGCAGGATGTCGCCCTTGCGGATGGCCTCGAACATGTCGACGCCGGCGATGAGCTGGGCGGGGCGGCTGGGGGTGAACGACGGGAACTTCAGCTCCGGTCGGTCCACCGTGTCGACGATATCGATCAGGCGGTGGAGATTGACCGGACCGTCCGCCCGGTAGAGGTCGTCGCGCGTCAGCCCGAACTGCTCGAGCAGGAACTCGACCAGATCGTCAGGGCAGTTGTCGGCGATCTCGAGCCGCACCGTATCGCCGTAGTGGCGCGAGAACAGCTCCCCTTCCACCGCGCGCAGCAGGTCATCGACCTCCTCCTCGTCCACGAACAGGTCGCTGTTGCGGGTGACGCGGAACTGGTAACAGCCGGTGACGCTCATGCCGTGGAACAGGTCATCGGCGTAGGCGTGGATGATGGAGGACAGGAACACGAAGTCGTGCGGCCCGCCGCCGGTCTCTTCCTCGGGAAGACGGATGATACGGGGCAACGAACGCGGGACCTGTACTACGGCAAGTCCGCTGTTGCGCCCGAAGGCGTCCTTCCCGGTGAGCGAGACGATGAAGTTGAGGCTCTTGTTCAGCATGCGCGGGAACGGATGCGCGGGATCGAGCCCGAGTGGACTCAGGATGGGCAGCAGTTCGTCGTGGAAGAACTTGCGCAGCCAGGCCTCCTGCTTCTCGGTCCAGTCGGAACGGCGGATGGCGCGGATATTGTGCTCCGCCAGCCTGGGCAGCACGACCTCGTTCAGGATCTGATACTGGCGCTTCACCAGCATCTTGGCGCGGGCGTGGATTGTCTTCAGGACATCCGCCGGCGAGAGATTGTCCGGTCCGCTCTGGGACGAGCCGACATCGACCTTCTGCTTGAAGCCCGCCACGCGGATCTCGAAAAACTCGTCGAGGATGGTCGAGGCGATGCAGAGGAACCTCAGACGCTCAAGCAGCGGGACGCTTTCGTCCTCCGACTGCAGCAGTACGCGCCAATTGAATTCGAGGTGACTGAGTTCGCGGTTGATGTAGAGATCGGGCTGCTTCAGGTCCATGTCACCCGAACCGGGGGTTTTTGGCGATTTGTCGAGCATAGGTTCGGCGTATTACAAATTTATGACAGGCTATCCCCGCCCATCGCGGTATATTCCATATATTAATTGGGAGTATATCACGGCTTACTAGACGTATTGATGTAGTTCAATGACAAGCAATCAACTTCTATATTTAGAATACGCTCATTAAGACGGCCAAAGGCTGCCACATGAAAGTCGCCATGTTTTCTCGTCTGCGCTGTCATAAAGCTGAAACATTTGGAGCAACATAATCCGCCCTGTGTTGATAATGCAGCGCGGTGATACTGGTCCTGCTTTAGTGACTGAGGCGCCACGCAAATCACGTCAATCCACCTGTCGCAAAAATGCGACCCGAAGGAATTGCGGCATTAGGCGGATTATGGATGCAATACGGGCTTCTGCCTTCACGAAGAGAACCACCAATCTAAAGCACATTGTCATGACAAAACCAAGGGAGACTGAAATGAAAAGAAAGAGTATCGCAATTGCTGTGACCGGGATGCTGGCGCTCCCCTTCCTGATGGCGAACGCTTCGGCGGCCCTGAAGGTCTACGGCAAGGCCCATGGTTCGATCGATTTTTCCAGCAATGATGACAAAGGTGCCCAATGACAGACAGCACCCTGGCGTTCACCAACGACGCCTCGCGCATCGGGTTCAAAGGTAACGAGCAGATCAGCGACGGCCTGACCGTAACCTATCAGGCCGAGACCATGATCGACCTGGATTCCGGCGGCTTGGGCAGCGGCCGCAACACCTATGTGGGGCTGGCAGACGGCTTCGGCGAAGTGCGCTTCGGAAAACACGACACGCCGTACAAGATGGCGACCAACGATATGTACAGCGATACGCGCGGCGACTACAACGCCATCATCGGCTCCATCAACGGCGGTCGATTTCGATGAGCGCACGCCGAACACCATCCTCTACATCTCGCCCGATATGAGCGGCTTCCAGTTCCAGGGCGGCCTACATCCTGGGCATCGGGGCCGCCGACGACGACCTGCCGGACGCCGAAGAACCGGACAACACCGGTTTCAGCCTGGCCGGCTCTACAACCAGGGCCCGCTGTCGCTGAGCCTCGCGACGGAAAGCTACGGCCTTTAGGCCGCCACCGGCGAGCCGACCGACAATGCCGCAGGCCATCAAGTTCGGCGCCGGCTGGGACCTCGGCCAGGGCACCAAGCTCAGCTTCATCTTCGAATACGCCGAATCGGGCACCACTGATGTCAAGCCGTGATGCCTTCTACCTCGGCGTGATGCACAAGATGAGCGACAAGACGACACTGAAGCTCGCCCTCGGCCAGGCCGACGAGTTGGATGTCGCCGAGGAGACCGGCGCCACCTACCTGGCGCTGGGTGTCTCGCAGAAGCTGTCGAAGGACACCGAACTCTACGCGCTGTTCGCCAGCGTCAGCAACGACGACGGCGCTACGTACCGGTTAGACGGTGTCGGCTTGCCCACCACTGGCACGCCGTCTGCGCCTGTGCCTGGGCGCGATCTTCTTCCCTTAGCTTCGGCATCGTCAAGAACTTCAGCGGCAAGTTCATGTAATCCGGTATTCCCCTGATCTGACCTTCGGGGCGCCTTTTCAGGGGTCTCCATTTGAGGCCCTACCCGCTATTTTCCCAGGGCGCTCATGATGCCCCGCACGGCGGCCGGAAGGTCCGCGGGCAGGACGACGATCTTGGAATTCTGCGAGCCGGACAACTGCCGCACGGCCTCGATATATTTCTCGCCCAGCAGATAGACGGCCGGCAGTTCCTGGTCGCGGATCGCCTGGCTCACCTTGTCGATCGCCATCTGGCTCGCCTCGGCCAGTAGCACCTGGGCCTGGGCGTCGCGCCGCGAGGCCTCGAGGC
This sequence comes from Gammaproteobacteria bacterium, assembly GCA_016716465.1. Taxonomy (NCBI): domain Bacteria; kingdom Pseudomonadati; phylum Pseudomonadota; class Gammaproteobacteria; species Gammaproteobacteria bacterium. The sequence continues at coordinate 4,838 of JADJWH010000002.1, forward strand.
GGCCCTCGGCCTCCAGGATGGCGGCGGTCTTCTCACCTTCGGCGCGCGTCACGGTGGCGCGGCGCTGACGCTCAGCGGCCGCCTGCTCCTCCATCGCCTTCTGCATGGTCTGCGAGGGATTGATGTCCTGGATCTCCACCGTCTTCAGCGTGATGCCCCAATCGGCGATGTCATCCGAGATCGCGGTCTTCAGCCGCGCCTTGATCTGGTCGCGCGAGGACAGCGCGTCGTCGAGATCCATCTCGCCGACGATCGCGCGCAGCGAGGTCTGCACCAGGGTGCGGATGGCGAGCGCATAGTCTTCCACGCCGTAGACCGCCTTCTCCGGCGCGATGATGTTGATGTAGGCGACGGCGTTGGCGATGATCACGGCGTTGTCCCGGGTGATCACCTCCTGCGAGGGGATGTCGAGCACGATGTCCTTGGTCGTGACCTTGTAGGCCACGCTGTCGATGTAAGGGACGATGATGTTGAGACCGGGGCCCAAGGTGGAGTGATACTTGCCGAGACGCTGCACCACATGCTTGAAGCCCTGCGGGACAATGCGCACCCCCAGCCCGATGGTGATGATCACCAGCACGACGAACACCGCTACGACTACCATGGCAGTCCACTCCTTGTCGATGGATTGAAGCCCCCGGCCTTCATCGTTTTTCGACGATGAGGGTGTTGCCCGAGATATCCTTTACAACGACGCGGTCGCCGGTCTCCACCGCCTGCTCGCACAGAAACGGCCACTCCTCCGAACCCAGCAACGGGGTCGCGAAGCGCACCACGCCGCGCGTCTTTCCGGCCGGGATGCGAATGACCTGGCCGGTCTCGCCGACGATCGCCTCGCGCGCGATGCCGGCCTTGGTGTGGTCGGTCATCAATGGCTTGAAATAGCGGAACCAGAGGATGGCAAACACCGAGGAGAACACCGCCCACAGCAGCAATTGCGTGCCGAATCCCAGTGCCGGGTGGAACCACAGCACGGCGGCCACCATCAGCGCGCCCAGCCCGAACCAGAAGATGAAAAACGTCGCGACGAAGATCTCCGCGATCATCAGCAGCATGCCGAAGACCAGCCAGTGCCAGTCCTGGATCCCGTAGTCCATACGCCTTCCTTTCTCCGTGGATGCCCCGCGACGGCGCCCCGCGCCGTGGACGCCCATACGTTACCGCAAACGGCGCCGCGCCGACAGTGGTATCCGCCGGTGCGGGCCTGCTATGGCGCGGCACCGCCGATGGTCGCCGGTCCCGCGCGGAGTGCGGTTGCGACACCATGTAATGTGTGAACGTGCACACGAATACTCAAGCCGATAGCGCCGAGGGCATCGACAGCCATACCGATTTTTTGTTACGGTAGATTGTCATTCGCAGTTATTTCACCACTCCGCACAAGGAGATAGTCGTGCCCGCCGCGCCCAGCCCCCGCCGTTTTCGCCACCCCGCCCTTGCCCTTACCGCCGCGCTGCTCCTCGCGGCCGGCCCCGCGGCGGCGGCCACCGCAGTGATCGTCTCCGAGGCCCGGATCCAGCAGCTCGACGATCGTATCGAGGCCCTCGGCACGCTCAAGGCCAACGAATCGGTGCAGTTGTCTTCTTCCATCACCGAGACCGTGAGCGCAATCCACTTCGACGACGGCGACCGCGTTGCCGCGGGCAAACTGCTGGTCGAGATGACCAGCGACGAGGAGCACGCGCAGCTCGAGGAGGCGCGCGCGACCGTCGACGAGGCGCGGCGCCAGTATGAACGCGTGCAATCCCTGCAACAGCAGGGCACCGCCGCCGCCTCGCTGCTCGACGAACGCCGGCGCGACCTGGAAACCGCGCGGGCGCGCCTCGGCGCGATCGAGTCGCGCCTCAAGGATCGCCTCATCAAGGCGCCGTTCGCCGGCGTCATCGGCTTGCGCAACGTCAGTCTCGGCGCGCTGGTGGAGCCCGGCGACCCGATCGCCACGCTGGACGACGACAGCCGGATGAAGCTGGAATTTCCCGTGCCCAGCCTGTATCTGGACAGCCTGCGCACCGGGCTGCCGGTCCTCGCCGTCACCGCCGCCTACGGCGCGCGCGAGTTCCACGGCGTGGTCACCGCCATCGACAGCCGCATCGATCCGGTGACGCGCACGGTGCTGGTCCGCGCGGTGCTGCCGAACGCCGATCGCAGCCTGCGCCCCGGGCTGCTGATGCAGGTGAATCTGCTGCGCAATATCCGGCAGGGCCTGGTAATCCCGGAGGAGGCGCTGATGCCGCTCGGCGACAGGCAGTTCGTGCTGGTGGTGGACGGGAACGCTGGGAATACCGTGGCGCGACGCGAGGTCCGTCTCGGCGCGCGCCGTCCGGGCCAGGCCGAAATCCTGGACGGACTGGTCGCCGGCGACAAGGTCGTCACCCACGGCACGACGCGCGTCAAGCCAGGAGATCAGGTCGACATCGTGGCCGTCGATGACGGCACGGTGCCGCTGGCGAAGCTGCTGGAGAAGATGCCCTAATGATGCTGTCGGACGTATCGGTCAGGCGGCCGGTCTTCGCCACCGTCCTGTCCCTGTTGCTGATCGCCTTCGGGCTGGTCTCCTTCGAACGCCTGCCGCTGCGCGAATACCCCGACATCGACTCGCCGGTGGTCTCGGTCGAGGTATCGTACCGCGGGGCCTCCGCCAACGTGGTCGAGACCCGCATCACCAAGCTGGTCGAGGACCGCATTGCGGGCGTCGAGGGCATCCGCTTCATCGAGTCCAGCAGCGAGGACGGCCGCTCCCGCGTCACCATTGAATTCGAGGTGGACCGCGACATCGACGCGGCGGCCAATGACGTGCGCGACCGCATCGCCGGCATCATCGACGACCTGCCGGACGAGGCCGATCCGCCCGAGATCCAGAAGGTCGACAGCAACGAGGACGTGATCATGTGGCTCAATCTGGCGAGCGACCGCATGAGCGTCCCCGAACTCACCGACTATGCCAGCCGCTACCTGATCGACCGCTTCTCGGTGCTGAGCGGCGTGGCGCGGGTGCGCATCGGCGGTGAGCAGATCTATGCCATGCGCATTTGGCTCGACCGCCAGGCGCTGGCGGCGCGCAACCTGACGGTGACCGAGGTGGAGGATGCGTTGCGCGCCGAAAACGTCGAGCTGCCGGCCGGCAGCATCGACTCCGGCAACCGCCAGTTCACCGTGCGCGTGCAGCGGCAGTTCTCCACCGCGGAGGATTTCACGCGACTGGTACTGGCGCGCGGGGCCGACGGCTACCTGGTCCGGCTCGGCGACGTGGCGCGCGTGGAACGCGGGACCGAGGAGGACCGCCTGTTCTTCCGCGGCAACGGCGTCCCGATGGTCGGCATCGGCATCATCAAGCAGTCCACCGCCAATACCCTGGAGGTGGCGCGCCTGGCCAAGGAGGAGGCGGCGCGCATCAATCCCACCCTGCCGGAGGGCATGGAGATCCGGCAGAGCTACGATTCCTCGGTGTTCGTCGAGGGCGCCATCCACGAGGTCTACAAGACGCTGCTGATCGCCATCGCGCTGGTCATCGGCGTGATCTATCTGTTCCTCGGCAGCGCGCGCGCCACGCTGGTGCCGGCGGTCACGGTGCCGGTGTCGCTGATCGCCACCTTCACGGTGCTGCACATCCTCGGCTTCTCCATCAACATCCTGACCCTGCTGGCGCTGGTGCTGGCCATCGGCCTGGTGGTCGACGACGCGATCGTGGTCATCGAAAACATCCACCGCCGCATGGAGCAGTACGGCGAGTCACGCCTCGTGGCCGCCTTCCGCGGCACGCGCCAGGTCGGTTTCGCCGTCGTCGCGACGACCATCGTGCTGATCGCGGTGTTCGTGCCGATCGTCTTCCTGCAGGGGGACCTGGGCCGCCTGTTCTCCGAATTCGCCCTGACCATGGCGGCGGCGGTCGCCTTCTCCGCCTTCGTCGCCCTGTCGCTGTCACCGATGCTGGCCTCCAAGGTGCTGAGCGGCGCCGGGCATACCCGGCTGACCGACTCCATCGACCGCGTCTTCGGCGCGGTGCGGCGCGGCTATCATGTCGCGCTGCGCGGCACGCTGCGGCATGCCTGGGTCGTCGGCGTGGTCTTCATCGGCATCTTCGCGGCCGCCCTCTGGCTGTTGCGCGAGATCCCGAGCGAATACACCCCCAAGGAGGATCGCGGCGCCTTCTTCGTCATGGTCACCGCGCCGGAGGGCGCTTCCTACGAATACATCGCCCGCTATATGGACGAGGTGGAGCGGCGCCTGATGCCGCTGGTCGAGAACGGCGAGATCACCCGCCTGCTGGTGCGCGCGCCGACCGCCTTCGGCAATGTCGAGATCTTCAACCGCGGCATCGCGATCGTCGTGCTGAACGACTGGGGCAAGCGGCGCTCGGCCTGGGACATCATGGACGACGTACGCACCCGCCTCGACGGGCTCAGCGGGGTACAGGCGTTTCCCGTCATGCGGCAGGGCTTCGGCGGCCGCACCCGCAAGCCGGTGCAGTTCGTCCTCGGCGGCGGCACCTACGAGGAACTGGCGCAGTGGCGCGACATCCTGCTGGCGAAGATCAATGAGAACAACCCCGGGCTGCAGGGTCTCGACTGGGATTACAAGGAAACCAAGCCGCAACTCGGCGTGACCATCGACTATAACCGCGCCGCCGATCTCGGCGTCACCGTCAGCGCGATCGGCCGCACCCTGGAGACTCTGCTGGGATCGCGCCGCGTCACCACCTACCTCGACGACGGCGAGGAATATGACGTCATCCTGCAGGGTGAACGCGAGGCGCAGCGTTCGCCCGCGAGCCTGGAGAACATCTATATCCGCTCCGATCGCAGCGGCGAACTCATCCCGCTGTCGAACCTCGTGACGCTGGAAGACTTCGCCGACTCGATCTCGCTCAACCGTTTCAACCGCGTGCGCGCCATCACGCTGGAGGCCAACCTGGCCGACGGGCTCGCCCTGGGTGATGCGCTGGATTACCTGGAAAACCTGGTGCGCGAGAACCTGCCGCCGAACGTCATCATCGACTACAAGGGTCAGTCGCGCGACTTCAAGCTCAGCAGCGGCTCGATCACCTTCATCTTCCTGCTCGGCCTCGCGGTCGTGTTCCTCGTGCTGGCGGCCCTGTTCGAGAGCTGGATCCATCCGCTCATCGTCATCCTCACCGTGCCGCTGGCGATGATCGGGGCCCTGTTCGGACTGTATGCCTTCGGGATGTCGCTCAACATCTTCAGCCAGATCGGCCTGCTGATGCTGGTCGGACTGGCGGCCAAGAACGGCATCCTGATCGTGGAATTCGCCAACCAGCTGCGCGACGCGGGCAGGCCGTTCCATGACGCCCTGATGGAAGCGGCCGAGATACGCCTGCGCCCGATCATCATGACCAACCTGACGACCGCCGCCGGCGCCATACCGCTGCTGATCTCTTCCGGCGCGGGCACCGAGACCCGCGCCGTCATCGGCACGGTCATCCTGTGCGGCGTGATCGCGGCGACCTTCTTCACCCTGTTCGTCGTCCCTGTGGCCTATCAGCTGCTGGCACGCCGCACCGGCTCGCCCGGCGACGTCGCGCGGCAACTGGAACAGGAGACGGCGGCACAGCCGGAACCGCGCCAGGATGCGACGCAACCCTCGTAGAAAAAATTGGGGACAGATTTAAAATTGGGGACAGATTTATTTTTAGTAAATTTGGCTTAGTACAGACAGGTTAGCCTGCAGAAAATAAATCTGTCCCCGAATTTGCATTCAGTCTTCCAACTCGCGTGGACGGACCAGGTCGATCAGGGCCGCGCCATGGGGCATCGGGTTCTTCCAGGTCTGCCGCATCGACAGGCGCGCGAGCGCCCCGGCGGTGAGCAGCTTGCCCGCGGCGTTGCGCGGCGGGGCTTCGGCGCTGAGCCGCTCCAGCAGTTCCTCGAGCCCAGGATTATGACCAACCAGGAGCAGCATCCCGGTGCGGACGGGACATTCCGCGATCACGGCGAGCAGGGTATCGACCCCGGCGAGATACAGGCGGTCGTCGTAGCGAAGGCGGTCCTGCGGCAGTTCGAGCGCCTCCAGCACCGCTTCCGTCGTTTGACGTGTACGCAAGGCGGGCGAACTCAGCACGAAGTCGGGTCTCAGTCCGTGCGCGCGCAGCCAGCGGCCCATGCGTGGGGCGTCGCGCCGCCCGCGCGCGGAGAGCGGACGCGCGAAATCATCAACGGCGTCGCCGTCGCGATCCGACTTGGCGTGGCGCAGGATAAGCAGGGTCCGTGTCGTCATGCCATCGCCCTCCTGAAAATTGGGGACAGATTTATTTTTAAGAAATTCGGCTTAGTAGATACAGGTTATCTGCAAAAAATAAATCTGTCCCCAGTATGCATGCACAGTATGCAGTATGTGGCGTTCAGTATGGCGTTACAGCCATTCGAGCCGGACCTTGATTTCCCACCACAGATCTTCATAGCAATGGGCGGGTCGGGTATGCCCGGCGAAGATGTTCACGGGCGCCCGGCGCAGGCCCATCTGCTCGATCTCACTGCTGTACGGGATGTGGTTGGTGAGCACGTTCGGCATGCGCTTCGGCAACTCCTCGACGATGCGGCGGTGCAGCGCCTTGCGCGCGTCGACCATGGTGAAAAACGGCAGGACGCTGAAATCATTCAGCCCCTCCTGCTGGCAGAACTGCAGCAGCTGGTCCAGCGTGCGCAGCGACAACGTGGTCGGGATCAGCGGCACCAGCAGCACGTCGGCCGCCATGAAGACGTTCTCCGACAACAGCGAGATACCCGGCGGACAATCGAGGAAGACGTAGTCATAGGTCTCCTCCAGGGGCTTCAGCAGCTTCTCCACGCGCTGTTTCGGTTTCTTCTCGCCGTCCAGGAAAAGATCCATGTTGCGATAGGAGAAATCCGCCGGCACCAGATCCAGATTCTCGTAATCGGTGCCCTTGACGACTTTCTCCAGTGACAGCTCGTCGCGCACCAGCCCCGCCGCTCCAGCGCCCACAGTGGGACGGATGCGGAAATAAAAACTCGAGGCCCCCTGCGGGTCGAGGTCCCACACCAGGGTGCGGAAACCCTCTCGCGCCGACAGATACGACAGATTCACCGTCGAAGCCGTCTTGCCCACTCCGCCCTTGATGTTGTAACAGGCGATTACCTTCATTGAATCTCCTAGAGTCAGTCCGAACCGAATAACCTGTTGAAGCGATTCTGGTGCTGCTGATGGGCGAATTTCGCCCACACGGCGGCGAACTCCGCGCGCACCTCGCCCTTGCGCCGGAGCAGATGTTCGGTCAAGGGGCCCAGCGCATTGCGGGCGCGATTGGCGCGCTCGCCGCCATTCAGCTTTTCCGCGTACGCGGGCAGCGCCTCCAGCAGCACGCTGAGATCCTGGAATTCCCCCAGGTTGTCCTGCAAGCCCTTCAGCAACTTGACCAGGTGCTTGACGTCGTCGCGCGGAAACAGGGCCGCGAAGAATTCCAGCAGGTAGCGCAGTTTCTTGCACTGCATGCGCAGCCGGTGCATCTCGGTGTCGGGGGACTCCGGCGTCAGCGCGGCGCCCACCTTGAAGGCCTTGTGGTAACGATGGCGGATCATCGCCGAGGCGACCGCAAGCGCAGGCTGGCGCGCTTCGTCGGTGGCGGCCCAGGCCGTCGCATCCTTCGATTCCAGCAGGGCGCGCCAGTCCTTCTTGAGCCTGCGGTAACGCGGTGAGGCCAGGGTTTCGAGCAGGCCACAGCGCTCCCGGCTGCGCTGGGCGCGCATGGCCTCGCGCAGGGGCTCGAGGTCGCTCATGCCGCTCGGGCTGAGCGCTGCGGCATGGGCGGGAAACCCGAGTGTCTGCACATCGAGATCGCGCACCGCGCCGGTCGAGCGCCCGATCCAGGCGAACTCCTGGCGGTAGTGCACGCAGGAACGCGGCAACGCCTCTTTCATCTGACCCAGCAGAGAGCGCGTGCGGCGCACCGCGACACGCAGGTCATGCAGGAATTCGAGATCGAGATCCTGGCGCACGCCATCCTCATTGGCCTCGATGGTGTCGAGCAGGGCGGCCAGGATGCGGCGTGCCGCCTCCCCCGCCGGGATCTCCGCATGCAGCGGTATGCGCAGTTTCGAGGAATAGTCCAGGGGATGCCGGCCGAGCGCGGCCAGCGCCTCTTCGAGGGCGGTGCCGTTCAAGCGGACCAGGCCGAGCTGATGCTCGAACAGCGCGCGCAACTGCTGCAGAGGCTCGGGATACCCGCGTACCGGCGCCACCACCAGACGCTCGCCCAGGCCAAGCCGGCGGGTGCCCTCCCCGGTCACCACGCCGTGCCGCTCGATGAGCACGCGCGCCACCGTCTTGTTTTCCTCGTCCAGCACCTTGAAGCAGCGACTGGAACACTTGAGCGATGCGATATCGAGCAGACGCCGCGACTCCACCACGGGCGCCAGGCGGTCACGCATGGCCCCGGCGGGCAATTCATGGGCGAAACCCGGGACCTCCTGCGCGGCGACGCTGATGATGTCGAGACCGTCGGAGAGGGCGCGCAGATGCAGCCGGGAAGCCTCGCGGGAGCGATCGATGAACAGCACGAAACCGGCGGCGTACAGGCGCCAATCGAAGGTGTCGTAGAAATCCCGCTCGGTGACGGAAGAAGGGTGCAGTTCGAGTCGCAGACCGTGCCCGCGCAGGATCTCCGCCAGACCCTCGGCGTTTATGCCGCGCGGCATGATGTACTGATAGCTATTTAAAGACATAAACTTTCCGGCCTGAAAAACGGCATCCCCGTTGCCTTGGCTTCCACAGTGACGACTCTGCGCACGGACCGTGCGGCATTCCGCCCCCGGCGACTACAAGGGCAAATACCGCTAAACCGCAGCCTGCCAGTCCTGGGCGGCGGTCATGAATTCAAATGGCAGTCCGTTTGCGAGTTGGCGACGGGGTCGTCGGAAGCAGTCTCCACGGCTAAGTGTGCAAGAATCAGCCGTTTGTTGCAAGGCAAGCGCCCCGGGGGGGGGGGGGGTGGGGGGGGGGTAGGCTTGCGCAGTCTTGGGGGGGGATACCCTGCCCAGGGCGGAAAAGCGTCTCGAGCAGTACCGGAGCCGCTATCCCGACGGCAGATTCACCGCCAGTGCGCGCAATCTCGCCCATTATCTGGCCCTGCGGCACTTCGATCTGCGTTCGCTGCAGGACAGCCTGTCCGATACCGGGATTTCCTCGCTCGGTCGCTGCGAGGCGCATGTATTGCAGACCCTCGATCAGGTCATCCGCCTCCTTGGCGGCGAGCCGGACGACGCCACGCCGGAAGTGCCGGGGGGACCGCGGGCCGGGCGAGACCTGCTGGCGGAACATACCCGCCGCATCCTCGGCGCGGACCCTTCCAATCGCTATACCCGCATCATGGTCACGTTGCCAGGCGAGAGCGCGGAGGATTATCCGCTCATCCGGGATCTCCTCGCCGCAGGCATGAACTGCGCACGCATCAATTGCGCCCATGACGATCCGGAGATATGGGAGAAGCTCGCGCGCAACGTCAGCGCGCAAGCCGAGACCGGCCTCGACGCGGAGGACTTGCCGGCACATGCGGGGGCCGGGCAGTGCCGGGTTCACCTGTCACCCGAACTGTACGGCGCCCTGCGCGAGGGCGATCGCCTGAGTTTCCGGGACACCCGCGGCAAACAGCGCTACATCAACGTGATGGCCGGGGCCGGCGCCGCGCGACCGGGGCCCAGCCTCGACGCCCCGTCTTGCCGCATGGTCGGATTCTCCTTCGTCGAAACGATGGACGACATGGAGCAATTGATCGAAGAGCTGGCGCAGCGCCAGGCATCGCACCTCGCCATCGTCGCCAAGATCGAGACCCGGCGCGCGGTAATGAACCTGCCCGACCTGATCCTGGGCACGATCGGGCGCTTTCCCCGGCGCGATCCGCGCGGCGACCTCGCGCGACTCGGCGGGAGCGCATGGCCGAGATTCAGGAGGAAATCCTGGCGGGGCCGCCCACTCCCGTTGGGCGCCCAGGCTCGAGCCTGACCAGGGCGCCAGACCGGCCGAGTTCACCGGGGGGATGGCTCAAGGGCGTTTCATGAGATCGGTGCGCACGCTGGACGACATCCTCACGCGCATCCAGCAGCATCAGTACAAGAAGTTTTCGCGTTACCGCGCCCTGCACTGGTAACCGCCGCGCGGTCGTCCGCGCGTTGCCTCGGGACGACGGGAGTGGTTAGATATCCGTAACGCGGCCCGCCACAGGTATCTGTCCCGCCCCGATGGACCTTTTCATCCAGCTCATCGTCTCACTCGCCATCGGTCTGCTCGTGGGTCTCGAGCGCGGCTGGCAGGAACGCGCCGCGCCGGAAGGCTCGCGCATCGCCGGCCTGCGCACCTTCGGCCTGATCGGATTTCTCGGCGGCCTGTGGGCGGTACTGGCGGAACGCTTCGGCGCGCTGACGTTCGGACTGGCCTTCGCGGTGCTGGCCGCGCTGATGATCCTGGCCCACCGCGAGGACGTGCGCCGTAACCGCGACATCGGCATCACCACCGTGATCGCCGCCCTGGTCACCTTCGCCCTGGGGGCGCTCGCGCCGCTCGGACAGGTGGAAATCGCCGCTGCCGGGGCGGTACTGACCACGGCGCTGCTCAGCCTCAAGCCGGTGCTGCACCGCTGGCTGCGCCGGCTGGAGTTCCAGGACCTGACCGCGGTCATCAAGCTGCTGCTGATCTCCGTGGTCGTGCTGCCCGCGCTGCCGGACCAGGGCTATGGACCCTGGCAGGCGCTCAATCCCTACCGCATCTGGTGGATGGTGATCCTGATCGCTGCGCTGTCGTTCGCCGGCTATGTGGCGATCAAATGGGCCGGCGCGCGGCGCGGCATTCTGTTGACCGGGCTGCTCGGCGGACTGGTCTCATCCACCCTGACAACATTGACCTTCTCGCGCCTCGCGCGAGAGCGCCACACCGACGGCGTCCTGGCCGCCGGTATCGTGCTCGCCTCGGCGGTTATGCTCCCGCGCATGCTGGCAACGGTCGCCGTGATCAATCCCGCGCTGCTGCCGATGCTGGCTGTCCCGCTGGGCCTGATGGCCGGCGCCGCCGGTCTCGGTGCCTGGTGGCTGGGCCGACGGCGGGCGGATCTGTCCCCGGAATCGAAACTGGAACTGGGCAATCCGATGAAACTGCTGCCGGCGCTGAAGTTCGGCGCCCTGCTCGCGCTGGTGATGCTGCTCGCGAACGGCATGCACGCGTGGCTCGGCCACGAAGGGCTTTACGCGGCCGCCGCCATTTCCGGGATTACCGACGTCGACGCCATCACGCTGTCGCTGGCGCAGATGGCGCAGGGAACCATCGCCGAACACACCGCCGCGCGCGGCATCGTGATCGCGGCGCTGGTCAACACGGCGGTCAAGGGTGCGCTCGCCGCGGGGATCGCGGGGCGGGAGATGGCGCGGCGGGTACTGCCCGTGTTCGGACTCACCCTCGCGGCCGGCGCGCTCGGGCTCTACCTCGCGGAACTACTGTCCCTGCTTGCCTGAGCCGGCGCGCGTCTGGCGGGCGCGCACCGCGTTTTCCATCTGTTCCAGGCTGAGATGGCGCACATCCTTGCCGTTCACCAGGTAGATCACATATTCGCAGATGTTCTTCGAATGGTCACCGATGCGCTCCAGCGCGCGCAGCGACCACATGATGTCGAGCGAACGGCGGATGGTGCGCGGGTCCTCCATCATATAGGTGACCATCTGGCGCATCACGCCCTCGTATTCATCGTCGATGTTCTTGTCCTCGCGCGTCACCTGGAGCGCGGCCTCGGGATCGAGGCGGGCGAATACGTCGAGGGTATTGTGCATCATCAGGCGCACATGCTCGCCCAGGTTGTAGATCTCCATATAGCGGTTCTTGGGCCGCTCCATCTCCATCAGATGCAGGCCGATGCGGGCGACCTTCTCCGCCTGGTCGCCGATGCGTTCCAGGTCGGTGATGGTCTTGATGATCGCGACGATCAGGCGCAGGTCGCCGGCGGCGGGCTGGCGACGCGCCAGCACGCGCGTGCATTCCTCGTCGATCTCGACCTCCATCGAGTTGACGTTCACGTCGCGGTTGATCACCAGTTCGCAGCGCTCACCGTCGCCGTCGACCAGGGCGGTAACCGCGTCGGCGATCTGCTGCTCCACCAGGCCGCCCATGTTGAGCACGCGGTTACGGAGATCCTCGAGTTCCTCGTTGTACTGGGCCGAGATATGGTGCCCGAACATGCTTTCCATGATATGCCTCCGGCGGACGCGACTATGCCCCGTCCGCAATAATGGGGAAGTTGGCCCTAGTATAGCGCGCTTTCCCGGCCGGCATACCGCCGCCCGCCCGGGGTGGACGCACCACAGGTGCACGGCCAACATCATAGGACTGTAACATTACAGATTCTTGACATCGTGACCGCGGCAGCCACGGTCCTTGCCAAAAAAAAAAGGCCGCAGGCGCGGCCCGAGCCCCCAAGAGGGTTGAGGGCGAGAGGGGGACGCGGCGGATCTTCGCGGATCACTCCGCTCACCGCCGCGTACCTTACTGTAGGAAACCCTTGTGACAGCAGAATGACGGGACGGGGAAGTTTCGATGAACCCGGGCCCGCCGCGCCTATTTCACCAGGCGAATCTCCGCCTCGCCCGATTTGCGCACCACGCGGGAGGGCGGGAAACGGCACAGAAAGGTACTGCCCTGGCCCGGCGCGCTCCTGACCTCCAGTACCGCCTGGTGATTGCGCAGCACGTGCTTGACGATGGACAGGCCGAGCCCGGTGCCACCCACCGAGCGCGAACGCCCGGTATCGACCCGGTAGAAACGCTCGGTCAGCCGCGGGATCAGGTGCGGCGGGATGCCGATCCCGGTATCCTCCACCGAAAAGCACGCCCCCGCGGCATCAGCGTACCAGCGGATCACGATCCGCCCGCCACCCGGCGTGTACTGCACGGCATTGCGCACCAGGTTGGCGAAGGCGCTGTAGAGATACTGGTTGACGCCGTGCAGCCAGACCGACTCGTCCGCTTCCAGGACGATCTCGTGGCGGCGCTCGCCACCGAGCATCCTGGCGTCGGCCAGCAGGCCGTGCAACATGGCCGGCACATTGACGTCCGCCTCGTCCTCCTGGATCTCGTTCATTTCGAGGCGGGAGATCTGCAGCAGATCGTTGACCAGGTTGCGCATGCGATCGGTCTGCTGCTGCATCTGCCTGAGCGCCTGCTCGATCTGCTCGGGCTTGCGCGGCTTGCCGACCAGGCTCTCGAGATAGCCGCTGATCACCGTCAGGGGTGTGCTGAGCTCGTGCGAAACGTTGGCGATGAAGTCGCGCCGCATCACCTCGAGCCGGTGCAGCTTGGTGATGTCGCGCGCGATCAGCAGGCGCTGGTTGTCGCCGTACGGCACGATGTAGATCTGCATGGTCGAGGCGTTATCGACCGGCGAACCCAGCACCAGCGGCTCGACGTAATCGCCGGACTGCAGGTATTCGACGAAGGCCGGCGGGCGCACCAGATTGTCGACGCGCTGCCCGATGTCGCGCACCAGATTAAGCCCCAGCAGGGTGGCGGCCGCCTCATTCATCCACTCAATGGCGTTGTCCCGCCGCAGCACCAGGGCCGCGTCCGGGAAGGCGGCGGCCGACTGGCGGTAGCGCTCGACCAGGTTCTTGAGCTTGCGCTCGCGCTTGCGCCCGCGTTCGCGCAGTTTGTAGACCTGGTAGTAGAGCTCGCTCCAGATATTCTCGGAGAAACCGGCCTCGGGCTCGTAGCCGTGGATCAGCCAGCGCGCGAAATGGTGCAGCTTGATCAGGTGCCAGCCCAGGAAGAGCAGCAGGCCGATCACCAGGGACTCGCGGTGCAGCCCGAACACGGCTCCAACCACCAGGCTGGCCGCCAGGATCAGCGTCAAACGCCCGAGCTCCCTCAGCCAGTAGCCGATCAAGCCTATACCTGCGTGGAAAAGCGATACCCTACCGTACGCACCGTCTGGACATGGCGGTCATATCCGGTGGTCGCCAGCACCTTGCGCAGGCGGCGGATGTGCACGTCGACGGTACGCTCCTCGACATAGACGTTCTGTCCCCAGACATTATTCAGGAGTTGCTCACGGGTGTATACCCGCTCCGGATGGGTCATGAAGAAATGGAGCAGCCGGAATTCCGTCGGCCCCATGTCGATCTCCTCGCCCTGGACGGTCACCTTGTGCCCGATGGGGTCCAGGCACAGGGCGCCGACCTGGATCAGCTCCTGTTGTCCGCCCGGGGCGGTGCGCCGCAGCACGGCCTGGATCCGGGCCTTGAGTTCGCGGGTCGAAAATGGCTTGGTGATGTAGTCGTCTGCCTCCTGCAGGCCCTTGACCTTGTCGTCCTCTTCCGCGCGCGCCGTCAGCATGATGATCGGGATGTCGCGGTTCGCGACATCCTTCTTCAGGCGGCGCGCGAATTCCACTCCGCTCATGCCGGGCAGCATCCAGTCAAGCAGGATCAGATCCGGCCGCTGCCCGCGCATGAGGGTGAAGCCCTCGCCGGCGTCGGCGGCCTCGATGATCTCGAAGTCCTCATCCGCCAGGGCGAACTTCAGCATCTCGCGCACCGGCGCCTCGTCTTCCACCAGCAGCAACTTGGGCATCATTACGGACTCATCCGATCCTTTTTCGATGCGTGCAGGGTAGCCCGGTCATATTGCACGATTATGACAGTGTCACGCTACTGCAACATATCCGCGCGCAGGGCCGCGAGCAGGCCCTCCATGTCCTCCGGCAGCGGTGCGGTCCATTCCATCTCCGCCCCGCTCGCGGGATGCGTCAACGCCAGCCTGCGCGCGTGCAGGGCCTGGCGCCGGAAACCGCGCAAGGCCTCGGCGAGCGCGGGGGCGCCGCCGGCCGGCAGGCGCAGGCGTCCGCCGTATACCGGGTCGCCGACCAGCGGATGGCGGATGTGCGCCATGTGGACGCGGATCTGGTGCGTGCGCCCAGACTCCAGATTGACCCGCACATGGGTGTGGGCGCGGAAGCGCTCCAGCACCCGGTAGTGGCTGACCGCCGCGCGGCCGTGCTCGCGCACCGCCATGCGGGTGCGCTGGGTCGGGTGGCGACCGATCGGCGCGTCGATGCGCCCGCCCGCCGTCACCACGCCGCAGACCACCGCCTCGTACTCGCGCTCCACCGCGCGCGCCTGCAGCGCGGCGACCAGCCGCTTGTGCGCCTCCAGCGTGCGCGCCACCACGAGCAGTCCGCTGGTGTCCTTGTCGAGGCGATGAACGATGCCCGCGCGCGGCAGCAGCGCGAGTTCCGGCGCGTGGTGCAGCAGGGCGTTGAGCAGCGTCCCCGCCCGGTTGCCGACCGCCGGATGCACCACCAGACCCGGCGGCTTGTTGATCACCAGCAGATCGGCGTCCTCGTAGACGAGGTCGAGCGCGCGCGCCTCGGCCTGCCAGGCCGTGTCGGGCTCCACGCGCGCCAGCAGTTCGACCTGTTCCCCGCCGCGCGCCTTGTCGCGCGGGCGCGGATGCCGTCCGTCGATACTGACCCGCCCTTCCTCCATCCATTGCTGCAGGCGCGCGCGCGAATACTCGGGAAACAGCTCGGCCAGCACGCGATCGAGGCGCAGGCCGGCCAGCGCGTCCGGGATCCGCGCCGACAGCCGCCGCTCATATACCGGCGGCCCCGCTTCACCCGCCGTCGTGGCCATACCGCTCCCCATGGGCTCTATTTCTTTCAGAAGGATATCGGACCATAATGACGCCGATGATTGGCGACCATTCTACTTGATCATGCCGGGCGACGCGTATCAGGGCCCGCGGCGGCCCGCCCGGCGACCACCGTTCCCCCTCCCGGCCATCGTCCTGCTTACGGCGTTCGCGCTGGGCGCCGCCGCCTGCAGCGGCACGGCGAACACGCGCCCGGACGCGGCCGCGGCGGACGCGGCCGCGCTCTACCAGGCCGGTCACGCCGCCATGCAGCAGGAGGACTACGCGGGCGCGGCACGTCAGTTCCTCCGGCTCGAATCCCTCTATCCGGGCGATCCGAACACGCAGCAGGGACAGGTGGAGATGATCTACGCCTATTACAAGCAGAACGACGTCGCCTCCGTCCTGATGAGCTCCGAGCGGCTCATCCGCGAGTCCCCCGGACACCCCAACCTGGATTATGTGTACTACCTGCGCGGCCTCGCCATGTTCAACCAGGCACAGGAAGCCCTGGCGCGGGAGAACGTGGAAGTCCGGCCGCGGCCGCCCACCGCCGACCTCGCGCTGGAGTATTTCGGCGATCTGATCGAGCGCTATCCCCAGAGCAAATACGCCGAGGACGCCCGCGCGCGCATGCTCCATCTGCAGAACACCCTGGCCGCCTTCGAGGTCGCCACCGCGAAGATCTACATCAATCGCGGCGACTACGTGAATGCCGGCCTGCACGCCCGGGCGGCGCTGGAAAACTATCCCGACTCCGGCGCGCAGACCGAGGCGGCGGCGGTCGCCAACATCGCCTACCGCATGCTCGATCTGCAGCGGACCCAGTCACCCGGCGCCGCTCCGGCCGCGGCGCCCGAGGCCCGTCCCGACGTCGGGGTCACCGGCGCCGCGCGCGCCGCGACCGTCTCCCGGAAGGAGCCGCCGCCGACACCGAATGAACCCGAGGAACAGGCGGTCGCAAACACGCCGGCGGTGGAACCTGTCCCGACGCCCGCCGCGCCCGAGGATGAGCCGTCCGCGAACCCGCGACCGGAGGCGCTGCCCGGCGCGGACTGGATCGCGCGCCAGGACCCGGGCGCCTATACGCTGCAACTGTTCAGCGTGGCGGACATGGCGGCCCTGCGGCGCTTCGTCCACACTCACCCGCTGGACGGCCTGGCCTGGTTCGAGACCCGGCGCGAGGGTTATCCCTGGTATTCCCTGATCCGCGGCCTCTATCCCGACGCGACGAGCGCGCGCGCCGCGGCTGCCGCGCTGCCGGAAGAGCTGAAGCTGCAGCCCTGGGTCCGCCGGCTGGGCGATATCCAGGCGCTGATCACGACGGCGCCGTAAGCGGCCGAGGCAGGCTATAATGTCGCCCTTTGGCCAACGAGAATATCGATGCGCAAGCTACTGATCTGTTGTCTGGCCGCCGCGCTGCTCGGCGGCTGCGCCACTTCGGGCGACAAGGAGGAATCCGGCGCCGAACGGCTCTACGAGCTCGGCAAGGAGGCGCTAAGCGAGGGTTACTACGAGACCGCGATCAAGCACTTCGAGGACCTGGCGGCGCGTTATCCCTTCGGCGACAACTCCGCGCAGGCGCAGCTCGACCTTGCGTACGCCTACTACAAATACGACCAGCCCGACCAGGCGGTCAGCACCGCCGAACACTTCATCAAGACCTATCCGCGCCACCCCGACGTCGACTACGCCTACTATCTGCGCGGGCTCGCGAATTTCGGCCAGACCCGCGGCATGCTCGACGATATTGCGGATATCGACGCGGCGCAGCGCGACCCGCGCGCGGCACTCGAATCCTTCCAGCATTTTGCCGAGATGGTCAAGCGCTTCCCCGACAGCCGCTACGCAGCCGATGCGGTGCAGCGTATGGTGTACCTGAAAAACTATCTGGCGCGCCACGAGATGTTCGTCGCGGCTTACTACATGAGGCGCGGCGCCTACGTCGCGGCCGCCAACCGCGCCAGGTATGTCATCGAAACCTACCCGCAGACCGGCTCAGTGCCGCGCGCGCTTGCCGTGATGGCCGAGGCCTACGAACACCTCGGCCTGGACGATCTGGCGGCCAACGCGCGCCGCCTGCAGGAACTCAACCCGCCACCGGACGGCACCGGCCCGGGCGGCTGAGACCGGCTCAGATGGCGTCCGGGCCGGTCTCGCCGGTGCGGATGCGCAGGACCTTCAGCACGTCGGTGACGAAGATCTTGCCGTCGCCGATGCTGCCGCTGCGTGCGACGCGGGTGATGGCGTCCATGCAGGCATCCACCTGGTCGTCCTCCACCACCACCTCCACCTTGATCTTGGGCAGGAAATCGACCACATACTCCGCGCCGCGGTAAAGCTCGGTGTGCCCCTTCTGGCGGCCGAAGCCCTTGACCTCGGTCACCGTCATGCCGGCGATGCCGATGTCGGACAGCGCCTCGCGCACGTCGTCCAGTTTGAACGGCTTGATGATGGCCTCTACTTTCTTCATTGCATGATCCTCCAGTCAGTGTTCAGCTCGATGATTCCGCGTCCCGGCGCGGCGCGGCGCCGGCATCGTCGAAACCCGAGGTGATCGGGTAACGCCGGTCGCGCCCGAAGGCGCGGCGCGAGACGCGAACACCGGGCGGCGCCTGCCGGCGCTTGTACTCGTTGCGATTGACCAGCGCGATGCAGCGCATGACCGTGGCGGCCTCGAAGCCCTCGGCGATGATCTGCTCCGCGCCCACGTCGCGCTCGATGTAGCGTTCGAGGATCGCGTCGAGCACCGGGTAGGGCGGCAGACTGTCCTCGTCCTTCTGGTCCGGGGCGAGTTCGGCCGTCGGCGGCCGGGTGAATACCCGCTCGGGGATCACGGCCGCGAGCGCGTTGCGATAGCGCGCCAGGCGGTAGACCAGGGTCTTCGGCACGTCCTTGATCGGGGCGTAGCCGCCCGCCATGTCGCCGTAGAGCGTGGCGTAGCCGACCGCGAGCTCGCTCTTGTTGCCGGTAGTGAGCACGATTTTACCCTTCTTGTTCGAAATCGCCATCAGCACGACGCCGCGGCAGCGCGCCTGGATGTTCTCCTCGGCGGTATCGACGCGCGTGCCGGCGAATTCCTCGCGCAAGATGGCGAGAAAGCTCTCGAAGGCCGGCTCGATGGGGATCACGCGGTAATCGACGCCGAGCGCGGCGGCCTCGGCCTGGGCGTCCTCCCAGCTCATGTCCGCGGTATAGCGCGACGGCATCATCACCGCCTCCACCCGCGCGGGTCCCAGCGCATCCACCGCGATCGCGAGCGTCAGCGCCGAATCGATCCCGCCCGACAGCCCGATCACCGCGCCGGTGAAGCGGTTCTTGTCGACGTAATCGCGCACGCCGAGGACGATGGCGCGGTACAGCGAGGCCTCGTCGGACAGCGGCGCGGCGACCGCGCCGGGGATGGGCGCGACGCGGCCCTCTCCGTCCCGGCGAAACTCCGCCACGACCAGCTCCTGCTCCCAGGCGCGGACGCGCTGCGTCACCGCGCCCATTGCATCCATCACGAAGGATTCGCCGTCGAACACCAGTTCGTCCTGGCCGCCGACGAGATTCAGGTAGAGCATCGGCACGCGCGTGGCCAGCACGCGGGCGCGCAGCACGGCCTCGCGTTCGGCGCGCTTGCCGAGGTGGAACGGGGAGGCATTGAGGTTGACAATCAGCTGCGCGCCGGCGCCGACGCACTGCTCGACCGGCCCGGGCTGCCAGATGTCCTCGCACACCGTGAGGCCGACCGGGATACCCTTGATCGGCACCACGCACGGTTCCGCGCCGGCGACGAAGTAGCGCTTCTCGTCGAATACGCTGTAGTTCGGCAGCAATTGTTTGTGGTAGGTCGCGACGATCGCGCCGTCGCGCAGCAGCGAGGCCGCGTTGTAGAGCCGGTCCCCGCACTGGCGCGGATACCCGACGACGACGTCGATTCCGCGTGTCTCGCGCGCGAGCCGTTCCAGCCCGGCGCGCACCCGTTCGTGCATGGCCGGGCGCAGCAGCAGGTCCTCGGGCGGATAACCGGTAAGCGCAAGCTCGGGAAACACCACGCAGTCGGCCGCGAGCCCGGTGCGGGCGCGGGACGCGGCCGCGATCATGCGCTCGGCATTGCCCGCCACGTCGCCGACCAGAAAGTCGAGCTGCGCCATCGCGATGCGCACGGATCCGCTCACGGCGCGACGCCCCTATGAACGGCAAACCGGGCGCACAGGCGCCCGGCTACGACCTGGAAGAGACGGCAAGGACGCCGTCTCAGAACGGAATGTCGTCGTCGAAATCGTCGGCCCCCGCCGCGACCCGCTCGCGCGCGGGCGGTGCGGACTGCGACTGCCCCGCGCCGCCGCCGTACCCCTCACCACCGCCCCCGCCGCCGCCGCGCCCGTCGAGCATCTGCATCTCGCTGGCGATGATCTCGGTGGTGTAGCGGTCGGCGCCGCTGTTCTTGTCCTGCCATTTGCGCGTGCGCAGGCTGCCCTCGACATAGACCTTCGAACCCTTCTTGAGGTATTCGCCGGCGATCTCGGCGAGGCGGTTGTAGAACACCACGGTGTGCCATTCCGTACGTTCCTGCTTCTCGCCGGACTGTTTGTCCTTCCATGATTCCGAAGTGGCCAGCGTGACGTTCGCCACCGCGCCGCCGCTCGGCATATACCGCACCTCCGGGTCCTTGCCCAGATTGCCAATCAGAATGACCTTGTTCACGCCTCTTGCCATGCTCGTCTCCCGGATACTCGCGCAGAAATCGCTGACTCTCTATGAATTCGCCGTCCCGGCCCATTCGGCCGCGAGACGATCAAGCCGCCCGTAATCCACCGCGCGGCTGTCCACCTTAAGATACGCCACCCCCTCCTCCATCACAACAATGGCCTCCGCCACGCCGGGCAGGGCGAGCAGCTCGCGCTCCCGCCGGGCGGCCTCGGCGCCGGCACCGTCGGGGCGGCTTTCTCCCAAGGAAATCATATAGCTGCTGAGATATCGCGGCGGCGCCATGGAGCGCGCCCACAGCCACCACAGGGCGGCCATCAGGGCGCAGAAGCCGAATACCCCGGCGATGCCGGCATGACCGTAGAGGTAGCCGCCGACCACCCCGCCGCAGAACGCCCCGAGGAACTGCGAAGTCGAGTAGACGCCCATCGCGGTGCCTTTCTTGTCGGCCGGGGCGAACTTCGCGATCAGCGAGGGCAGCAGGGCCTCCAGCACGTTGAAGGCGCAGAAGAACAGCAGCAGCAGGGCGACGATCGCGACGAGCGACACGTGAAAGAACGCCAGTCCGAGCTCCGCCAGCGCCACGCCGGCGATCGCCGACAGGAACACCTCCTTCAGGCGGCGACGCTTCTCCGCGACCACCACCAGCGGAACCATCACGACCAGCGCGACCAGCAGCACGGGCAGATAGACGTAGCCGTGATGCGCGGTCTCGACCCCGGCGAAGTCGCGCAGCGCGAACGGCAAGGCGACGAAGCTCGCGGTGAGGATGCAGTGGAGGGCGAAGATCCCGCCGTCGATGCGCAACAGCTGCGGATCGCGCAGCACCTGGGAAAAATACCCCGGCACCGCGCCGGTGTCGCGATGGGTGCGGTGCCGGACCGGGTCGGGCACCACCAGGTACAGCAGGGCGATGCCGAGCAGGGCCAGCACGGCGGTCAGCCAGAAGATGCCGGGCACGCCGATCCAGTGATTCAGGATCGGGCCCAGCGCCAGCGAAACCGCGAACGAGAGACCGATGCTGAGCCCGATCACCGCCATCGCCTTGGTGCGGTGCTCCTCGCGCGTCAGGTCGGCGGCCAGCGCCATGACCGCCGCGGCGATCGCGCCGCTGCCCTGCACCATGCGCCCGATGATGATGCCCGTCATGGAGTCGGCGGTGGCCGCGACCACGCTGCCCAGCGCGAAGATGACCAGGCCGACGGCGATCACCGGCTTGCAGCCGAAACGGTCGGACAACATGCCGAAGGGGACCTGCAGCACGGCCTGCGACAGGCCGTAGGCGCCGATCGCGAGGCCGATCAGCACCGGCGCCACCGTGCCGAAGCGCTCCGAGGCGTAGAGGGCGAACACGGGCAGGATCATGAACAGGCCCAGCATTCGGAAGGAAAAGATCGCGGCCAGCGACAACGCGGCCCGGCGCTCCAGCGCCGTAATATTCTCACGCGACATAGGGGTGTTTTGCCTGCCCAAGGTAAAGCGGCTATATTAACAGGTTGCTTTTAGAGCGGGAAATCGTATGGACAAGATCCTCATCCGCGGGGCGCGCACCCACAACCTGAAGAACATCGACCTCGACCTGCCGCGTGACCGCCTCATCGTCATCACCGGCCTGTCCGGTTCGGGCAAGTCCTCGCTCGCCTTCGATACCATCTACGCCGAGGGCCAGCGCCGCTACGTCGAGTCGCTGTCGAGCTACGCGCGCCAGTTCCTCTCCGTGATGGAGAAACCCGACGTCGATCACATCGACGGCCTGTCGCCGGCGATCTCGATCGAGCAGAAGACCATCTCGCACAACCCGCGTTCGACCGTCGGCACGGTGACCGAGATCTACGACTACCTGCGCCTGCTCTACGCCCGCGCCGGCGAGCCGCGCTGCCCGCGCCACGGCCAGCCGCTCGCCGCGCAGACGGTGAGCCAGATGGTCGATCACATCCTGGCGCTGCCGCCCGATACGCGCCTGCTGCTGCTCGCCCCGCTGGTGCAGGACCGCAAGGGCGAACACGAACAGGTGTTCGAGGAACTGCGCGCGCAGGGTTTCGTACGCGCGCGCGTGGACGGCAAGGTGATCGAACTCGACGAGACGCCGAAGCTCGATCCGCACAAGAAGCACACCGTCGAGGCGGTGATCGACCGCTTCAAGGTGCGCCCCGACGCCCAGCAGCGCCTGGCGGAATCCCTCGAGACCGCGCTGCACCAGAGCGACGGCATCGCGCGCATCGCCTTCATGGACGAACCCGCGCGCGCGGACCTGGTGTTCTCCGCCCGTTACGCCTGCCCGCACTGCGGCTACAGCCTGGCCGAGCTCGAACCGCGCCTGTTCTCGTTCAACAACCCGGCCGGCGCCTGCCCGACCTGCGACGGCATCGGCCTGATCGAGTTCTTCGACCCCGAACGCGTGGTGCAGCACCCGGAACTGAGCCTCGCCTCCGGCGCGGTGCGCGGCTGGGACATGCGCAATACCTATTACGCGCAGATGATCCAGTCGCTCGCCGCCCATTACGACTTCGATCTCGACACGCCCTTCCAGGACCTGCCGGAAGAGATCCGGCGGGTGATCCTGCACGGCAGCGGCGACGAGGAGATCGAGTTCAGCTATGCCGGCGAGCGCGGCGGCCATCACCAGCGCCGCCACGCCTTCGAGGGCATCCTGCCGAACATGCAGCGCCGCTACCGCGAAACCGACTCGCAGATCGTGCGCGAGGAACTGAGCAAGTACCTCAACAACCGCATCTGCCCGGACTGCAAGGGATCGCGCCTGCGCGTGGAGGCGCGCAACGTCTTCATCGGCGAGATGATCCTGCCCGAGTTCGCCGCCCTGCCGGTGGGCCGCGCGCATGCCTTCCTGGAGGCGCTCGAACTGGGCGGGCAACGCGGGCAGATCGCCGCGAAGATCGTCAAGGAGATCAACCAGCGCCTCGAGTTCCTGGTCAACGTCGGCCTCGACTATCTGTCGCTGGACCGCCGCGCCAACACCCTGTCCGGCGGCGAGACCCAGCGCATCCGCCTCGCCAGCCAGATCGGCGCCGGCCTGGTCGGCGTCATGTACATCCTCGATGAACCGTCCATCGGCCTGCACCAGCGCGACAACCAGCGCCTGCTCAACACGCTGACCTATCTGCGCGACCTCGGCAACACCGTGATCGTGGTGGAACACGACGAGGACGCCATCAATATCGCCGATTACGTGGTCGACATCGGGCCGGGCGCCGGCGTGCACGGCGGCCGTATCATCGCCCAGGGCACGCCGCGCGAGATCGCCGCCGATCCCGAATCGCTCACCGGCCGGTATCTGTCCGGCCGTCTCGCGATCGAACTCCCGGAACGGCGCGTGCCCGCCAATCCGGACCTGCAATGCCGCATCCTCGGCGCGCGCGGCAACAATCTGAAGGACATCGACGTTTCGATCCCGGTCGGCCTGATGACCTGCGTCACCGGCGTGTCCGGCTCGGGCAAGTCGACCCTGGTGAACGATACGCTGTACCTGCAGGCCGCGCGCGTCATCGGCGAGGGCGGCGAGGATCCGGCGCCGTTCCGCGAGATCGCCGGACTCGACCTGTTCGACAAGGTGGTCAACATCGACCAGAGCCCGATCGGCCGCACCCCGCGCTCGAACCCGGCCACCTACACCGGGCTGTTCACCCATATCCGCGAGCTGTTCACCCTCACCACCGACGCGCGCATGCGCGGCTACGGGCCGGGGCGCTTCAGCTTCAACGTGAAGGGCGGGCGCTGCGAGGCCTGCAAGGGCGACGGCGTGATCAAGGTCGAGATGCACTTCCTGCCCGACATCTACGTCCCCTGCGACGTCTGCAAGGGCAAGCGCTACAACCGCGAGACACTGGAGATCCGCTACAAGGGCCGCAACATCCATGAGGTGCTCGAGATGACGGTGGAGGACGCGCACGAATTCTTCGCCAACGTCCCGCCGCTGCAGCGCAAGCTCCAGACCCTGATGGACGTCGGCCTGTCGTACATCCGCCTGGGACAGAACGCCACCACGCTGTCGGGCGGCGAGGCGCAGCGCATCAAGCTGGCGCGCGAGCTCGCCAAGCGCGACACCGGGCGCACGCTGTACATCCTGGACGAGCCCACCACCGGCCTGCACTTCCATGACATCAAGCAGTTGCTCGTCGTGCTGCACCGCCTGCGCGACCAGGGCAACACCATCGTGGTGATCGAGCACAACCTCGACGTCATCAAGACCGCCGACTGGCTCATCGACCTCGGCCCCGAGGGCGGCGACAAGGGCGGCGAGCTGATCGTCGCCGGCACCCCGGAACAAGTCGCCGCCTGCGCGGTCTCATATACCGGCCAGTTCCTGAAACCCGTGCTGCAACGCAGGATGGATCCCGTCCCCGGCCAAGCGCGGCGGGCGAGCCGGCCATAGGCCCCATTCAACCGAGCAAGCTCCCGTGACCCCGCCCCGCCCCCGCCACCTGATCCTCCTCGCCGCCCTGTTCGCCGGCGCGGGGACCGCGGCCGGGGTCGTCGACCTGCCGAACATCGGCGATTCCTCCGAGAACTACCTGTCGACAGCCGAGGAACAGACGCTCGGCAAGGTCTTCATGCGCAACGTGCGCCAGTCGCTGCAGGTGGTGAACGATCCCGAGGTCGAGTCCTACATCCAGTCGCTCGGCTACCGGCTGGTGGCGAGCAGCGGCACCCAGGGCCGCCAGTTCACCTACTTCGTGGTGAACGACCCGGCGATCAACGCCTTCGCCGGCTTCGGCGGCTACATCGGCGTCAACAGCGGGCTGATCCTCGTGACACAGTCCGAGGCGGAGCTCGCCGCGGTCATCGGGCACGAGACGGCACATGTCGCGCAGCACCATCTCGCGCGCGCCATCGAGCAGTCCGCGCGCATGAGCGCGCCGATGACGGCCGCGATCATCGCCGCCATCCTCCTCGGCAGCCAGACCAGCCAGGGCGGGCAGATCGGCGAGGCCGCGCTCGCCGCCACCGTCGCCGGCAGCGCGCAGCGGCAGATCAATTTCACCCGCGCGAACGAATGGGAGGCGGACCGCATCGGCATGCAGTTCCTGGCCGGCGCGGGCTACGATCCGCACGCGATGCCCGACTTCTTCGAGCGCCTGCAGAAATCGAGCTACGACAACCTGCAATACAGCTTCCTGTTCACCCACCCGGTCACCAGCGAGCGTATCGCGGACTCGCGCAACCGCGCCGAACAGCTGCCGCGCGCCACGGACAGCGAGACCAACGGGAACTACCAGCTGATCCGCGCCAAGGTGCGCGTGCTGCAGGACAACAATCCGCAGAAGAGCGCCGAATATTTCGAAAAGACCCTGGCCGGCGCGCCCGCGGCCGATAAGGACGCCCTCGCCTACGGCTACGCCCTCTCGCTGCTCGCCCTCGGCCGCGACCAGGATGCGCTCGCGCAGCTGCAGCCGCTGGTCGGCAAAAACCCCGAGCGCATCGCCTATCAGATCCTGCTGGCGCAGATCCAGCTGGCCGGCGGCCAGACCGCCGCCGCGCTCGCCACCTACGAACGCAACCTCGGCCTCTACCCCTACAATCTGCCCCTGACGACGCGCTATGTCGGCGCCCTGCTGCAGGCGGAAAAGCCGGAGAAGGCCCTGGCGACGATCAACGAATATTTCCGGCAGCGGCAACCGGACGCCGAACTCTACGCCCTGCAGGCGCGCGCCGCGGGCATGCTCGGCCGCAACACCGAGATGCACCTGGCCCTGGCGGAACACCACTATCAGCTTGGCGAGACCCGCACCGCCATCGAACAGCTGCGCATCGCCCAGCGCGGCGCGCCCGTGGACGACGATCGTCTGCGGGCGCGTATCGAGGCGCGCATGGACGAACTGCAGACGGCCTGGAAGGCGGAACGGAAGGTGAGCGGCGAGGAGGAGAAGAAGCCGTGAAGCCAGGAAATTTGGGGTCAGAGTAAAAACTCTTCGCGGAACCGGTTTTATAGCTTGGGATTGATCGAGTTTTTACTCCCCCCCGGCACCACCCTCACCCACGCAGCCCCGCGCGCGACGCCTGTGTCCAGCCAAAGTTTCTCAGCCCTCAGTCCCGGGCTCTTACCCCGGCAGGCGCTTGCGGTTCAGTTCGTCCACCTCGACGAGGTCGCTGAAACATTCGTCGGCGCCGGCGGCGCGGTAGGCCTGGCACTGGGTACGGCTGGCGGCGGCGGAGACGATCACCATCACGGGGACGTGCTCCCCCTGATGCTCACGGCCACGCAGGCGGCGGATCGATTCGGCATCGAGCAATTCACGCGACTCATTGTCCACCAGGATCAGGTCGTAGCGCCCGCGCATGGCCGCATCCAGCGCCTCGGCGGCGTCGAGCGCGAGACTGGTGCGGTAGCCGAGGCGCTCGAGGCGCGCCAGCAACTGCTTCTGCCGCTCATCCTCCACCGCGAGGACCAGGGCATGGCCGTGCTGCGGCAGGCGGGACGCCGCCAGGCTGTGACGCGTGATGAAGGTCTCGCGGTCGTTGCGATCGATCCCCGACACGGCGGTGATGCATTCATTGAGCTGTTCCCGGTCGAAGGGCGCCGTGAGATACCCCTGCACGCCGGCATGGCGCACCTCCTCGCTGTCGCCGCGGTAGCCGGTGGTGGCGACCATGATCATGTGCACGCGGGAGATACGTCCGTCCTCGCGCACCGTGCGCGCGAAGCGGAGGCCGTTCATGCCGCGCATCATCATGTCGAAGATCACCACGTCGTACGGTTGCCGGCGCTCGGCGGCGGTGATCAGCTCGTGCAGCGCGCGCACCCCGTCGTCGACGCCGGCCACGCCCAGGCCGAGTTCGCTCACCATGTTCTGCAGGGAGGCCAGCGCCACCGCGTCCGCGTTGACGATGAGTGCGCGCAGGCCGCCCAGCTCGCGACTGACCGGCCGCGGCGCCGGCCGGGCGTCCGGGTGCTTCATGAAGCGGCAGGTGAACCAGAACAGGCTGCCGCGCCCGGGCTCGCTCTCGACACCGATGGCACCGTCCATCATCTCGGTCAGACGCTTGGAGATCACCAGACCGAGACCGGAACTGCCATAGCGCGGCGTCAGCGACGCCTCGGTGCGGGCGAAGATCTCGAAGATGCGTTTCTGGGTGGCTGCGGCGATACCGGGACCGGTGTCGCTGACCGCGAAGCGTAGCGCCGTTTCCTGTTCGGCGTCCTCCAGCACCTCGATGCGCAGCACCACCTCGCCCTTCTCGGTGAACTTGACCGCGTTGTCCACCAGATTGGTGAGCAGCTGGCGCAGCCGGGTCGGGTCCCCGCGCAGGGCCGTCGGCGTCGAATACGGCATCACGTACACCAGGTTCACGCCCTTGCGCGCCGCCTGGTCGCGGTACAACTGGTAAACGATGTCCACCGTCTGCCAGAGGTCGAAATCGATCGACTCGAGATAGAGCTTGCCGGCCTCGATCTTGGAGAAATCGAGCACGTCGTTGATGATGGTGATGAGTGACTCGCCCGAGGCGCGGATGGCGGCGACGCGCTCACGCTGTTCCGGCGATAGGTCGGTGCCGAGCAGCAGGTTGAGCGTGCTCAGCATGCTGTTGACCGGGACGCGGACTTCCTGGCTGACATTGGCGATGAACTCGAACTTGCTGCGCGAGGACTCCAGCGCCGCGTCCTTGGCCCGGCGCAGCTCGGACTCCACCTTCTTGCGCTCGGTGATGTCGCGCGCGATGGCGATGAACAGATAGCGGCCCTCGATCTCCATCTCGCTGATTTCGATCTCGAGCGGAAACTGGGTGCCGTCCTTGCGCAGTCCCTGTACCTCGCGCGCGACGCCGAGGATGGTGCGGTCGCCGCCGCGGATGAACTGCTGGATGAAGCGTTCGTGCTCGGAAAAGTGGGGCTCGGGCAGCAGAATGGCCAGCCCCTGGCCGATGGCCTCGGCGGAGGGGTAACCGAAGATCCGGGTCGCCGCCGGATTGAAGCTCTCGATCTGCCCGTTCTCATCGATGGTGATGATGGCATCCATGGCGTGATGGAGCACGGCATGGATGCGGCGCTCGCTCTCGTGCAGCTCCTGCGCCTTCTGGCGCGCGCCGGTCAGCGCGGCCTGCTTCTCGGAATAGAGCGAGACCAGCTTGCGCGACATGGTATTGAACGCGCCCGCCGTCTGGGCCAGCTCGTCGCCGCCCAGCACCGGGACCTGGTAGCCGATGTCGCCGGAGGCGATGCGGCGGGTGGCGTCGCGCAGGTTGGTAAGCCGGCGCCGGAAGTAGTTGCCGAGGAGCACCGAGAATGCGACGGAGACGGCAAGCCCGAACATGGCGATGGTGGCCATCTCGCGCCGCGCCGCATCCATGGTGACGTTGATCGCCTGCACCGACAGGCCGAGCTGCACGCCGCCCATGATCTCGCCGTTGCGCAGGATTTCCGCGCTGACGTCGTAGATCCCGTCATCGACGTCCTCGAACAGGAAGTCCTCCACGAAGGGGCGCGCCAGCGTCGCGGGATCGCCGCCCTCGGCGACCAGGTCTCCGGCGGGATTGACGATGCGCACGTAGACCGTGCCGGGCAAGGCCAGGATCTCGTTGATGTGGACGAGCAGGCCGTCGCGGTCGCCGCTGAGCAGCTTGTCTTCCAGCGTGGAGGCAAGGATCTCGGCGATCGAGGTGGCGCGGTTGGACAGCTCGATCTCGTTGGAACCGCGCAGGAAATTGAGGCTGCTCCAGACCAGGATTACCAGCAGCAGCAACTGGATCACCACCAGACCCAGTATGATCTTGAGACGGAATGACATCGCGGTACGACCCTCTATTCCCCGCTCACCGGCACGGTTCGCCTGCATCCCTGCGACCGCGCTCTGATCAATCGACCGGGCATATATTATAGACTCGCCGTCCACCGGACCGAGGCCGCGGACCGCGCGAGGTTCGGGCCGCCCCGGGATCAGCCGGCCCGACAGCAGCCGCTAAGTCTCTGTTTCTGCTCCACTCCGTGAGTGCGATACTCTAGTGTGCCCCCGGACGGAATGCAACCGCCGCCCCCGGCCACCCCGGGACGCCGGCTTTAGCTGTTGAATTTACTGGATTTGCGCGGAATTTCCCGGCGCCGTCACGCGCTCACGGACGCGGCTCGCCCGGGTGATGCGCGCCGTGGCTGCGCTGATACTCGATGAGCTTGCGGATCCTGGCGGCGTCCGCCTGCGAGATGCCGGAAAACTGGAAGCCGATCCGGTGATATTTGTCACCGCTCTCGGCCCGGGTCCACAGGCTGCGGCAGCGCACGAAGAAGGTCCTGACGCTGCCGTCGTCCTGGATGACCTCCACCGCCAGCTTGAGATGGTTTCCGACCGGCACGGTCTCGGTGCTCAGCACGGACATGCCGTTTTCACTCAGATCCTCCACCCGCCCGAGGAAGGTGGCCTGATCCTCGTCATAGATGGCGAGAAACTGATCGATCTTCCAGCGGGGCTCTATCCGCTGTTCCTTCATCTTTTTCCGTCCCAGCATGATTGCGAACCGATGTGATGGCCAAAGGAGAGTCGTTTCTATAACGGCAGACGCGGCCACCCCCTTAAGCTATAACGATGGCTCACAAGACCTGACCCGGAGCGAAGCCACATCGTTCTGCGTCAGAATGGCAGCCATGGCCCGACCTGTTACAGGCGTGATCCCGGGGAGTTCGAGCGTTTCACGCCGGCGGCCGCACCGGCGAACTGACCCTGTGTCAGCCGCAATAACACCATCATCGATCACGTGCTCGACCTGTCCCCGGGCTGCCGAACGCAACCCTGAACATGCGCGCCTGAATCAGTCACGTCATGACGAATCACGTCCGCCCCCGTCCCGCAGCATCGCTGACTCGGATGACTGTGACTTTTATAGATCCGGATCGGGCTGACGCCAGTACTCACCCGACGCACGACATCACATGACCGGCGTTAATATTTTGACAAATATCGGCGCCCGCACGCCCTATCGATCGTCTGTTCGCCCTCGTCCGCCATATTGAACTAAGCTGCCCTCGCACACTCATATTGAGTAGCCAGAATCCATGCATCCCCTGGCGAGTAGGTCGCGTGGCGCCGGTGTGTGATGTCTCGATTCACATCGGGTCAAAAATCGCAAACATCTTGCAAGATCCGCCATCCATGGACCAACGGAGGCTGACATGCTGAAAAATCAGACGGATTCCCGGAACACTTATCCATCGTCCCGAACTGGCGATGACTACGGCACCCGGCAGGCGCCGGACAGAAACACGCGCATGGATCCGCGCTTGCGGGATTTACTGAGTGACCGGACTTCGCGCTACGAGCCGGCGGATGTGCTGTATCGGGCCGGAGACGCCCCATCCACGGTGTATGTCATCGAATCCGGCATGGTCAAACTCATCAACTATCTCCCCAATGGCAAGGCGCGCATCGTCCGCATCCATTCCGCCGGCTCGTGGCTCGGGCTCAACGGCCTGCTGGGCCGTTCCTATGGACACTCCGCGATCGCCATCGACGAGGTACGGGTATCCAGGATCGCGATCAATGAGATCATGAACGTCAAGTCCACCGATCCCGATCTCTTCTGCAAGCTGATGGAACACTGGTTCTATTACCTGCAGGACGCCGATCTGTGGATATCCTCGTTCTCCACCGGTATCATCCGCGCTCGCGTCGCCCGCCTGATCGACTACCTGTCCCGGATCGAGAATAATCTCTCCGCCGAGGAGGTCAGGCTGCTGACCTGCGAGGAAATGGCCGAGATTCTCGGCGCCACGCCGGAAAGCGTCAGCCGGGTGATCGCCGAGTTCAAGCGGGAGAAACTGCTCTATCCCGGCGATCAGCACGACCCCAGGCATTTCTATCGGGACATACCCCAACTGAACGCGATCTCCCAATGCTGATTCCACGGGCACGGATTTCCTGCTCCACGACGGCAACCTTGCCGTCCCTGTGCCGAAAGAAAATCCCCCTCTTGAGTCGCGCAAGTCCGCCCGGGCTCATGAGGGGGGCGGCCGGTAAGCGATAACGCAATCGTTTGCGCGTGGCGTGCGGTCGCCTTCCAGCGGAAAAAACTCGATCTCACCCTCCCCCTTATCCGACACGCGCGCAATCGGAATCGAGCCGGACGGAAGCCAGTCGGCGATGTCCCGCCCAGCATCGTCATCCCCCAGTCGCGTCCAGAAAAATCTCCAGCCCGCATAGTGGCACTTCATCAATGCCTCGTAGTGAAATTTTCTGTCGAACGCAATCCTGCCGCGCATCGAGCGGACCATTGTCACGAGCTCCTCGGCGTCGTCCTTCTGCGCGGGCAGCTGATACACCCGACTGCGACCGAACTCCGGCGCGAAATGAGTGCAGACCAGGGCATTATAGGAATCGTTCGCGGTGGCGGATAACAGATGTCCCAGTTCGTGAAGCTCGAGCGTGTCGTCGGAACGCTCCGAGAGGATGTAGTCATGATGTATCCTCAGACCCTTTCTCCGCGCCATGTGCAGGTGATTCCAGCTGCTGTCACTGACTACGGTCGGAATATTCAGCTCATGGAACGCCTGCGCCAGATCGACCGACCAGGGGACGCGCCGACGATCAACAGTCCGTTGGACCGCTCTGATGCCAGATCGAGGCGCCTAGCCAGCCAGCCGATGCTCAACCCGTGGAACAGGACGGTGGCCATGATCAGCGCGAACACCAGCGGAAGCAATTGATCCGCTCCGGCATACGACGCCTCGACCAGACGCGGGCCGATGATTCCCGCCACCACCGCCGCGACGATGCCGCGCGGGGCGATCCAGCCGGCCAGCACGCGCTCGCGCCAGTCAATGCCCGTCCCCAGCGTGGATACATAGACCGCGATGGGCCTCACGACGAAAACAATCATCGCGATCAGGGCAGCGCTGCTCCAGTCGAGCCGCATCAGGACGTCGATGCTGATGTCTGCGCTGAGCAGGATAAACACGCCCGACACCAGCATCAGTGTCAGATAATTGCTGAATCTCTGCAGTTCCTCGATATTCCTCAGATGGACGTTTGCCAGCACGAAACCGGTAATGGTGACGGCCAGGAGCCCGGCCTCTTCCTGCACGGCATTCAACAGGACATAAAGAATCAGTATCGCCGCCAGTAATACCGGGGCCTTCAGATATTCCGGGACCCGCCCCCGGTGAAACGCCCGCTTCAGCAGGTGCGCGCACGCGAATCCCGCGGCCAGCGCCGTGGCCAGCGCCACGCCCAGATTGAGGAAAATATCCCCGACCGCGGTCACATGCTGTGATTGCGAGAAATATTCAAAGACGAGGACCGTGAGCAGCGCGCCCAGGGGATCGTTGATGATCCCCTCCCATTTCAGCAATGCGGCGGAGCGCCGTCGCAGTCTCGCCTGCTTGAGCATGGGCAGGACCACGGTGGGGCCGGTGACGACGCTGATCGTTCCAAACAGCAAGGCGACTGGCCAGGACAGGCCGCCGACATATCGGGCGGCCATGCTGCCCAGAATCCCCGAAAGCAGCAGGCCCAGCGTTACCAGCCGGATGACATCAATGCCGGCCTCCTTGTACTCGTGCCAGCGTAGATTCAGCCCTCCCTCGAAGAGGATGATGGCGACGGAGAGGGCGACGAAGGGATAGACCAGTCCATCAAAATCCCGCGTGGGATTGATGAACCCGGTCACCGGCCCGATCACCAGGCCTGCGAGCATCAGCAGCACGATGGACGGGATCCGGACCCGCCAGGCCAGCCATTGCGCGCCGATGCCGAGCGCGCCGATCGCGACCATCGCCGTTACCAGTTCCCTATCCATTTCGGCCCCCCGAAATCCCGGGACGACCGCCCCGTGTCTGTGTGTTCGCGCAGGCGGACCCTGGCTCCGACCGGATGGGGGAGCGGATCAGTGGGATGTGTATACCTTCCCCATCGTCGATATCAGGCCCGGCAGCAGGCTCTCCGCTTCGTCGAAACCGCCGTGCGACTCCTGCGCGGCTTCCACGACGATATCCCCCAGGGAAAGCATCCCGCAGATCCGCCCCGCCTCATCGACGACGACCAGGCGGCGAATCCGGTTGGCCGCCAGCAGATCGAGCACCTCGCTGATCGTCTGCTCCGAGGTGCAGGTCACGACGCCCTTGCCGTCGATGATGGTGCCGACCTGTACCTCCCGCGGAGACTTGTGGTTGAAGGCCAGGGCCATGCTGATGTCCCTGTCGGTGATGATCCCGATCGGCCGTCCCGCATCATCCGCCACCGGCAGAGAGCCGCAGCCCGAGTCCCACATCGCGAGCGCGACGGATTCGAGGTCCGTGTCCTTCGAACACGCCGTCACATCGCTCACCATGATTTCGCGCACTTTCATAATTCCTCCTGTCGTGTTTGTCACCTTACCGCGCCGCCCACAGGACCCGGCCAGACAGGCACAGCATAGGCAACCGGAAAAACTCCGCATTGATATCTGTCATTCGACGCGGGTATTTGCACCTTGGAGCGGGCCGACGCGACCGCGATGAGGTGAACACGGCCCGGGTCGCTTCTCAGTCTTCGTACTCCATA
This sequence comes from Gammaproteobacteria bacterium, assembly GCA_016716465.1. Classification (NCBI taxonomy): domain Bacteria; kingdom Pseudomonadati; phylum Pseudomonadota; class Gammaproteobacteria; species Gammaproteobacteria bacterium. The sequence continues at coordinate 38,640 of JADJWH010000002.1, forward strand.
TATTCGCGCCCATTGACGAAGCTCAATGCGACGATGCGGAAGCGACACTATTCTGTCTCGCGTACTGAGTTCAACCCGGACATTCAGGGAGGTCGACGCCATGAACGAGAACGAGAGAAGGAGACCGTATATCGTACAGATCCTTGGATGGAAGGACCGGCTGGCGCGGATTGTCCTCGGAACCGTCATGGTCGCGGCCCCGCTGACCGTGATCGCGATGAACATGCCGGTCTGGCTGAATGATCTGAGCGGGGGACCATCGCCGGTGTCATTCTGGTACTACGTCATCATGCTGGCCTCCCTGTATCCGTTCTGGACCGCGGCCGTGGGCTGGGACCCGGTCTATGCCATGCTCGGCCTGCGAACCTGCAATGACCGGGACACCCGCAACCCCTGTGGTACCCTGCCCTACCAGAT
>JADJWH010000003.1 GCA_016716465.1 Gammaproteobacteria bacterium
CCTGGCCGGTGTAACAGCCCTTCCTGAAATTGATCCCGCCGAGCAGTTCCAGGTTGACGGTCTGCGGGATGAATCTCTTCGACCGTGGCGGGGAGATGTCCGGGGATGCCGGCGAGGATGTCAAGGCGGTCCCAGGCCGCGGCGCCGACCGGCGCGGCCCGGGCGGCCAGCGCCGTCCAGGCGTTCCATGTCGGCGGGCGGGCCGTAGGGCGAAGCGCGAGCATGCGCGCCCGGCACCCGCATCACGGTCAGGCGCCGCCGCGGCCCAGCGCGCCCGCGTCGGGCGGGGCCGGTTCCGATGCAGGTCCCCGAGAATCTCCCTCGGCGCGGGGGCCGGTGAGGCCGACGCCGATCAGCGACGCGTCCCAGGTCTTCCAGCGTCACCTTGGATATCATCACGTATTTCTTCAGGCGCGCCAGCGTGTCGCCGAGCAGGGTGCGCGGGAGCAGCAGGTAATAGGAGTCGTCGCGGCGGAACACGCGCAGCAGGGCGAGCAGGCGGCCCTTCGGGCTGCAACAGCCGTTGAGCTGGCTGCAGCCCTCGACGACGAGGTCGATGTCGTTGGTGAGCTGTCCCTGGAGGAATTTGCGGGCGTCCGCGCCATGGACGCCGATCAGGCCGCGCTGGGACAGGTCCGCGATGACGTCCCCGCTGTCGGAGCCTGCAGCTCGCGCCGGGGATTGCCGAAGTGCTCGACGCGGTCATCCTCGAGCGCGGCGCCCGCCTCGAGGAGGAACGTGTTCCAGCGCGGATTCAAGCGTGGATCAAGGATTTAGGATCGGAACTGGGATCATAGCGGAATTCATCCGCAGGGGTGTAAGGCTGGACGTGAAAGCGGCCGAGCTACCCAGACGGCGTGACAGCCCCAATACCAGAAACGGCCGGTCTTTCTTTCGCTGACCCGCACCACCTACCGGTGATGGCCGTGCTGTCCTCGGGCCGCCTCAGCGGCGTATTGCTGGTGCTGTCGATACCCGTGCTGGCCTATCTCTTCGACCGCTCGCTGGCGGACGCCGAGGGCTATGCCGAGGTGTTCGCGCTGCTGCAGGGCGACGGCGCGCGCGTCGTCCTGATCCTGCTGGCGTGGGTGTTCGCGCATCATCTGCTGGCCGGGATCCGCTTCCTGCTCATCGACCTCGACGTCGGCGTCGAGCTGCGCGGCGCCCGTGCGAGCGCGTGGGCCGTGCTCGCCGGCGGCGTGCTGGCCATGTTCTGCGCGGCCCTGTATCTGCTATGAACCGCCGCGCCCTGGGATTGCGCGCCTGGCTCTGGCGGCGGCTGAGCGCGGTCTATCTATTGTGGTCTACCTGCTGTTCGCCTGTGAGCCTCGCGCGCTGCGCTGCCGGCTCTATGCCGCATGGCGCGCCTGGATGGCGGATCCGCTGGTCGGGCTGGCGACCGCGCTGTTCTTCGGCGCCCTGCTGCTGCACGCCTGGTCGGCATGCGCGACGTGATCATCGATTACGCGGGTGCGCTGTCGCCGCGCCTGGTCCTGCTCGCCCTGACGGGGCTCGGCCTCGCCGGCACCGGCCTGTGGGTGCTGCAGACCTTGTATACCCTCCATCGCGGATGAGCGCTTACGCCGGCAATCAGGTGGAACGCCGCCGCTTCGACACCCTCGTCATCGGCGCCGGCGGCGGCGGGCTGCGCGCGGCGCTCCAGCTCGCGCAGGCGGAGGCCTCGGTGGCGGTGGTGTCCAAGGTGTTTCCGACGCGCTCGCACACGGTCGCCGCGCAGGGCGGCATGAACGCGGCGCTCGCGAACGTGCTGCCCGACAACTGGCACTGGCATATGTACGACACCGTCAAGGGCAGCGACTGGCTGGGCGACCAGGACGCCATTGAATACGTGTGCCGGCCGCGGCGCCTGGTGATCGAACTCGAGATCGCTGGCGTGCCGTTCTCGCGCCTCGACAACGGCAAGATCTATCAGCGCCCCTTCGGCGGCCAGAGCCAGAATTTCGGCGGCGAGCGGGCGCGCGCACCTGCGCCGCGGCGGACCGCACCGGCCACGCCATCCTGCACGCGCTGTACCAGCAGAACATCCGCGCCAAGACCCACTTCTTCGACGAATACTTCGCCATCGACCTGCTCAAGGACCATGACGGCTACATCCTCGGCGCGCTCGTGCTGTGCATCGAGACCGGCGAGCCGCTGGTGATCGAGGCGAAGACGACGCTGCTCGCGACCGGCGGCGCGGGCCAGCTCTACCGCACCAACACCAACGCGCGCGCATCAGCACCGGCGACGGCATGGCGATGGCGTTGCGCGCCGGCATCCCGCTGCAGGACATGGAGTTCATCCAGTTCCACCCGACCGGCATCGCCGGCAAGGGCATGCTGATCACCGAGGCCGCGCGCGGCGAGGGGGGCTATCTCGTCAACGGCCAGGGCGAGCGCTTCATGGAGCGCTACGCGCCGACCGCGAAGGACCTCGCCAGCCGCGACGTGGTGAGCCGCGCGATCGCGACCGAGGTGCGCGAGGGCGCGGCTGCGGCCCGGACGGCGACCATGTCCTGCTGAAGCTCGACCACCTCGGCCGAGGTGATCCGCAAGCGCCTGCCCGGCATCCATGCGATGGTGCACCACCTTCCTGCGCATCGACCCGGTGACCGAGCCCGTGCCGGTCTTTCCGACCTGCCACTACACGACCGGGCGGGATCCCGACCAACCGCTTCGGCCAGGTCGTGGCGCCGGAACGCCAGGGACCGGAGGAGCCGGTGCCCGGCCTGTACGCCGTCGGCGAATGCGCCTGCGTCTCGGTGCATGGCGCCAACCGCCTGGGCGGCAACTCGCTGCTCGATATCGTGGTCTTCGGCCGCGCGGCGGGCAACCACATCATCGAGTACCTGAAGGAGGCGCTACCACCGCGTGCTCGAACGCGAGACCATCGAGCAGCCGCTCGCCCGCCTGGCGCGCTGGGACGAAGGCGCGGCGGCGGGACGGTGAGCGGCCTGCGCGCGGAGCTGCAGCGCACGATGGAGCATTACTGCGGCGTGTTCCGCACCGAGGACGTGCTGCGGGAAGGGGTGATGAAGGTGAGCGAACTGGAACGGAGATTGCAGCATGTGAGCCTGAACGACCGCAGCCGGGTGTTCAACACCGCGCGCATCGAGGCGCTGGAGCTGGAGAACCTGATGGACGTGGCGCTGGCGGCGGTGACCTCGGCGCTGGCGCGGCGGGAGAGCCGTGGCGCGCATTCGCGCATCGACTACCCGCTGCGCGACGACGAGCACTGGTTCTGAAGCATTCGCTGTATTTCAAGGACGGCGGCGCGCTGGATTACAAGCCGGTGCGCATGAAGCCGCGCACCGTGGAGCCTGTTTCCCCAAGCCCAGGGGTGTATTGATCATGGAACGCATGCGATTTTCCGTGTACCGCTACAATCCGGAGAGCGACGCCGGTCCCGTCATGCGCGCCTACGAGGTCGACGGCCTCACGCCCGACATGATGCTGCTCGACGCCCTGGCGTGCATCAAGGCGCAGGACGAGACGCTGAGTTACCGCCGCTCCTGCGGCGAAGGCGTGTGCGGCTCCGACGGCATGAACATCAACGGCCGCAACGGCCTCGCCTGCATCACCCCGCTGAAGGACCTGAAACAGCCGATCGAGATCCGCCCGCTGCCCGGCCTGCCGGTCATCCGCGACCTGGTCGTCGACATGGAGCAGTTTTACCGCCAGTATCGCGCCGTCAAGCCGTACCTGATCAACCACGACCCGGCCCCGGAGGTCGAGTTCCGCCAGAGCCCGGAGCGCGCGCGAACGGCTCGACGGCCTGTACGAGTGCGTGCTGTGCGCCTGCTGTTCCACCGCCTGCCCGTCGTTCTGGTGGAACCCGGACAAGTTCCTCGGCCCCGCGGCGCTGCTGCAGGCGCGCCGTTTCCTGCCGACAGCCGTGACCAGGCCACCGAGGAGCGGCCTGACGAGCTGGAGGACGCCTACAAGCTGTTCCGCTGCCACACCATCATGAACTGCGTGCAGGTCTGCCCCAAAGGGGCTCAACCCCACCCGCGCCATCGGGGAGATCAAGCAGATGATGCTGAAGCAGTTCATCTGATGGACGCCCGTGGACGCGGCGCGCGAGCGCGCGCGGCTGCACTGGCAGTGCCGCCGCGGCATGCGGGAACTCGACCTGCTGCTGCAGGCGTACCTCGATCACGCCTACGATGGCGCAGCGGACGCCGAGCGGGCGGCGTTCCGGCGCCTGCTCGACTACCCGGACCAGTTGCTGCTGGAATATCTTCCTCGGGGGCTTGCCGCCGAGCGATCGGGAGGTCTGCGATGTCATCGCCAGCATACGCCGCGCCGCTGCGGCTTGACCTGCGCCGTTCGCGCCGGCTCGCGCTCTATCTGGCCGCCGCGCATGCCGGGGCGCTGGCGTTCATACCGTTTCTGCCGCTCGGGAACGTGACGGGCGCGCTGCTGGCCATCCTGGTCCTCCTGTGTCTTGCGCGGAGCTGTTCGGCCCGCGTGCTGATGCGCGGGGACGGCGACGTCGTGGCGCTGGTATGGGAGCGCGATGGTGAATGGCGCCTGGTCGAGCGGGGAGGGCGGACGCGCGTGTGCCGCCTGCGTCCGGATTCCTATGTGCATCCGTGGCTGACCGTACTCAATTTCGCCGGGGAGCGCCGTTGCTCGGTCGTCCTGCTGCCGGACAGTCTCGATCGCGACACCTATCGCCGCCTGCGCGTCCGGCTCGGTCTGCGCCGCGCCGAGCCCGCCGGGTCGGCCTATCCCGCCTGATGCGCCGGCGCCGCCGCGGTGCTTCGGCGTGAGTATGGTGTTGCACGGCGCCTGCGCCTGGTCGGACGCCGGATAATCCAGGGTGAAATGCAGTCCGCGGCTTTCCTTGCGCTGCAGCGCGGAGCGGATGATCAGTTCCGCGATGAGCACCAGGTTGCGCAGCTCGAGCAGGTCGCGCGTGACGCGGAAATTGCCGTAGTATTCGTCGATCTCGTGCTTGAGCAGCTCGGTGCGGTGCTGGGCGCGCTGCAGGCGCTTGTCGGTGCGCACGATGCCGACGTAGTCCCACATGAAGCGGCGCAGCTCGTCCCAGTTGTGCGCCACCACCACCTCTTCGTCCGAGTCCGTGACCTGGCTTTCATCCCAGGCCGGCAGCGCGCGCGGCGGTGCGAACTCCGGCAGGCGCCGCGCGATGTCCTCGGCGGCGGCTTCGGCGAACACCAGGCATTCCAGCAGTGAATTGCTGGCCATGCGGTTGGCGCCGTGCAGGCCGGTGAAGGTCATCTCGCCGACCGCGTACAGGCCGTCGATGTCGGTACGTCCGCGCAGATCCGTCATGACGCCGCCGCACAGGTAGTGCGCCGCCGGCACCACGGGTATCGGCTCGCGCGTTATATCGATGCCGAGTTCCAGGCAGCGCTCGTGGATGGTGGGGAAGTGTTCGCGGATGAACTCCGCCGGCTTGTGGCTGATGTCGAGAAAGACGCATTCCACGCCGAGGCGTTTCATCTCGTGGTCGATGGCGCGCGCCACGATGTCGCGCGGGGCGAGTTCGCCGCGCGGGTCGAAGCGGTCCATGAAGCGGCTGCCGTCGGGCAGCAGCAGGCGGCCGCCCTCGCCGCGCACGGCCTCGGAGATCAGGAAGGACTTGGCCTGGGGATGGTACAGGCAGGTGGGGTGGAACTGGATGAATTCCATGTTCGCCACCCGGCAGCCCGCGCGCCAGGCCATGGCGATGCCGTCGCCGCTGGCGATATCCGGATTGGTGGTGTAGAGGTAGACCTTTCCCGCGCCACCGGTGGCGAGAACGGTGCAGCGCGCGGATACGACGCCGACCCCGGGCGTCTTGCGGTCGAGCACATAGGGCGCCGACGCAGCGGGCCTCGCCGGATTCGTCCACCTTCTCCCGGATCAGGTCGATGGCCAGGTGATATTCGAAGATGGTGATATTGGGGTGTTCGCGCGCCTTCCGTTCCAGCGTGGTTTCAACCACGCGGCCGGTGGCGTCCGCGGCGTGCACCACGCGGCGGTGGCTGTGCCCGCCCTCGCGCGTGAGGTGGTAGTCCGTGCCGGTATCGGATCCGCTGGCGCGCGTGAAGGCGACGCCCTGGTCGATCAGCCACTGGATACACCTGCGGGCGTGTTTGACGGTATACTCGACCACCGTGGGATCGCACAGGCCGGCCCCGGTGCTGAAGGTGTCCTCGATATGGGATTGCAGCGAGTCTTCCTTGTCGAGCACCACCGAGATGCCCCCCTGGGCGTACAGGGTCGCGCCTTCGCTCAGGGCCGCCTTGGAGATCAGGGCGATGCGCGCGAAGGGGGCCAGTCGCAGGGCCAGGCTGAGGCCAGCCGCCCCGCTGCCTATGATCAGTACGTCGAAATGCCGGGGCGGAGCCATGGCGGGGTATTAAGCCTTGATTTTATTATGGTATTACAGATGACCCAGCAGGGTAATCTGATACAATCCCGTCCCACTCGCGCCGGGGACACTAGCTATATATCATAAAAGACTGAAATAGAAACCGTAATCACCTGAACTAAACGATAACAACACTGTCAACACCATTTGAGCAAGGCGCGAAGCCTTTGCGGGAGGCCAGCCCGGATGGGCGATAATAATGTTGACCAGGCACTGGTCGAACGTGTTCAAAATGGTGACAAGAAAGCGTTTGATATCCTTGTACAGAAATATCAATATAGGCTCACTAAATTGATATCGCGCTATGTCTATGATCAGAGTGAAGTTATGGATGTAGCGCAGGAGGCGTTTATCAAGGCGTACCGCGCCCTTCCGAGCTTTCGCGGCGAGAGTGCTTTATACCTGGCTGTACCGCATCGGAGTCAACACGGCAAAGAACTATCTGGTATCCCAGGGCCGGCGGCCGCCCAGTGTGGACATCGATGCCGAGGAGGCGGGGTATCTTGAGGGCGAATCCGATCTCAAGGAGTACGCGACCCCCGGAGCACCTCCTGGTCAGGGACGAAATCCAGAATACGGTGCACAGTGCCATCGAAAAATTACCGGAGGATCTGCGCATGGCGATCACCCTGCGCGAGCTCGACGGCCTGAGCTACGAGGAGATCGCGGAGCGGATGGACTGTCCGGTGGGTACCGTGCGCTCGCGCATCTTCCGCGCGCGCGAGGTCATCAATACCAAGCTGAAGCCCCTGCTGGATTGAATCTGTTCAAAATAAACATAAACGACAGGTGTTGCCCATGATGGAAAGAAACGCGGACAAGGTCTCCCTGCTGGTTGACGGTGAGCTCGACGAATGCGACATGGCATGCGTCACGGGCGATGAAAACCGATGAGCTGGCGGGTGCACGCTGGCGAAACTACCATCTGATCCGCGACGCCTTGCAGGGCAACCTGCCGCCCATCTCCCGCAGGACCTGGCCGGACGCGTCGCACTGGCCTCGAACACGAGCCCATCCATTTCAATCCGCGCCACCATCTCCTCCGCTACCGCCCCCTTCAGAACATCGCACAGGCCCGGGCCACCATGGGATTCGCCCTGGCCGCCTCCCTGTCCGCGATCGCGGTATTCGGGGTGGGTGTCATGGAGCTGAACAACGGTCGCAGCAATCCGGACGGCGATGAACATGGCCTCCATCACGCGCGGTTGCGGTCGCAGCAGGATCCGACGATGGCCGTGACCGTGACCCGACACCGGCTTCCGCGCCGCGGGCGTACAACTGGTGGCGGCGCGCCGCCGGCCCGTGCGGAGCAGCGTCACGGTCGCCGTGCTTGCCGCCAAACCCGTGGCACCGGCCGCGCGCGCCGTTCCACCGTGGCGGTGAGGCAGGGTATCCTCCGGCGGCGACCGATCTGTACGACTATCTGGTGAATTCCCATCGCTACGCCCCGGCGCGGCGGATACCCAGGCGATGCTGTCCTATGTCCAGCTGGTCGGTTACGGGTCCGGATCGGTAACGTCCGCCGCGGGTTTTCCGTCATATCCCCGCTCGCACATTGCGCGCCCTGTTCCGGAACTGCCTCCCGGCATATTTCCGACATTTCCCGGTGAAGCCTGGAACGGCTTCCGCATCGATGGAACCGCGGGCTCTTCTCGCCAGTCATACGACACTATCGGCACGCTCGGACATGATGACGGAAACGGCAAAGGTCATTGGAACAGAGGGAAATATGCCTGGGTGGAAACGCAGCGCATGACTACCTGCGGCAGTTGTTCCGTGCAGAAGGGTTGCGGAACCAGCGTCCTCGCCAAGGTGCTGGGTAACCGCGTCAACCGCATCCGCGTGATCAATACGATCGGCGCCAAGACCGGCGAATGGGTCGTGCTGGGCCTCGAGGATGGCGCGCTGGCGCGCAGCTCGTTTGCCGTATAGTGCCATGCCGCTGATCTTTCTGCTGCTGGGAGGTATCGGCGGCGGTCTGCTGGCGGACGGCCTCTCGTGGCAATCGAAGGATGCGGCCACGGCCGTGTGCGGTGCGCTGGGCTTCCTGCTGGGCCTGGTCTGGGTGCGTCGGTATGGCCATGCCGTGGCACTGGATCCCCGTCATCAGCCCAGTCTGGTCGGTTTCGCCGATACGGCCGGGGCCGATGAACACAAGATCGTGGTAGAGGACATCGTGCGCGATTACCGGCGCAAGATGTGAATCGGATGGATGATGCAACGAACAGGAGTGCTCATGAAGCGTAATGCGGATCAAGGGAAAGTGTGGCGGCTGTCGATGAGCATGGCCATGCTGGCGCTGTTGACGTTTGCCACGGGCGCGGGCGCGGCGGTGAAGGACCTGCCCGATTTCACCGAACTGGTGGAGCAGAGCAGTCCGGCGGTGGTCAATATCAGCACCACCACCAAGATCAAGCAGGAGCAGTTCCGCAATCCGCACGGGGAGGCGATGCCCGACCAGCAGCCCTTTGATGATTTCCTGCGGCGCTTCTTCGGCGACCGTGGCGGCGACGGCGGCGGTACCGAGGAATTCGATGAGAAGTCCCTGGGTTCGGGCTTCATCATTTCGAAGGATGGCTACGTCCTCACCAACAATCACGTGATCCGGGACGCGGACGAGATCGTCGTGCGGCTCAGTGACCGGCGCGAGTTCGTCGCCGAGGTGGTGGGCAGCGACAAGAACAGCGACGTCGCCCTGCTCAAGATCGATGCCGACAACCTGCCGGTGGTAAAGATCGGCAGTTCGGCAGACCTCAAGGTGGGCGGCTGGGTGCTGGCGATCGGTTCGCCCTTCGGTTTCGAGCATTCGGTTACCGCCGGCATCGTCAGCGCGAAGGGCAGGAGCCTGCCCAACGAGAACTATGTCCCGTTCATCCAGACCGATGTCGCGATCAACCCCGGTAATTCGGGCGGCCCGTTGTTCAATATGGACGGCGAGGTCGTTGGAATCAACTCCCAGATCTTCAGTCGTACCGGGGGATTCATGGGCCTGTCATTCGCGATTCCGATCGATATCGCGATGAGCGTGGTGGATCAGCTGCGCAACTCGGGACATGTGACGCGCGGGTGGCTGGGGATTCTCATCCAGGACGTGGACCGCACCCTGGCGGAGTCCTTCGGCATGACCAAGCCGATCGGCGCGCTGGTCGCGCGGGTTCTGCCCGACAGCCCGGCGCAGAAGGCGGGCATCGAAGTGGGTGACGTCATCGTCGAGTTCGACGGCAAGGAGGTCGAGAGTTCCGGGGCGCTTCCGCCCATGGTCGGCGTGTCCAAGATCGGGGAGAAGTTGCCGCTCAAGGTCATTCGCAAGGGCAAGCCCCTGACCCTCAAGGTCACCATCAGTGAACTGCCGGAGGAAGACGAGCTCGATCTGGCCGCGGCGAGCGGAGACGGCGACAGCACCCGGATCAAGCGTCTGGCCATCACGGTGGCGGATCTGACCCCGGAACAGAAACAGGAACTGGACGGCAAGGGCGGGATCGTGGTCGATTCGATCGAGAGCGGCCCGGCCTCCAAGGCGGGAATCCGCAGGGGCGATGTCATCCTGCAGTTCAACAACGCCGATGTGGGGACGGTGGAGCAGTTCAAGAAACTGGTGGCCGATCTGCCGGCCGGGAAGGCGGTACCGATCCTGGTGCAGCGTCGGGGCAGCCCCATTTTCCTCGCCCTGAAACTGGATGAGGACGCCAAACAGTAACTGTCTGATCATTTCCGGCTCTGTTATGATAGCCAGGGGAGCGCGTTGGGCGCTCCCCTTTAATTTTTATGGACCGGGAAGAATTCGCCATACATGCGGCACATTCGTAATTTTTCGATCATCGCCCATATCGATCACGGGAAATCGACGCTCGCTGACCGCATCATCCAGCGTTGCGGTGGCCTGAGCGAGCGCGAGATGGAGGATCAGATCCTGGATTCCATGGATCTGGAGCGCGAACGCGGCATCACCATCAAGGCGCAAAGCGTCTCGCTCGACTACACGGCGCGGGACGGGACGACGTATCTGCTCAATTTCATCGATACCCCGGGCCATGTCGACTTCGCCTACGAGGTGTCGCGCTCGCTGGCCGCCTGCGAGGGGGCCCTGCTGGTGGTGGATGTCTCCCAGGGGGTCGAGGCGCAGACGGTGGCCAACTGCTACACCGCCATCGAGCAGGGGCTCGAGGTGGTACCGGTGCTGAACAAGATGGATCTCCCGACCGCGGAACCCGAGCGGGTGATCCGCGAGATCGAGGACATCATCGGGATTGAGGCGCGCGAGGCGGTGCGCATCAGCGCCAAGACCGGCCTGGGTATCGATGACCTGCTGGAGGAACTGATCCGGCGCATCCCGCCGCCGCGCGGCGATGAAAAGGCGCCGCTGCGGGCATTGATCATCGATTCCTGGTTCGACAACTATCTCGGCGTGGTGTCGCTGGTTCGGGTCATGGAGGGACGGCTCGATGTCGGCAAGAAGATTACCGTGATGTCGACCGGACGCGGCTACCCGTGTAGCAAGGTGGGAACATTCACCCCCAAGCCGAAGGAGGCGAAAAGCCTCAGCGCGGGTGAGGTGGGTTTCGTGATCGCCGGCATCAAGGAGGTCGACGGAGCGCCGGTAGGCGATACCTTCACGATGGCGGACAACCCGGCCGCCGAACCACTGCCCGGTTTCAAGGCGATCAAGCCGCTGGTGTTCGCCGGCCTGTTCCCGATCAATGCCGAGGATTACGAGGGCCTGCGCGATGCGCTCGGCAAGCTGCGCCTGAACGACGCCTCCCTGTTCTACGAGCCGGAGAACTCGCAGGCCCTGGGTTTCGGCTTCCGCTGCGGATTTCTCGGCATGTTACACATGGAGATCGTGCAGGAGCGCCTGGAGCGCGAGTACGACCTCAATCTGATCACCACCGCGCCGACCGTGGTCTACCAGGTGATGACCACCAAGGGTGAGGTGATCGAGGTGGACAATCCGTCCAAACTGCCCGAGGTGGGCTACATCGCTGAAATCCGCGAACCCATCATCCGGGCGGATATTCTCGTGCCGCAGAATTATCTCGGGTCCGTCATCAATCTGTGCGTCGAGAAGCGCGGCACCCAGAAGAAGATGGAATACCACGGCAACCAGGTCATCCTGACCTATGAGATGCCGATGAGCGAAGTGGTGCTGGATTTCTACGACCGCCTCAAGTCGGTCAGCCGCGGCTACGCCTCGTTCGACTACAGCTTCGACCGCTATCAGGCCGCTGATCTGGTCCGGCTCGACCTGCTGATCAACGGCGACCGGGTGGACGCCCTCTCCGTCATCGTCCACCGCGAGCGCGCCAACTCGCGCGGTCGCGAGCTGACGGAAAAGATGCGCGAACTGATACCGCGCCAGATGTTCGATGTCGCCATCCAGGCCTCGATCGGGGCCCGCATCGTGGCGCGTGAGACGGTGAAGGCGCTGCGCAAGAATGTGACCGCGAAGTGCTACGGCGGCGACATCACCCGCAAGCGGAAGCTGCTGGAGAAACAGAAAGCGGGTAAAAAGCGCATGAAGCAGATCGGAACGGTGGAGATTCCCCAGGACGCATTTCTGGCGATATTACATACAGGGAAAAAAGAATGAATTTCGACTTTCAAGCCGTAATGGTGGTGGCCCTGCTTGTGACAGGATTGATCTGGGCGTTCGACGCCTATGTGCTGCTGCCGCGGCGCGAGCGCGCCGCCGCCGCGCTGACGCAGGGCGGGGGGCAGGAAGCGGGCGAGGAGCAGATCAGGCGCATTCGCAAGGAACCCTTGCTGGTCGAATACGCGCGCTCCTTCTTCCCGATCATCCTGGTTGTGCTGGTGCTGCGTTCGTTCCTGGTCGAGCCCTTCCGGATTCCCTCGGGTTCCATGATGCCGACGCTGCTGGCGGGGGACTTCATTCTGGTCAACAAGTATTCCTATGGCATCCGCCTGCCTCTGGTCGGCACCAAGGTGGTGGATATCGGCGCGCCGCAGCGGGGCGATGTCGTGGTCTTCCGTTTCCCCAAGGACCCGGCCACCGACTACATCAAGCGCATCGTCGGGCTTCCGGGTGACCGCATCCGCTATCAGGACAAGATGGTCTACGTCAACGGGGAGAAGGCGACGCAGGAATATGTCGGCATCTACGCCGGCGTCGGCGCCGGTCTGGGGATGAGCGGCGCCAGCCTGCGCACGGAACAGCTGGGCGAGGTCAAGCACGAGATCCTGATTCAGAACAGCCGCCACATCGCCGAAGGCGAGTTCATCGTGCCGGAAGCCCATTATTTCGTCATGGGTGACAATCGGGACAACAGCAACGACAGCCGGTTCTGGGGCACGGTGCCGGAAGAGAATCTGGTCGGTAAAGCGTTTATGATATGGATGAACTGGGATTCCGCCAAAGGTGGCATCACCTGGAACCGTATCGGAAACCTGCTCAACTGAACGCGGTTTTCACCGCTTGGGGCGCTAATGGGGCAATCTCTCAGGGAGGTCCGGATATGAGACGGTGCGGGAATAAACAGGAAGGACTGACGTTTCTCAGCCTGTTGATAGTGCTGGCGGTGATCGGCTTTTTCGCCTATATCGGGATCAAGCTCACCCCCGTGTATCTGGAGCATTTCAGCGTCACCTCGTCGCTGCAGTCGCTGGCGGAGGAGGAATCGCAGGGGCTGGCGGTCGGCGAGTTGCGTTCCCGGCTGCTGAAACGGCTGGAAATCAACAATGTGAGTCACGTGACGGAGAACGATATCAGTGTCAGGAGCGACGCCGGCTCGAAGACGGTCACCATCCAGTATGAGGTGCAGGAACCGTTCTATGGCAATGTCAGCCTGTTGCTGTCCTTCGAAGACAGCGTGACACTCGCTGGCAATTGAATCCCTCCCACGTCAAGCTGTGCCAGCGGCTCGGATATCCGTGTGCCCGCGAGGATCTGCTGCTGATGGCATTGACCCATCGAAGTTATGGCAGCCCCAATAATGAGCGCCTGGAGTTTCTGGGAGACGCTGCCCTGAGCCTGATCATCGCCGAGATCTTGTACGCGCGTTTTCCCCGCCAGGATGAAGGGGCGCTGAGCCGTCTGCGCGCCAACCTCGTCAACGGCGAGGTGCTCGCGCGCCGGGCGCGTAACCTCGATCTGGGGGAGGAGTTGCTGCTTGGGCCGGGGGAGTTGAAGAGCGGGGGTTACCGCCGCGACTCCATTCTCGCCGGCGCGCTCGAGGCGCTGATCGGGGCAGCCTACCTGGAGTCCGGGCTCGATGCCGCCCGCCGGCTGGTGCAGACGGTGCTGGGCGAGGAGATCGAATCGGTGTCTCCGGACCAGGCGGCCAAGGATCCGAAGACGCGCCTGCAGGAATATCTGCAGGCGCGCCGGATGCCGTTGCCGGAATACAGGGTGCTGAGCGTGGAGGGGCAGGACCATGCCCAGCTGTTCCGCGTGGAATGCCGGGTGACCGGCCTGGACGAGGCGCTGACGGGGGAGGGGAACAGCCGCCGCAAGGCCGAACAGGATGCCGCCGGGAAAGCCCTGCAACTGTTACAGGAGGCGTCCTGAGATGCCGGTTGCGTTGAGCAGCCCGATGATGTCGCGCCATCCCGCTGTCAGCGGGCGTGGCCGCGGCTGAGCGGAGGCAAGAGATGCATCGCTGCGGTTATGTGGCCATCGTGGGGCGGCCGAACGTCGGCAAGTCCACGCTGTTGAACCGGATCCTGGGCCAGAAAATCACTATCACGTCGCGCAAGCCGCAGACCACCCGGCATCGGATCCTGGGCATCAAGACAACTCCCACCGTCCAGGCCGTCTATATCGACACGCCCGGATTGCACCGCGGTGTGCGCCATGCGATCAACCGCGTGATGAACCGCACGGCCACGGCCGCGGTCGCCGACGTCGACGTCGTGTTGTTCGTGGTCGAGTGCCTGAAGTGGGAGGAGGAGGACGAGCACGTGCTCGGGCTGCTGGCGTCGGCGGATGTCCCCGTCATCCTGGTGCTCAACAAGGTCGACCGGCTCAAGGACAAGGAACAGCTGCTGCCGTATATCGCCCGGATGAAGGAAAAGCGGGACTTCGCCGCGATCGTTCCCGTTTGCGCGACACGGGGCACCCAGACGGAGGTGCTGGAGGAGGAGGTCCGGCGGCTGTTGCCGGAGTCGCCGCCGTTCTTCCCGGAGGAGCAGGTGACTGACCGCAGCGAGCGTTTCCTTGCCGCCGAGCTGGTGCGGGAAAAGCTGACGCGCCTGCTCGGCGACGAGCTTCCCTATGCGGTCACGGTCGAGATCGAGGAATTCAAGGAAGGTCCGGAACTGACGACGATAGGCGCGGTGATCTGGGTCGAGCGTGATGCGCAGAAGGCGATCGTCATCGGCAGACAGGGCCATATGCTGAAACAGATCGGTACGCAGGCCCGCCAGGAGATGGAGCGCCTGTTCGGCGTCAAGGTGTACCTCCAGCTGTGGGTCAAGGTGAAGGAGAAGTGGTCAGACGACGAGCGCGCCCTGCGCAGCCTGGGATATGGCGACTGAGGCGGTCGTGTCACCGGCCCTGGCGGGTGCCGCCTATGGCAAGGCCGTGCTGGAGCCGGCGTATGTGCTTCACCACCGACCCTATCGTGACAGCAGCCTTCTGCTGGAAATACTCGCCGCCGGATACGGCCGTCTCGCGCTCATCGCCCGTGGGGCGCGGCGCCCGAAGTCGCGTCTGCATGGGCTGCTGCAGCCGTTCCAGTCCCTGTATGCAAGCTGGTCCATGCGCGGGGAGCTGGGTATCCTGACCGCGGTGGAAAGCCGTGCCGGCGAGGGTCCGCGTGGGCGCGCGCTCATCAGCGGGTTCTACATGAACGAATTGCTGATGCGACTGCTGCATCGCCATGACCCGCATCCTACGCTCTTCGCCGTCTATGAATCGGCATTGCAGGGGTTGGCCGCGCCCGGGCTCCACGTGTCCGCGGAACAGGCGATCCTGCGCATGTTCGAGCTGACGCTGCTGCGCGAGCTGGGTTACGGCCTCGTGCTCGATCGCGAGATCCTGGGGGGCGAGCCGATCCGGCCCGAGGGCGTGTATGATTATTATCCCGAGCGCGGACCGGTTCGTGCGGACGCCGCGGGTTCCAGGGTGGCGGAGGCGGGCGCAGAGGAGTATGTCGCGCGCGCACGGCCGGTGCGACTGCATGGCGGCAGCCTGCTGGCCTTGGCGCGGGGGGAGCTGTGTGATCCCGTGCAGCTGTCCGAGGTGAAGCGCCTGATGAGGACGGTCCTGGATGGAAGGCTCGGTGGGAAGCCGTTGGCCAGCCGGAAGCTGTTCCGGCGGGGCGGGCGGATGGAAGCAAATGTGGAACCGATGATGAAAGATGAGGGCCGCCTATGACGGTGCGGGATCAAGACATCCTGCTGGGCGTGAATATCGATCATGTCGCGACGCTGCGGCAGTCGCGCGGCACGCGTTATCCCGACCCGGTCCAGGCGGCCATCGAGGCGGAACAGGCGGGTGCCGACAGCGTAACACTGCATCTGCGTGAGGACCGGCGTCATATTCAGGAGCGCGACGTGGAAATGCTGCGGGACATCCTGCAGACACGCATGAATCTGGAGATGGCGGTAACCGCGGAAATGCTGGCCTATGCCGAACGCATCCGCCCGCACAATTGCTGTCTCGTGCCGGAGCGGCGCGCGGAACTGACCACCGAGGGCGGTCTCGACGTCGCGGGGCAAGAGGCGAAGATCAAGGACGCCTGTGAGCGCCTGGCCGCCGCAGGCTGCGTTGTTTCCCTGTTCGTCGATGCCGAACTGGCCCAGATCGAGGCGGCGGCACGCGCGGGTGCGCCCGCTATCGAGATTCACACCGGTCACTATGCCGATGCCGCCGATCCGCGCGCCGTGGAGGAGGAACTGGAACGGATACGACGGGCAGTCGAGGCCGGTCTGGCGGCAGGACTCCAGGTCAATGCCGGGCATGGGCTGCATTATCACAACGTCGCGCCGATCGCGGCCATACCTGGTATACGCGAACTGAATATCGGGCATGCCATCGTGGCGCGCGCGTTATTTACCGGCCTGGGCGAGGCGGTACGTGAAATGAAACGGCTGATGGTCGAGGCGCGCCGGTGATCCACGGCATTGGAACGGATATCGTCTCCGTCGCGCGCATGCAGGCCAACCTTGATCGCTACGGCGACCGCTTCGCGCGTCGGATCCTTGGTGAGCATGAGTATGAGCAGTACCAGGGGATTATTCATCCCGCCCGCTTTCTGGCCAAGCGTTTCGCCGTCAAGGAGGCGGTGGCCAAGGCGCTTGGTACGGGTTTGAGCGCCGGGGTCCAGTTGCGCCAGATCTGTGTGGAGCACGACGACCGCGGGAAACCCCGCCTCGCCTACAGCGGGCAGGCCGCAACCCTGTGCCGCGAGGCGCAGATCTGCCACAGCCATGTCTCGATCTCCGACGAGGCCCAGTATGCGGTAGCCTTCGTCGTCCTGGAGAGCCAGCAGGCGCCCTGAGGGGCGGCAGCTTGATTAGAGGGCTTGGGTTCTGTACCATAGGCACCCTTAAAGTTCAGGTGCGGGGTGGAGCAGCCTGGTAGCTCGTCGGGCTCATAACCCGAAGGTCGTTGGTTCAAATCCAGCCCCCGCTACCAATATAAACAGAGAGTTAGGCCAGCCATTGCGCTGGCCTTTTTCGTTTATGGCTGACGTGGAGTCGCTATGTAGCCTGTAGAGGGAAGTCAAGGCAGGCTCTAGTGTGTTCGTTGTGCAGACAGTTTCCGTACAGATCACCAGGTTCGAGTGCTTAGGTTCGTATAGATCTCCTGTGCGTTGATATCAAAATCGAGCTGCTTTATGGTGGTGGCATCATAGTAGTCAATATATCGAGTTGGCCCGGCCCGGTGCAGTAGCGCGGCATTAGCGATTAGCTCTGTGAGGAGGACCTATGCAAATCTCCCAGGATTGTGCTGTCGCAATTGATTTCACGATGACTGACATCGATGGCACTGAATATAGCTCAACCAAAAGCCATTATCCTTACAGATATCTACATGGTCATAGACAGCTGCTGCCGGGTCTGGAAAAGGTGTTGGAAGGTAAAAAGGCGGGAGATTCATTCAGTGTGACAGTGAGCCCCGAAGAGGCCTATGGTGTATGGGATGAAAACCGTCGCACAGTATTATCCCGAGAAGACTTTAGCGATGATGAGCTTGTCATCGGTCATCGCGTAGACATCATGACCGAAGGCGGAAGGCGTATGGTTACTGTAATCGGGTTCGATCAAGATAAGGTTATTCTGGATACCAATCATGAATTGGTAGGTAAGACCCTGAAGTTTGATGTGAAGATACTCAGTGTACGCAAAGCTACCATCCATGAGCTCGGTTGTGGTACTGCGCATGAAACCGAACAGGAAGCATTGGAAAGCATCAGGGATGCTTCGGGTATACGGATATAAAAATAACATGCAATATCATTAAGACGTTCCAGCGGATACCCGAAAGAAATGGTGAGGCTGAAGGACAGGGCTTAAGACGACGGCGCCGTGTCTTCTAAATCCTTTCGCCAAGCGGTACGCGGACAGCGATTCAACGGTCCGATGATACGCAGTAACCTTCTATCCACTTGAATCGAATTCTCGGGTGGGTCAATTATCTTTCTCCCTTAATACAGATGCCATTCAGGCCCCAACTCTCGGAGCCTTCTTGTCAGGCTAGTCAGCCAATATCCATAATATTTCCAGGCAGGACTGATCAGGTCGCGATAACGATGCAGCTACTTACGTTTACCCCGTGGTGAGTATTTGGGCATCAAAATATGAGGACCGGAGTATGGTCACGTCATTTGAAAGAGAACTCGTACTTTGAGTTACAGTTGCCCGTTCGGACACTGAGACAATAAATACTTGGTAAGTCAGGAGTGGATTGGCGTGGTGACAGAATTAGGCTGTCGATACCGGATGGAAATGTCATTTCCATATCTGAACAGCAGTTCAAACTGCTGTAGCAAGATCTGGGTATTTATGTGAGGCCTTAGACCACGTGATGATAGGTGATATGCAGATAGCCCAAACATCCAGGTGCCGTTAATTTGACGCTTGTCGCTATTTAGCGACTCTTGATCGTGAAACATTTTTATTATTAGCATGTCGAATAAGAGGGATTAGTGTTTACACAGGGGGGTGTCCATGACGATGTCTATCGCCATCAGCAGTGAAGAAATTGCAGCGGGGATTGATCGCAAGCGGGCAAATGATATTGCCGAAAGAGTTGCGCGATGGGTTCAAATCAGGGCCAATACTGCCTGGACCCCTTCGAACTTACTTACCCGGGAGTTTTTCGCGCAATGCGCATATAACTATGCCTATGAAGTCGCTTTCGTGAAAGCCATTGCGAAGCAGAAAGCGATGCTAATGGGATTTAGACACTTCTAGGTCAGACCTCTGGGGCGATAGACGATTGACCGTGACACCCAGCAAGACGTTGTGTCGTCTGAGTTGGAATTTAAAATGTTCTCAAATCTGGATGCATCATCCGATGAAGGGTTTTCATTGGTGAGGCCGTCCAGTGTCCAGCCAGAGTCGTTAAGAATAAATTACTGTTTGGGGTAGGGCGAGGAGCCCGGTGGAGATTTAGCTTGATCGATCTCTTGGGCTGGTTAAAATATGGAACCTCGCAGCGATTTCTGTCGTCAAACAAATACGTTACCGGGTAAAAGTAATATAAATTATAAATAGTTCATATCAGTTGTGTGGTCGGGATATTGAAAAACCAATCACAAAATACCCAACTGTTTTTCTGTTTTGGTCCCGCCAAGTCGGGGACGACGCTGTTGCAGCGCGCCTTGAATCTGCACCCTCAGGTTTCCTGCCCCTCCGAGTATGATTGCCGTTCCCTTTACGAAGGACTCAAATGGGTCTTCGGTGAATTCAACAAGGTACTGCAGCTGTACGACCGACGCACTGGCGGGCAGGGAGCGGCCCTGGTAGGGGGTGAAAGCGTCAATGCCGTTTTTCGCTCGTCACTTGAGACCATGATGCGCGAGGCCGCCAGGGGCAAGCCCATCATCGGGGCCAACGACAACAATATCATCGCCAACCTCGAGTTCTTCAACAATCTGTTCGACCAGCCCCGGTTTATCGCGATCTTCCGTAACCCCATCGATCAAGGTCTGTCGGCCTGGCATCACAACCTGCGCCTGGCGCAGGAGGAGAATGATCCGCGTCACAGCGAATTGCTTACCCAGTGCGGTGATCTGTCAGGCTGGCTGCGACAGTCGGCGCATCTTTTTATTCAGAATGTCGATCGCTGGCGCACTTTTTCGGAAGGGCGCGATAATGTGCACATGGTTCGCTATGAAGATCTGGTGACCCACCGCATAGAGACCCTGCGCGGAATTTTTTCTTTTCTGGGTGCTGACACCGGCGACGTAATACTCGACAGGATCGCATCGGAAACGGACATTGGACGTATGCGATCCACCTCGAAAAATCCCGGGTTCTTCCGGTCGGGGTCGATCGAGATGGGAGGTGGGGAAATCACGCGGCAATTGCGCGCGGAACTCTCGGAGATGATAGCCGACTCCATGGAAAAGATCGGCTACCGTGTTGATCTGGGACTGCCGTTGAGAGCATGACGGCCGGCTCCGCTGAACTTCCAGACGGAACCGACCGCTTCTCCCGAGCTACGTCCGTGTAGCCCCCTTCGGTGTTATATCAGGGACCTGATGGCGCCGCGCCCAGATCCCAGAGGGCGGTATCCCAGTCCCATGAACCATTGTCGGTGAACGAGGCGGCTGAGCCCAGCGCCATGTAGCTCGAGGTGCCCGCTGCGGCATTGGTGCCGGGGGCCGTCACGGCCACCGAGCCCCAGTTGGTGTACTTCTGATATCCGAACTGACGTGCGCTGGCCGCGGCATTGCCCGGCATATCCGCGCCGATCCACACCACGCTCAATCCGTCGGTCGAGGCATAGGCCAGAGCCGGCATGATCGTACCGCCCAGGGTTCCACTGGTGGTCGGCATGAACGCCGCGCCATCGATCGAGGCATAGGTGAATTTGCCGACCGCTGCAACGCCAAGGTTCTGGTCAATGCGTTGGCGCGCATTACCGTTCACGCCATCCTGCTGGAAAGTCTGGCTCGCGACCTGCTGGTTCATATACAGATCGGCGCCGCCACCACCGCTGGTGGGGATGGTGAGATCTCCGCCAGGCTTAAAGGCGGCTTCGAAAAGCTTCATCCTGAAGTCCATGCCGCCATCCACGATACCCTGGCTGACCGCGACGTTATTGGTGTTGACGCCGCTGGCGAAGGTTTCGGTTTCCTGCCAGAATCCCAGGCCCGCGGCCGGGGTTCCGTTGGCATCCTCTTCCACCGTGATCGTGCGGATGAAAGAGACTCCGCTGCCGGGATCAGTCACCTGCTGCATGAACATACCCGGGCTGGTGGCGTCGAGCGTCACACAAGTCCAGGTGGTTGAGCACTCGGTCGAGGTGTCGGTGACGACACCGTTGGTGACAGAGTATTGATCGAAGGCGAGCGGGCCGTCATGTAAAATTGCGGCACCGGCCAGGGCAGCGCTCGAGACAAAAAGTCCCCCCATCGTCGCCGTTGCCGCCTTGAGAAGATACTTGTAATTCATGTTTTTCTCCTATCGCAATGCGATGTTCGGTGTGCCGTTAGGGCAGGATGTAGTCGTTGGCGTAGGTGCCCGGAGCGGGCGGCGCAAGCAACCCGCTGCTGATGGAGTTGGTGAAATACTCCTGCGGCTGTGTGCCGAACAGCGCCGTGTTCCATCCGAACTGTGTTCCACTGATCTCCGCGCTCGCGCCACCGGAGATGTCGACCACAAAATTGCCATTACCATCCGCATTGCTTGCCGTGATTGAGGTGCCTCCGGCATTGGTTTTCTGCGCCTGACCCGTCGTAGTGACCACGGTGTAGCGCTGCAGACCCAGGGTACGATCGAACTGGCTGCCGATACCCGAGGCGGCCTGCGTCAGCCAAACTGCCGTGACGGCGTTGCCAGCCGCATAGGCAAGGGTCTGTTCCTGTGACCCGCCCGGATCGAGAGTCAGGGTGCCGCCCGCGGAAAGCAGGCCCGCGCGCCGGACCGTGATGGTGCCTTCATTGCCCGTGCCGCCACCGGCGGTTCCGCCGGTCGAATAGTGATTCAATTCCAGATAGGTGGTAGCACCTTCATGGAAGTGCCAGTCCATGCTGCGCGTGGTCGCGCCCAATCCCTGTTCCTGATCGGCGATGAAAGCAGCGATGCCGATCAGGGTACCTGAGCCGATTTCGGCCATGGTCGACATCGCATCGTTACCGATCTGGGTGCCGGCCTTGATGATGCTGCGGTTGACATAGTCGCCGGAACCGTCCTGCGCACCGATCATGCCTTCGCTCCTGAAGCCCAGTGCCTGAACGGCCGCCAGGTCACTTGCACTGGCGCCTTCATCGGTCACGATGGTGCGAAAGTAGGCGACAGTGGTGTCGGCATCGTCGGTGACCCGCTGCTGCAGGATTCCGTTGCCGGTGGCGTCCAGGCTGGTGCAGGTGTATCCGGCCGGACAGGTCGCCGTGATTGTTCCGCCTGAAACCGTCCATGCGTCATATCCCCCGATGGGAGCCGCCATGGCTGCACCGCCCACGAACAAGGTGGCCGCGGATGCCATGGTTATTGCTGTAATTTTCTTCATTGAGATGCTCTCCTGTATGTGTACGCACACATGTTTCTCAGCTAGATGTAGCGGCATCTCGTGCGAAATTATTAGTTCGATGGTCCAAATAATTGTTGTGAAAACAGTAGGTTTTTGCACACATCCCGGAGATGTTTCAGTAGGAAGAAAGGCTGATGCGTAATGTTTCGATATATGTGATGGCCATCACGCTTTCTTCAAGATCTCCTATGGGCGGGATGCTCCTGAATTCAAATAGTTAATTGGTTGTGCTGGTCTGATATCGGGCGTTGTATCCTCAAGCTGCCGGTCGATGGGAATATCTTCAATGGGTTTCATAGGGTTTATGGACATGGATGTCCGGCATTACTCATAATGAGATTCACATAGGTAATATCCTGAGGCGCGGTATACATATGGAATACTTCTTTCCAGTTCTACTGGCAGTGTTGCTGATCCTGTTCCTGGCGACCAATTTCGATCTGGTATCCACGGTCGTGGGCTACCTGCTGATGGTTGGGATGATCACGGCTGCAGTCGGCGCGATCGCTTACGGCTTGTATGAAGCTCTGGGATCCCGGAGCGCGATCTTTCTCGTGCTTGTCGCTTTGGGGATATGGGCTGTCACCAGGGCGCGTGATTCTGTGAGCGGATTTATCAGGGGATTCGCCGCGGGATATCGCACCGGGCCAGGCGAAAAGGCCTGACAACACAATGTGACCATGCAGTTCCAGCGCCTGGTCTTTTGACGTGCGCCGTAACATGGCATTAAGCGGCATCACTGCGGTTTGTCCTGTCCGGCCCCGCGCCACATTCACAGAGCCTATGGTCTGATCGGTTCATGACGTTTCCCTGGGAACTGATCGTCATCCTGCTGCTGATTCTGCTCAATGGCTTTTTCGCCATGTCCGAGCTCGCAGTGATCTCCTCGCGACGTGCCCGCCTGAAGGCCCTGGCAGAGGCCGGCAGCAAAACCGCGCGCAGTGCACTGAAGCTCTCCGAGTCTCCCGGGCCGTTTCTGTCTACGGTCCAGATCGGCATTACCATGATCGGGATTTTTGCCGGCGCCTACGGAGAAAAGACCCTGACGGCTTCACTTTCGGGGTGGCTGGCGCAATTTCCCGGGTTCGTCTCAGTCAGCGATATCCTTGCTCTGGCAATCGTCGTCGCGGGGATTACCTATTTTTCCCTGATTCTGGGTGAACTGGTGCCGAAGCGGATCGCCCTGGCGAATGCGGAGCGCATCGCATCTCTGGTAGCTCCACCCATGAAGCTGCTTGCCACCATCTTTACGCCAATGGTGGTTGTGCTGGATGCGTCCACCCGTTTCGTGCTCCGTCTGCTGGGCCGCCATGCCGTGGCGGCGAACAAGATTACCGATGAAGAAATCAGATCCCTGATTTCCGAAGCGGCCGACACAGGTGTAGTCGAACGTGCCGAGGGGAACATGATTCGCGGCGTGATGCGTCTTGCCGACCGCCCCATCCAGGCCCTGATGACGCCACGAGTCGAGATTGTATGGATCGATATCGGATCGACGGAGCAGGATATCCGTCAGCTGCTGCGAGACAGTACGTACAACCGTTTCCCGGTCAGTCGGGGTGAACTCGACGATGTCGTGGGAGTCGTCCAGATGCGGGATCTGCTGGAGCGGAGGCTAGCCGGGGAGGCGCTCGACGTGCGGGATGTGCTGCGGCAACCGCTGTTCGTTCATGAGAACATCAGCGCCCTGAATGCCCTGGAGCAACTGCGTGGGAACGAAGTGCGGATGGCAGTCGTAGTGGATGAATATGGTGAGATCCAGGGATTGGTAACTCCGACAGATATTTTGACGGCGATCGCGGGTGAACTCGCCGATAGTGCGGACGAGGGCGAGCCGCTGGTCGTCCGCCGGGACGACGGTTCATGGCTGCTCGATGGCGGTTTGCCTGTCGACGAGGCGCGCGATCTGCTTGGGCTGCATTCGCTAACTCAAGACGCATCGTTCCATACCCTGGCCGGACTGATGTTGCACCAATTCGGGCATGTTCCCTCCGCAGGCGAACATTTCGTTATGGACAACTACCGGTTTGAGGTCGTCGATATGGACGGGCACCGTGTAGACAAGATTTTGGTTTCGCCCGCTGGCGCCCCTCTGGAAACGGATATCGCCACCTCGGGTTAGGCCTCAAACCCGCCTATTATTCGTCTGATTTCCCCGGAACATCGCTTGACTGAATCGGATGGTCAGAAGACAAGCATGACCAGCTGATGGCGCATGGCGCAGGGTTCTTATCTATAGAATCGCATCGCGTGAGCAACTCCGAATCCACTGGGAACAACATGCGATCTGGCGTTCGACCGATCTGTCTTAAATTTGGACAGTGGCCGGTCAGGTAGTTGGCGATCGCGGATTTGAATAAAAAATAAGACAGGCTTGCCCCGGCGCATGGCCACCGGATGGCGGGCAGGTCGCCGCGTTTTTCCGGTCCTTGCAATTCCTCTCGTGGCGCTGTTAGTATTGAGAATAATTATTATATGCATTTATGTTGCGGCTGCTGCTGACGCAGCCCGACAGTTATTTCGCACATGAAGGACAGGGCGATACCATGGGCTCCGACATCCCAGCAGTCCCGCGCCAGATTCCCTCGCGCGTTGCCGCCAGTCTGCTGGGCGGATATGTGCTCACCTGGGGATTCACCGTGCTGGGAATCGCCTTGCTGGCGATTTTGGGCATGCCGTTCGAGGACGCCTACAAGCTGACCATGATGCTGGCGTTCCTGGTGTTTCTGGCCGCCTTCTGCTGGACATTCGCGGCGGCCAGCGTCGCCCAGGTGTGGGCCGTATTGACCGGCGGCGGCGCAGTCATGACGGGTGCGGCATGGTCGATATCGCGGTTTCTGTCATAAGGTCGGATATATAGGATTCATCGGCGATGTTCCAGTCCTTTCGCCTCTCGATGGCGTGGTTGCATACCTGGTTCGGCCTGGTGCTGGGCTTCGTGCTCATGGCGGCCTTTTTTTTCGGGGCCTTGTCGGTGTTCGACCGCGAGATCGATCGCTGGACGGTACCCGAGACGCGCTTCGCGCCGCAACCGATGCCTTCGTTCGACAAGGTGCTGGCGCCGGTCTTCTTTCACCAGCTCAGGCCGCATCCGGACGATATGGAGGCTACCGCTGAGCGCGTGATCGGGGAGCTCCCGCATCCGGACACGCTGAAACTGTCATCCTTGTACGCCTATACCACGCACCGCGACCCGGTCTTGTCGATCGGCGGCGAGTTCGGCATTCCCAACAAGCCCAGGGATGCGTCGGACGGGCATCAGCATGTGCACGGCTGGGCAAGCATCGATCCGCGCGATGGCAGAATGCTGAGCGATGACCAGCTCAATATCGGCACCGATTTCTTCTATCCGATGCACTACGGTTTGCACCTGCACTGGATGAATCTGGGGATCTGGATCGTCGGCCTGGCGGCGTTGGCGATGCTGGCGGCGCTGGTCAGTGGGATCGTCATACACCGCAAGATTTTCCGCGAGTTTTTCACCTTCCGGCCCAGGAAACAGGTCCAGCGCAGCACACTTGATCTGCATAATCTCACCGGGGTAGTTGCCCTGCCGTTCCACTTTTTCTTCGCGCTGACCGGGCTGATCATCTTCGCCGGCATCTATTTCCCGGTTACCGAGACCATGCTGAAGCCCATGGCGCTGGCGCATCAACAGGCCGAGGCGGCGGAGAAGGGGCTGGCCTTTGAGCCTTCCGGCGTGCCGGCGGAACTCGCTTCGGTGGATGCGATGGTTGCCGAGGCCAAGCGCCGCTGGGCCGAGCGCGGCATGCCCGGCGAGGTGGGCTACCTGGAGATCAATCACATCGGTGATGCCAGCAGTTATGTCAGCATCTACCGCGCCGGCAGCGACCGCGTCACGCTGGTGGGACAGGCCGTGCATTTCGAGGGGCCTACCGGCCGGGTGATATATGAGGAACCGCCGGCGACGACGGTTTCCGGAATCAATGACTTTCTGGCCGGACTGCACCTGCAGCATTTCAAGCACTGGCTGCTGAGATGGTTCTACGTATTGGGCGGACTGGCCGGCTGCGTCTGCATCGCCACGGGCTTCATCTTTTTTGTCGAGAAACGCAAGCGCCAGCACGCGAGCCAGGGCCTGTCGGGTTCGCGCTGGGTAGATGCCCTGGCGGTGGCTACGGTGACTGGAATGCTCATCGCAACGCTTTCGATCCTGGTAGCCAATCGGCTGTTGCCGGCTGACCTGGCGCATCGCAGTGACTGGGAAGAGCGGATTTTTTGGTTCGCCTGGCTGGTGGCGCTGGCGCATGCCTGGTGGCGTACCGCCCCGGTGCTGCGGACAAAGATCGCCCCCGCCTGGGCGGAGCAGTGCTGGACCGTGGCCATACTGGCCCTGGCTGCGGTGGTGCTGAACTGGGTCACCACGGGCGATCATCTGCTGCGGACCCTCGGCGAGGGTTACTGGCCGGTGGCGGGATTTGACCTTGCCCTGCTGTTCAGCGCGGGGGTAGTTCTGCTGGCCGCCCTGCATCTGCACCAAAGGGCGCGCGCCACGGGGACCGCGGTAGACCAAGAGCCTGCAGACGATAACGACGGTCTGATGCGGGGGGCAGATCATGCCTGAGGCGCTGTCCCTCGCCACGGCGCTGGCATGTAACGTGATCGGCCTGGCCTGGCTTGCGCTCGCCATGCAGGCGCACTGGCAGCAGGTGGTCGGCCAGCGCGTCTTGCCGGTGCGCACTGCGACTGCCTTACGCATGCTGGGTATTGCCGGACTCCTCGTATCGATGGTGATTTGTGTGGGTACCGACCATGCCTCGATGGCCGCGCTGGTCTGGGTCATGTCCCTGGCCGCGGCCGCGCTCATGGTTGCATTCACGCTGACCTGGAGGCCGCGTGTCTTCGCGCCGCTGGTGTTCTGGTCGCGCTCCTCCCGCGACCCTTGCATCGAGGATTCAGCCGGTATCTGATCCCACAGCACCCTCCGTTTGCAGTATTCCCAAGGGAGGCTTGATTGCTTCGAATGAAAATACTTAATGAATTAGGGTCGAAGCCCGTACGGCTGTGGCTCCGGAATGCCGGTCTGGCCGATCGACTCCGAGGAGCGTTTCTTCGCCGCACAGGGGCAAGGTGAGACCGGCCAGCAATAACTCCCCGGCCAGAAGAAGAGCGTGGGTGCCGGCCCGACGGCAGGCGGTAGGCGGTATCCAGTCCGACAGGGCGGATGCCGCTGCATTTTTACGATTGTGCTGCAGCAGCCCGATGATCCGCAGCACGCGGCGCTCGTCCCGACCCAGGAGGTGGCAATGCATGGGGCGGAAATCCAGCGGTTCGTACGTGGCGAGCACGATTGCTTCCATCAATTCATGGAAGGCCATGGATCCCTTTTCCGATACCCCCGCGGTGGCGAGTCCTTCGTACCAGTGGATGCCCATGTTCCGCTCGGCAGGTCCACAGGCCGCCGTCACCCACAGGCGCAGGGTCGTGACCAGCACGAGTTCGGGCGTGGTCAGGGTCCCCTGCGGGGTGGCATCGGGGTCGGGCAGCGTTTGTTTTCTGTGATTCATCGAATACGCCTTCCCTTGCCGTGCGTCGGATCTGGCCAGTATATATATTGCCGCCTCTCAGTTGCAAATAATTCTCATTTAATTTAATTACCCTGGCGGGGGAAACGGGTGCGTCGGTGTCTGCCGGGGAAGACGCCCCTGGTTTGGTTCGCAGTCTCCTTGGCAGCCCAGTCATGACAGCGGTTCGTTCCGGAAGCTAGGCAGCCGAGAGGGCGGACAGGAGATGAAGGCTGGTGAATCGGGTCGATGTCCTAGGTTCGCCCATGCGCGGAGTGGGTGCTGGACTGCTTTGCCGTCGGCCGGAGATTCAGGGAATCCGGGATGTGAGCGCGCTGGATCCGCGGCAGCCCATTGAAGCGATCATGGTTGTATATCATGAAGTTAAGTGTTTGTTGAAAAACAAAAGTCATATTCCTATAATATGGCACCCACCGGGCGGGTCCGCCGTAGTCCAGGACTTGCCGTAGTTCAGGACTTGCGCTGCGCCGCCAACGGGGGCGGGAACTGTAGCAGTAGTTTCCGGTCTACACAGGCAGCCGATGCCGTTCTGGCGCCGGGCGGGGGAATTGAAGTGGGCCTATGGGCCCATTTTTGTTTTTAGCAGGGTTGATGCATGGGCATGGAAATTACCGCGCGATTGCGGCAGATGCTGGAGCCGGCGGTGGCGCTGCATGGCTGCGAATTGGTCGCCGTGGAGTATTTCCCGCAGGGCAACAACCAGACACTGCGCGTGTACATCGACAAGCAGGATGGTGTTACGGTCGATGACTGCGAACGGGTGAGTCATCAGATCAGCGGTGTGCTCGACGTTGAGGATCCGATCGCAGGCCATTATCTGCTGGAGGTATCGTCGCCAGGGCTGGACCGGCCGTTGGAAGGCGCGCGCGACTTCGAGCGTTTTCGGGGCAGGGAGGTTCGTCTGCGCCTGCATGCGGCGTTGAACGGGCAGCGTAATTTCAAGGGATTGTTGATGGGCTTGCGCGGCGAGCAGGTGGTGCTGGAAGTCGACGGCCGGGAAATCGAACTCCCATTGCGGGATGTCGACCGGGCGCGTCTGGTCCCCGACATCTGATATGTAGTAATGATCAGGCAGAGGCAACGGAGATGAGTAAAGAAATTCTGATGGTCGTGGACGCGGTGTCCAATGAACGCGGCATCGGCAGGGACGTTATCGTTGGCGCGATCGAGTCGGCGCTGGCGGCTGCCACCAAGAAGCGCTACACCGAGGATGTCGACGTGCGGGTTTCCATCAATCGCGATACGGGCGATTACGAGACGTTCCGCCGCTGGCAGGTGGTGGAGGATTCCGTGGTCATGGAGAATCCCGATGCCCAGATCCGCCTGGATGACGCGGTGGACGTGAATCCCGATGTCAAAGTCGGTGACTTCATTGAAGAACCGATCGAATCCGTGGCCTTCGGCCGCATCGCCGCCCAGACCGCCAAACAGGTGATCATTCAGAAGGTGCGCGAGGCGGAGCGCGCCCATATCGTCGAACAGTATCACGACCGGGTGGGCGAACTGCTTACCGGCGTGGTGAAGCGGGCCGATCGTGGCAGCATTGTGATTGACGTTGGCGCCAACGCCGAGGCCCAGCTTTCCCGCGAGGATATCATCCCGCGTGAATCCGTCCGTCCGGGTGACCGCCTGCGCGTGTACCTGAAGGCGGTGCGGCCCGAATCACGCGGCCCGCAGCTGCACGTCAGTCGTACCGCGCCCGAACTGCTCATCGAGTTGTTCAAGCTCGAGGTTCCCGAGGTGGGCGAAGGTTTGATTGAGATCGTGAGCGCCGCGCGCGACCCCGGTTCGCGCGCGAAGATCGCGGTCAAGGCCCATGACGAGCGTATCGATCCGGTGGGTGCCTGCGTCGGCATGCGCGGCTCGCGAGTGCAGAGCGTCTCCAACGAACTGGCGGGCGAACGTATTGACATCATCCTGTGGGATGAGAATCCGGCCCAGTTCGTCATCAATGCCATGTCGCCCGCCGAAGTCGAGTCCATCGTGGTGGACGAAGAGTCGGGCAGCATGGATCTGGCGGTCAAGGAGGAACACCTGTCGCAGGCGATCGGCCGTGGCGGCCAGAACGTGCGGCTGGCCAGCCAGTTGACCGGCTGGGAGCTGAACATCATGACTGAGCAGCAGGCCGAGGAGAAGAGTGAGGCCGAGGCGAATGCGCTCAAGCAGCTGTTCATGGAACAACTGGATGTTGACGAGGAAATTGCCTCCATCTTTGTGCAGGAAGGTTTCTCGAGCATCGAGGAAATCGCTTATGTGCCCACCAAGGAATTGATCGAGATCGAGGAGTTCGACGAGGACATCGTGCAGGAGCTGCGCGCCCGGGCGCGCGACGTGCTGCTGACGCGCGCCATTGCGAACGAAGAAGACACGGACGGACGGGAGCCGGCGGAGGACCTGCTCGCGCTGGATGGCATGGATGCGGAGCTGGCGCACAAGCTGGCGGCCAAGGGGATCGTGACCCAGGAGGATCTCGCCGAGCAATCGGTCGACGACCTGCTCGAGATCGAGGGCATCGAAGAGGGGCAGGCACGCGAGCTGATCATGGCCGCGCGCGCGCCCTGGTTTGCCGCGGAAGAGCAGCAAAGCTGATATTTTACTCTTCGATCGATATAGAGAACCGAAACGGAAGCATTCAACTTCATGGCGGACGTGACAGTAAGACAACTGGCGGAAGTGGTCGGCATCCCGGTCGATCGTCTGATCCTGCAACTGGGCGAGGCCGGGTTGCCGATCACGGACGCGGATCAGACCATCAGCGACAAGGACAAGATGGAGCTGTTGACCCATCTGCGCAACTCGCATGGCAAGGACAGCGACAAGAGCGAACCGAAGAAGATCACGCTGCGGCGCAAGACGGTCGGTGAGCTCAAGCTGACTACGCCGACGCACGGACGCGCCAAGCCGCAGACGCGCAAGGTGAACGTCGAATACCGGCGCAAACGTACTTACGCCATGCGCGGCGAATTGCCGCCCGAGGGAGCTGAGCCGGCCGTTGAGGAACAGCCGATGGCGCCGCCGGCGGAGCAGGCGCAGATCGAGGTGCCGGCGCCGGTCGTGGAAGCCGCCCCGCCGGTCATCGTCGAGCCGGTGCGCGAGCTGGTGCCCGACATCATCGTGGTTCCGTCCACCGTGGAAGCAAAGCCGACGGATGGGGCGCGTCCTTCCGCGCCCGCGGCCGAGACGGAAGAGTCCGGCGACAAGAAAGGGAAGCGCCGCAAGAAACGCGACGAACGCGAGACCAAATACGGCCGCGAGGAGCTGCATGTCAGCGCGGCGCCGGGCGGCGCTCGGCGCAAGAAGAAGACCAAGATGAAAACCGCGTCGTTCAATACGCCGCGGCACGGCTTCGAGAAACCGACCCAACCCATCGTGCGCGTGGTGACCATCCCCGAGACGATCACGGTGGCCGAGCTGGCGCAGAAAATGTCGGTGAAGGCGGCCGAGGTCATCAAGGCGATGATGACCATGGGCAGCATGGTGACCATCAACCAGGTGATCGATCAGGAAACGGCGGCGGTGGTGGTCGAGGAGATGGGCCACAAGGTACAGTTGCTGCAGGAGAACGCGATCGAGGAGCAAGTGCTCGAGCGTGATCATGAGGATGAGGGTGAGGAGACCCCGCGTCCCCCTATCGTCACCATCATGGGGCACGTCGACCACGGCAAGACCTCGCTGCTCGACTACATCCGTCGCACCAAGGTGGCGGCCGGCGAGGCTGGCGGAATTACCCAGCACATCGGCGCCTACCACGTGGAAACCGATCGTGGCGTCATCACCTTCCTCGATACCCCCGGTCACGCCGCCTTCACGGCGATGCGCGCGCGCGGCGCCAGGATCACCGACATTGTGGTACTGATCGTGGCCGCCGATGACGGCGTCAAGCCGCAGACCCTGGAGGCAATCAAGCACGCCAAGGCCGCCAAGGTACCGATCGTCGTCGCCATCAACAAGATCGACAAGCCGGACGCCGATCCGGATCGCGTCAGGCACGAACTCGCCGCGCAGGAGATCATTCCGGAAGACTGGGGCGGCGATACCATATTCACCCAGGTTTCCGCCAAGACCGGATTGGGCGTCGATGACGTGCTGGAAGCCATCCTGCTGCAGGCCGAGGTAATGGAGCTCAAGGCGGTGCCGGAGCGTGCCGCGGCCGGCACCGTGATCGAATCCAGTCTCGACAAGGGGCGCGGACCGGTCGCCACCATCCTGGTTCAGAACGGCACCCTGCACAAGGGCGACGTGATCCTTACCGGTACCGAGTACGGTCGTGTGCGGGCGATGCTCGATGAGAGCGGAAAACCGGTTGATGCAGCCGGTCCTTCCATGCCGGTGGTCGTGCTGGGTCTTTCCGGAACACCGAATGCGGGCGATGACATGGTGGTAGTGGCCGATGAGCGGCGCGCGCGTGAGGTCGCGTTGCATCGCCAGGGCAAGTATCGGGACGTCAAGCTGGCCGCGCGCAAGGCGACCAAGCTGGAAGACCTGTTCACGGGCAAGGAAGGCACCCCGACGCTCAATATCGTGATCAAGGCCGATGTCCAGGGTTCGGTCGAGGCGTTGAAGGATGCGCTTACGCAGCTGTCCGGCGAGGAAGTGGCCGTCAATATCATTTCGGACGGCGTCGGTGGCATCACCGAATCCGATATGAACCTGGCGCTGGCCTCGAACGCGGTCGTGATCGGCTTCAACGTGCGCGCCGACAGCGTGGCGCGGCGTCTGGCCGAGGAAAACGGCATCGACCTGCGCTACCACAGCATCATCTACAACGTGATCGAGGAAGTGAAGCAGGCGCTCTCCGGCATGCTGTCGCCGGAGTTCAGGGAACAGATCATCGGTCTGGCCGAGGTGCGCGACGTGTTCAAGTCGCCCAAGTTCGGCGCCATCGCGGGTTGTCTCGTCGTCGAGGGCGTGGTGCGCCGCAGCAATCCGATCCGTGTCCTGCGCGACAACGTGGTCATCTATGAGGGCGAGCTCGAGTCACTGCGCCGCTTCAAGGACGATGTCAACGAGGTCAAGGCCGGGACCGAATGCGGTATCGGCGTGCGCAATTACAACGATGTCAGGGTCGGCGATCAGATCGAGGTCTACGAGAGAGTCGAGGTGAGGCGGCAGCTGTAATCCGCCGCAGCGGTAATCGCGGGCCGAGCATTATGTCGAAGGAATACAGCCGCACATTGCGTATCGGCGAGCAGATCCGGCGCGAACTCGCCGTGCTGATCCAGCAGGAAGTGAAGGATCCCCGGCTCGGCATGGTGACGGTGGCCCATGTCAAGGTATCGCAGGACCTGTCCCACGCGAAGGTATACGTGACCGTGCTCGGCGGTGAACAGAGTTCCGCCGGAGAGACGCTCAAGGCGCTCAATCGCGCGGGCGCGTTCCTGCGCCATGAGCTCGGCCGGCGCCTCGTGCTGCGCGTGATGCCGCAGCTGCACTTCGTGTACGACGAGTCACAGGAAGACGGGGCCCGTCTGGTCTCGCTGATCAACGCCTCCGTGGCCGCCGACAAGAAGAAAAGCGAGGGAGGCTGACCGCGATGGGACAGCGGCGGCGGGACGGAGAGCGCGACGTCAGTGGCATCGTGCTGCTGGACAAGCCGGCCGGCATCACTTCGAACGCGGCCCTGCAGGCGGTGAAGCGACTGTTCCGGGCGCGCAAGGCCGGGCATACCGGCAGTCTCGATCCGCTCGCCACCGGCCTGCTGCCGGTCTGTCTGGGGGAAGCGACCAAGCTGTCCGGCTTTCTGCTCGACGCCGACAAGCGTTATCGTACCGTGATCGGCCTCGGTGTCACGACCACGACCGGCGACGCAGAGGGGGAGACGCTGCGCGTGCGCGAGCTCGCCGGCCTGGATCGGGGCCGGGTGGAGGAGACGGTGGCGCGTTTCACCGGGGCGATCGAGCAGGTCCCTCCGATGCATTCAGCCCTCAAGCGCAACGGCGTGCCGCTCTACAAATTGGCCCGCCAGGGCGTTGCGATCGAGCGTGAGCCGCGCCCCGTCGTTATTCACGAACTCACGGTGGTGCGTGTCGAGCCGGACAGCATCGAGCTTGATGTGCACTGCTCCAAAGGCACCTACATCCGGGTTCTGGCCGAGGATATCGGGGAGGCGCTCGGCTGCGGTGCCCATGTCCGTTCCCTGCGCCGGACCGGCGTGGGAGGTTTCGACACGAGCCGGATGGTCGCGCCGGAGACCTTGCGCGAACTCGCCGAACAGGGCCCGGAGGTCCTGGATGCCCGGCTGGTATCGATGGAGGAGGCCCTGCTGCACTGGCCGGACGTCAGGCTCTCGCCGGACGTGGCGTTTTTCCTTCGCCGCGGCCAGGCCGTGTTCGTTCCCCATGCGCCGGCGCGCGGCTTCGTGCGGATCTATACCCGGGAGGACCGGTTTCTGGGTATCGGGCATGTCCTGGAGGACGGACGGGTGGCGCCGAAACGGCTGGTAAACTGTTGAAATGGCTGCTGGCGGGGGCGTCGGGATTGTCTTGTAAGCCGCAGGAATACAAGCTAAAATACGCCCCTCTTTAAACGACTCAAACTGTTGAAACGGGAAACGCGATGGGATTAGACGCTCAAGCAAAAGCAGACGTGGTAAAGAAGTATCAACGCTTCGCCGGTGACACCGGTTCGCCCGAGGTTCAGGTGGCGCTGTTGTCGGCGCGCATCGATCAGCTGTCCGATCATTTCAAGGAACACAAGCACGACCATCATTCGCGTCAGGGACTCCTGAAGATGGTGAGCGCGCGCCGGAAGCTGCTCGATTATCTGCGCACCAGCGATGTGACGCGCTATCAGGACCTGATCGCCAGCCTTGGCCTGCGCAAGTAGTCATTGTCCACTGTCACGGCTCGAAGCGGGTGACGCCGTCGCCCGCGCACGGCTGTTCCCTGCACCGGGGCTTGCCCGGACGCGTGTCAGTGATCCCTGATCCCATCCAGTCTTTCTTAAGGAATTTACCGTGACCCCAGTGAAAAAGACATTTCAGTACGGCGACCACAAGGTGGTCATCGAATGCGGCGAGATAGCGCGGCAGGCTACCGGCTCCGTGATGGTCAGCATGGGCGACACCGTCGTGCTGGTAACCGCGGTCGGTCAAAAAGAGGCCGTGCCCGGACGGGACTTCTTCCCGCTCACCGTAAATTATCAGGAACGGACGTATGCGGCCGGCAAGATTCCGGGCGGATATTTCAAGCGTGAGGGCGGCCCACCGAAAAGGAAACCTCACCTCCCGCCTGATCGACCGCCCCTGCGACCGCTGTTCCCCAAAGGATTCACCAACGAAGTACAGATCATCGCCACCGTGGTCTCGCTGGACAAGGAGATCGATCCGGATATCCCGGCCATCATCGGCGCTTCCGCGGCCCTGGCGCTGTCCGGACTGCCCTTCAATGGCCCGATCGGCGCGGCCCGCGTCGGTTATCTGAATGGCAATTTCATCCTCAATCCGACCTTCTCGCAGCTGGCCGAATCGCAGCTCGATCTGGTGGTCGCGGGCACTGAAGGGGCGGTGTTGATGGTGGAATCCGATGCGCGCGAGCTGCCGGAGGCCGTCATGCTGGACGCCGTACTGTTCGGTCATCAGCAACAGCAGACCGTGATCAAGGCCATCCGTGAACTGGCCGCCGAGGCCGGAGCACAGTCCTGGAACTGGCAGGCCCCGGAAGAGGATCGTGATCTGCAGGCACGCGTCCAGTCCGAGTGCGCCGCCGATATTGCCGCCGCCTACCAGATCCAGGAGAAGAAAGCGCGCCAGTCGCGGTTGTCCGAGATCCGTGCCGGCGTCGTCGGCCGGCTGGCCGGAGGCGAAGGGGCGGACTGGTCGGAGGACGCGGTCAAGAATGCCATTTCGAAGATCGAAAAGAAGACCGTGCGCGAGCGCATCCTGGCGGGCCAGCCGCGCATCGACGGCCGCGACACGCGTACGGTGCGTCCGATCTCGATCCGCGTCGGCCTGCTGCCGCGCGTCCACGGTTCGGCGCTGTTCACGCGTGGCGAGACCCAGGCCCTGGTCGTGACCACGCTCGGCACCGGCCGCGACGCGCAGATCATCGACGCGATCGAGGGCGAGCGCCGCGAGCCCTTCATGCTGCACTACAATTTCCCGCCCTACAGCGTGGGTGAGACCGGCATGGTGGGTTCGCCGAAGCGCCGCGAGATCGGCCACGGCCGGCTGGCCAAGCGCGGCGTCGCCGCGGTGCTGCCGGACATGGACAGCTTCCCGTACGTGATTCGCGTGGTCTCCGAGATCACCGAGTCGAACGGCTCCAGCTCGATGGCGAGCGTGTGCGGTGCCAGCCTGTCCCTGATGGATGCGGGCATTCCCCGTCAAGGCACCGGTGGCCGGTATCGCCATGGGTCTGATCAAGGAAGGCGATCGCAGTGCGTTCTGTCCGACATCCTGGGGGACGAAGACCACCTCGGCGACATGGATTTCAAGGTGGCCGGCACCGCCAACGGCGTCACCGCGCTGCAGATGGACATCAAGATCGACGGCATCACGCGCGAGATCATGCAGGTGGCGCTGGCGCAGGCGCGCGATGGCCGCATACATATCCTGGAGCAGATGAACCGTGTCATCTCCAAGCCGCGCGAGGATATCTCACAGCACGCGCCGCGCATCATCACCATCAAGATCAATCCGGACCGGATCCGCGACGTGATCGGCAAGGGCGGCGCTACCATCCGCGCGCTGACCGAGGAGACCGGCACCAGCATCGACATCACGGACGACGGCACGGTGAAGATCGCCTCGGTCGACCAGGTCGCCAGCGACGAGGCGGTGCGGCGTATCCGTCCAGCTGACGGCGGATGTCGAGGTCGGCAGTATCTACGAGGGCCGGGTCTCGAAGCTGATGGACTTCGGCGCCTTCGTCACCATCCTGCCGGGCAAGGACGGTCTGGTGCACATCTCGCAGATCTCCAACGAGCGTGTCGACAATGTCAGCGACAAGCTGTCCGAGGGCAAGATCGTCAAGGTCAAGGTGCTCGAGATCGACAAACAGGGCCGTATCCGCCTCAGCATGAAGGAAGTGGAAAACAGCTGACTCCGCCTCGGATAGACGTGAATGAAAAAGGGGCGCAAGCCCCTTTTTTGTCGCCTTTCATCGCCGCGCGCGCGCGGACTGAAGTTGCCGCCTCGCGGCGCGCGAGGATACAATGAAAACCTTGGTTTTCCGCGCAACCGGCCGCCCACGAATGGCTTCCTATCCGACGATCGAGGATTTTGTCGGGAACACCCCGCTGGT
>JADJWH010000006.1 GCA_016716465.1 Gammaproteobacteria bacterium
CGGTGATGATGGCGAACCTGTCATCACCCTCCTGTTACCTGGGGAGGACTGATCATGACGATGGGCGATCAGATGCGGCAGCGCTATCCGAGACTCCTCCGGTCCGTGCAACGGGTCCATGGCTTGAGCGAGGCCGCGGCCCTGACTGTCCTGGTGGAGTACGCGATCTTCGGCATCACGGACGACACCATTGAAACCCACCTGGCCTCCCTCGGAGGCCCGCTGGTCATACTCCGACACGGAATCAGCCGGCGTCATTGTCACCCCACCGACCGTTAGGGCGAACACTCGCCTCCCCGCGGAAAGATCAGTCTTTCCGCGGGGACGGTCATTCACTGCCCGGCGGCGAACGGGAAAGAGCGGCACTGCTCGTCCGGAGCCCGCGAAGTGAAGGCTGAACAGACTGCACGTTGGCCATAGTAGACCGAACGGGATACGGCCACCGCCTAGTTCAATACTTCCAGTAAGGTGGGAAAATATAGGAGGAGACACTCCTGCGTCTCCTCCCTAATTACTAATCGTATCGTTAGTTGCAATTAGCTCGCGATGCTTGCGAGCTTGTTCTATCCGTTATTAGCCAATAATTCGGCGAGCCATTAGTGTTGTAGCACACCTCCTTATCCGCTATCGAATCATAATTTTTGACCTGAACAATCGCGTAAGTGCCGTTGGCTGCATACGTCGATGTGGTTTGGTTCTTATCATGTATGATCCTGATGTTGCTAGGTGTGGTCGCTACAATATCGTTACCAGAAACGTTATTAGTATCGACCACCGTATTAACGCCGTATGTAGTACCTGTAAAGCTATAAGAAACTACCGTGCCAGTTGCATCCCTAATTACTTTAAGCGAGTTAGGGATTAACACTACAATTTCACCACCTGCTGAACCATTGGTATCTACTACGCTATTTATTGCGTAGGTTGTGCCAGGAAATGAATACGTTCTCACTGTACCGCTGGCGTCCTTAATTACTTTAATTGCATTAGGTATGGTCACTACGATTTCATTCCCGGCAGCACCATTAGTATCTGCAACGCTATTGATACCGTACGTTGTGCCCAGGAATGGATAGGACGATATACTGCCGTTTGAATCATGGATGACATTAACGTAATTTGGCATAGTCACAATAATTTCATTACCTGCAACACTATTCGTATTCGATACACTATGGATGGCATAAGTAGTGCTCGGGTAATTGTAATTACCCATACTTGCAAGCCGGTCATTAATTACAGTAATTATGTTCGGCCTAACAACCACGACTTCCAAGCCCGTAACACCATCAGTGTCACTTAGCGTATATACTGCAAATGTACCGCTGATGTTGTACGTTTTTGTAGTGCCTAAATTTGGATGATAAATCTGGATGCTCGATGTCGTGGTAGTGACCGTATCCGAGACACCATCTCCATTGGTGTCACCATAGTAAGTAGCAGCGAATGCAAGGCCCGGCAAAGCAAACAGCACGTAAAGCAAAGCAATCAAGTTCATTTTAGCCTTCATGGCAATCTCCCTGTCACTATGATTTTCGAAATGATTAGATCGTTTATTCCCGTCTTCTATTCGAATATCTGGCTGGGGTCTGTAACGACCTCACCAGATGAGGTGAACCCTAAGACAGGAGACAAATAAGTTGTGTTACGATCTTCTGAGGAAGGGAAATAGCCATTAGCAGTTAATACATCATCGTCAACAGTCTCTCCGACTGTCGGCGAATCTTCAGACTCAATAACCACAGCATTTTCAGTGATGGTGGCTTCAAATGTGTCATCAACAACAGTAACATCGTCAGAGTATGTAATTTCAGCACTAAGATCATCCGCAACAACTACATTAGATATTGGGAATATAAATGCGGCAGCAACTAACCATGTCTTCATTTTATCCTCCGTAATCAGATTAAATCCGAACTTCGCCATAACCGCTTTTATTCAACTACGTTACTCATCCATGATTTGAAGCATCGCGTATTTCGTTTGAGCGCCCCTTCTAATTCGGCATTGGACCTCCACATTTTTGTCTCCTACACGCCAACTTCCTTTGACGTTAAGGATATTTCCTTCATCCCAATATGAAGCAGACCAATTACGTGGCTCAATATCCTGAGCGATAAAATAAGCCTCTGACTCTGATTTGCACCATTCACGAAGCTGCGTTGAATTGTCGATTGGAACTTCATCGTCATCATAGGCCAAGACGTTTCCTGATAGAAGAATTATCATCAAACAGAACGAACGCTTCATGTAGCATCTCTCCTTAAGACTAATAAAATTAAAAACAGACGCATTTCAATGAGCGTCACAATTGTTATATCGATAACCCTAAAAGGCAATAGATTTTGGATGTAATAGAAAGTTATACCTATCGACCAGAAAATGTCCTATATCATTTATACACATTTTCCCATGAAGCATTCTTTGAGTTCGATCGACTGATGCCCAATCTGCGTAATGCTACATCTGTCATATTTCTGAAGCGATTTTAGGTCGATGAATAGTTGACTGGTTACGTCGTATATTCACGAATATTTTTGGATGCAAAAGAAAGAGCGCCCGGCAGCGAACGGGGGAAATCGGAATAGCTTCCGTTTAACAGACTACATGGTGATCAAGGAGGATCGAAAGGATACGGCCATCACAATGGATGCGGGGCACTAATTGT
The DNA here is from genome assembly GCA_016716465.1 of Gammaproteobacteria bacterium. NCBI lineage: Bacteria > Pseudomonadati > Pseudomonadota > Gammaproteobacteria > Gammaproteobacteria bacterium. The sequence continues at coordinate 2,669 of JADJWH010000006.1, forward strand.
GCCCAGCCAATCAGAAAATATATTCGTTACTAATTTTGATCGAGCAATTTCATTTTTGATACGTGGTACACAGATATATATGAACACTCCGCTCCCACAACAGGGTATCCCATTACAGTCACCTTTTCCTTCTTGTCTGCCGCTGTTTCAAGCGCTTTAGCTGCGTCAGCATTGCGCCCTTTGAGTCTATAAATTCCCAACGGGGTATGAATAAGATGTGTGCCACCATCCATGCAATAACCGAATTGCTGAAGCGACGTGATAATACCTGAAAGCGATGTCGGAACCTGTATTTCCCCTGAAGTGCCTTGCATATTGTCATGTGCGGGCGAATCCGCAGAAAATACAGGAAATGCAGGAATTGTTATGGCCAGGGAAATCAAAGACGCTCTTATTAAATTCATTGTCATCCCCTTATTATGCGGAGGCTCTCGAAGGCGGCCTCCATTGCCTGTCGCGGAGTATAGGAAGAATAAACACCCATATTGCCCACGTCCAGCGTTCTCTCACCGCCGATACCTTGCATGGTGGACGTTCGATGCCGTGGATTCCGCCCTGAATTCTGCCCCCGGCACCCCCCAAACTCGAGCCACTTCATCCTGAAATACCACCCCGCCTGACCGTGCGGCCGAACGGAACCCTGCCATGCTGCCGGTCGCAGCATCGTAAGTCAATCTGTGGATTCAGGGCGTCAGCGGAACAGGTCGGCTTGTTCGCCGGTCGGCGGCGCCCGGCTTTCGGGCAACGGGAAGGGTTCGTGGGTTTCCTCTGTGCTCTTCAGGTGAGCGAGGATCTTCTGGATCACCGCCGGGTCTTCGATGCTGGCGATGATCCTGACCGGGCCGCCGCAGGCCTGGCAGGTCTCGATGTCGATATTGAAAACGTGATTCAAGCACTATGCCCAGCTCATGGATGTGCACCGTTCAGCGGGCGTGGAAACTGCCGACCTTCGTGCATCCTCGTGAGTAAAATGAGAAACTTAAGCTCAAACATTCACCCTGGGTATATCGATGTCCAGAGCCAGTGACACTTTCGCACAATCGATCCTTGATGCGGAATATTTGCTCAAGCACTTCAACACACCACATACGAAGCCACCCTCGCCGGAATTTGAGGTGTTGAAGCGGGCGGGGTTGATCATGGCAATGACTGCTTGGGAAACATACGTCGAAGACCGGGTCTTGGATGCGGCCGATGAGCGGTTGCGCGAATTGCCGGACAGTCCAATTTCTACCTTCGTTCAGTCCAAGCTCGATGATGAAATCAAAAGGCTGCACAACCCAACGTCCGACAAAGCTATTCAACTGTTTCGTGACTATGCTGGAGTCGATCTCACGGGAAAATGGTCATGGAACAACAATGACGAAAATACTGTACGTGACCGCCTGAATCAGTACATGAAACTACGGGGTGACGTCGTCCACCGATCACGAACCATCACGCCGGGGCCGCCGAAAGCTCATCCAGTTACCAAGGAAGATCTGGTAAAGGCGATTCGTTTTCTAAAGAGTCTCGTTCAAGCAACTGAAAGCGCATTTCATCTGGCCGACAAGTAGATTGCCCGGATTCCGACGGGCGGTGGCTATTTACTCGTCCGTGCTTTCTGGTATGCCGTAAGGGTATGCCACCATCAAGTCGACCTCATCTTATTCCGCTGGCGTAACTTTGCATTGGCCATTCTCGTCTTCCAAAGATTAATCCGTCAGTACTTTGAGTAATAGCCCTTTCAATCCATCCCCATAAATCCATTCCTGAATCGAGTAAGGTTTTTACTTCCGCATCCGTCTCCTTTCAGCAAAGATGCTGGCCACACCGGGTATCGCGCTCGCCTGATCAGGCGAGACCAACGAGGTTGGCCTATGAAACACAACATATTATCCCTTCGATATTTCAGTGAATCGACCCATGTCACACCCGGTGACAAGTCGACTCGAGCGATTTAACTGTTCTGTGAACATAAAGGATTGGTTATGGAACTGGATCATAACATTCGCAATATTCCTGGCGCCCATAATCACCCTTGCGGATCCGCTAACCGCGTGCTTCACCGCAGCCGGTCAGCGATATGGCATCGCTCCAGTACTCCTGCAGGCCATGGCCGCCGCGGAAAGTGGTTTCGATCCGCGTGCGATTCATATCAACACCAACGGATCGTCCGATCTGGGTCTGATGCAGATCAATTCCCGATGGTTTCCCGTCTTGAAAGAGTATGCCATCACGCCGGCAGATCTCTGGGATCCCTGCCTGAACATTCATGTCGGCGCGTGGATCCTGGCCGGAAACATTCAGCGCTACGGGTATGGCTGGCTGGCCATCGGCGCCTACAACGCCGGCACAAGACACGGACCGGAACCGGACAGGCGGCGTAAGGCGTATGCGGCTCGGGTTTATCGGCATTTGCCTTGCGGTCACAGCCGGTTGTGCGATGGCACCGCCAGGCGGGACTGAATCGAATGCAACCGTACGTCTTGGTATCACACAAATGCCCGATGACAAGGGTGAGCGTATTTTCATGATCTGCGCCAACTGCCCGGCTCCGACCGTGAAGACTCCGATCAGTCGTAGCATTGCCATGATCGAGGCTATCGAGAAGACAACTCCTATCGTCAATATACGGCCGACAAGAGATTCTGATCCCCAGCCGCAGGTTCTGCACATCGCCCATTTCGCCTTCGGAACCGCGCTGCCCTCGGCCTCAGAAAAACAGGCCTTGCGTGATCTGCTCCCCAGATTGGAACACCAACGCCTCGTACTCACCGGCTATACCGACAGCGCAGGCCCACAGGATTTCAACGAATGGCTGGCGTTACGCCGTGCCCAGTACCTGAAAGAGTATCTCGTAGCCATCGGCCTCGAGGGCGATGCCATCGAGGTCAGCGGCCAGGGGCAATGCTGTTACCTGCAATCCAATGACACGGACGCCGGTCGCTCCGCCAACCGGCGCACCGAGCTGCGGATCAGTTCCCTCCCGTTTTCGACGCTCCACCCCGATCCATCACCTTCATCCCAACCCAAAGGAGAACTACCATGAAACTGTCTGCTCAGCGCATTCCTGCCTATGTACCCGCCCTGCTCATCCTGATGATTCCACTGGCCGCCTTGGGATCAACAACGGGCGCGGAATTCCAGATCGCCTATCAGTTCTTCTACGACGCGGCGACCGGTTACCTCGGCCGCGGTATCGCCATCGTCGGTGGCCTGATCGGGCTGGGCTACGGCGCCGCCAAGGGCAGCCCGTTGCCCGCGGTACTCGGCGTGATCCTCGCGGTGTTTGGCGCGCTCGGTCCGACCATCATCGATGCGGTCTTTGGATCCGCGGTGGTGTAATCGATGGATCAGGAACACTACCTCATCCCCCGCCGGCTGGATGATCCGGTTCAGTTCTTCTTCTGGGACGCGGACGAGGCCATCCTCGTGATCTTCTTCACGCTGATGGGTGCGCTGCTCGGTCAGATCCTGGTCGGCATCGCGGTCGGCCTGCTGCTGTCACGGGCGTTCGCCCGGGTGAAGGCGGACGGCGGCCGGGGCGTGATCACCCGCTTCCTCTACTGGTACACGCCATCGCAGTGGTGGTTTCGCGGCCGTGCCGCAAGCCACGTGCGGGAGTACGTGGGATGAGGGAGGGTCGGTACCGCTCGCTGTTCGCGGACACGCTGTGGCGTCGCAACCTGTGGATGGCCATCGCAGTGGCGATGGCCATCTCCAACATCGCGCTCACGTTCTGGGTGATCAACACCGATGTGCGGGAAAAGACCATCGTCGTCCCGCCGGCGTTCGAGAAGGCCTTCTGGGTGCACGGCAATGAGGTCTCGCCTGAGTACCTGGAGCAGATGGCGGTGTTCTTCGCCGGGCTCGCGCTCACCTACAACCCCGATAACGTCGGCCACCAGGCCGGTCTGTTCCTGCGCTACGCGGACCCGGAATCCTACGGCGCGCTCGCCTCGCGCCTGCAGGGCGATGCGGCGAAGGTCGAGCGCAATCGCCTGTCCTCGGTGTTCTATCCGCAGGAGATCCGGATCAAGGGACATCTGGCGGCGCTCTCCGGTCAGTTGACAACGCTGGTGGGCAATAAACAGACCGAACAACGTCAGGCGAGGTTCCTCATCGGATTCGAGTACCGCGAGGGGCGACTCTTTGTATCGAAATTCACGGAGGTGCAAGACAGTGGGAATCCGTTTGCTGCTGATAACGGCGCTGCTCGGACTGAGCCTTGAGGCCCAGGCCCTGCAGCTGGTCGAGGTGACCGACGGCCAGACCGTCACCATCAAGGTCTCCACCCGGGACCTCACCCGCATCGCCATGGCGGACGGCGGGCGGATCGTGCGCGTCTGGGGCATGGAGGATCACCTGCAAGTGGAGCCCGACAAGGAGAGCGGTCAGTTGTTCCTGCGGCCGGTGCCCGGCATGGCCGGCCAGGCGTTCAGTTTCTTCCTCCGCGACGACCAGGGCGCGACCCACACCCTCCTCGCGGTGCCCGTGGACATGCCGTCGGACACGGTGCTGCTGCGCACCCAATCCCATGCGGGTGATGCCCATGCGGTATCCGACGCACGATCGAGCCCCTATATCGAGTCGATCCAGCACTTGATCCGGGCGATGGCGCGTGGCGCGGTCCCGGAGGGCTACGTCCCCACCACCGAGAAGCGGGAAGTCCCGCTGTGGTCGGAGGCCAAGGTCGTTGAGATCCTCCGCTATACCGGGGATTTCACTGGAGAGATCTACCGGCTCACCAATACCTCGACTCAGGACATGCGGCTGGATGAGCGGGAAGTCGCGGCGCTCGCCACCGACATCAAGGCGGTGGCCATCCAGGACCACGTATTGGCGCCCGCGCAAAGCACCCGACTCTACCTGGTCAGGGAGGGTCGCTAGATGGAGGACAGCGCCCGCATCAAACGACGCCAGATCGGGCTAACCCTCGCCGCAGTCACGGCCGTGGTGTCGCTGGTGGTATTGGGGCTCTACCTCTCCGACCCCTCCCGGCGCATCAAACAGGCGGCGGGCGCCGGTGAGATCGTGAAGAGCTATCGCACACCCGCACAAAGCCTCGATCCCAGCGAGGTGTGGATCACGCGGTCGGAGACGGAACTCCATGATCTCAAGCACACCAACGAGGAACTGCGCCGTGACCTCACCGAGCTCCGCGACAAGCTCGAGCGCCTGCGGCGCCCGCAAGAGGAATCCAGCCGTCCCCTCGACCGGGCATTACCGCCGCTCCCGCCCCCGCCGCTCCCCACCCCGGATCTGTCGTTCGGCAAGGAGCCCGCGGCGCGGACCGACAGCGACAACGCATCGGCTTCCCTGGCCCAGCCGTTCCTCCCGCCACCCCCGTCACCGCCCAAAAGGGGTGACAGCGGCAACCCACGGGGAGCCACCCCGAGAAACACCCTCGGCTCCAGCATCCTGGTCGTTGATCTAACCGCGGAGTCGAATGTCACGACGACACATAAAACCGCGGGCGACACATCAGAGCCCGCCGGCAAGACCAGCGGCCACGATATCCACAACTTCCTGCCCGCCGGTGCGTTTGCCCAGGCGGTGATGCTCTCCGGACTCGATGCGCCGACCGGCGGGCTCGCCAAGACCAATCCCCAGCCGGTGCTGCTGCGCCTGCTGGACCACGGCACACTGCCCAATCGTTTCCGCTCCCGCATCCAGGAATGCTTCGTCACCGCCGCAGGCTACGGGGATCTCGCCTCGGAGCGCGCGTATCTGCGCCTCGAAAAGCTGAGCTGCGTGCTGCGCTCGGGGGAGGTCCTCGAAGCCGCCCTCAAGGGCTTCGTCACCGGCGAAGACGGCAAGGCGGGGCTGCGCGGCCGGGTGGTGAGTAAGCAGGGGCAGATGATCGCCCGGGCACTGATCGCCGGCGTGGCCGGGGGGATCGGCAGCGGTGTGGCCCAGTCATTTACCTCGTTGTCCACCAACGCGCTCGGGAATGTGCAAAGCATCGATCCCGGCAGGATCGCGCAATACGGTGTGGCCAATGGCTTTGCCTCGGCACTGGATCGCATCTCCCAGTGGTATCTGGAACGGGCCAACGAAATCTATCCCGTGCTCGAGGTGGATGCCGGCCGCCGCGTGGAGGTGGTCTTGAACGAGGGACTGGAGCTTGGCGTGGATTTGCATGACACGGGTAATAACACGGGAGAAACACCATGAAGAAATATCAACGCGCTTTGCTCGCACTGACCGCGATGCTGACGGCCCTGCTCGGGCCGGCAATCCCCGGGGCGGCGCAGGATTTTGCGCCCATCGAACAGGCCATCCGTCAGGCCCTGCCATCAACCAAGATCGATGCCATCCGTCCGTCCCCGATCCCGGGATTGATGGAGGTCGAAGCGGGTCGCAACGTTCTGTACGCGGACACCTCGGGACGGTGGTTGATGGTGGGCCACCTCTACGATCTGAAGACCTCTCATGATGTGACCGCCGAGCGCATCGATGCGCTGGCGCGCCTGAACTGGGGGGAGCTGCCGCTGGAGGCGGCGGTGCACTACGGCAACGGCCCCTTGAAGCTCGCCGTGTTCTCCGACCCCGAGTGTCCCTGGTGCCGCAAACTCCATGAATGGTTGCGCGATGTCAAAGGCATCGAGGTGTGGGAGATTATGTTTCCCGTCACCGAGCTGCATCCGGGCGCGCGCGACAAGGCGGTCAGCCTGCTCTGCCACCCGCGTCCGGTTGAGGCCCTCACACAAATCATGGCGGGACAGGCGCTGAAGGGCGAGGTCGCCACGAAAGACTGTCTCGAGCGCGCGCAACAACGCGTGGATCAGGCGATTGCCTTTGCGCATGCCCACCATATCGAGGGGACCCCCACCCTGGTCGCCGCCGATGGACGACTCCGCAGTGGCTACCTGCCTGCGGATCAACTCAAGGCCTGGCTCGAGGAATCCCCCAGGCAGGAGGGTGGTCATGACTAAGTCTCTCGTCGTTTTCTTCCTCTTGAGTCTGCTGGCCGGTTGCGCCAGCACCCCCAGGTACGCCTGCGGACTACCCAAGGGGGTCGGCTGCAAACCCGTCGGGGAGGTTTATCAGGCCTCCCTCGCCGGGACATTGGCTCGTAACCGACCCGGCCAGGAAGAGAAATCCCTGGATCAGCCATCGACCCTCGCCAAAGGCGGGAACACCGCCGTCGTCGCCACGGTGAAACCGAGCGACCCGCTGCTCTCGCCGCCGAAGCAGATCCGGGTATGGATCAAACGCTGGGAGGATGCAACGGGCGATCTGCACGATGAAACCTATCTCTATCTGCGCCTCGACAACGGTGCCTGGCGGCTCACCCCATGATCCGTGTCTCCGAAGTCCGGCAACGAATCGCCAACGAGATCCGGCGGTGGTTCCAGGAAGAGTCGCCCGGGGCGGCGTATGCGGCCGGCAAACTGCCGCCGTCGCTCCGCGCCGCCCGGGATCTCACGCGCAGTCACCGATTGTCTTCGTTGCTGCCCTACGAGCGCTTCGATCCGGAGACCCAGTTGTTCCATAGCCAGGACAGCATGGGATTCATGGTGGAGACGACGCCCGCCGTCGGACTCGGGGAGAACCAGCTCAAGGTGCTGAGCGGGCTGTTCACGCAGGGATTGATACCGGGCACCTCGGTGCAGATCCTGCTCTACGCCTCGCCGGACATCCTCCCCCTGCTGGATCACTGGGCCCTGGCCCGGCACGCAAGCCGTCCCGACGCTCAATCCAGGATATTCGAGTTTCTCGCCGGCAAGCGCGTCGATTACCTGCGCCGCGGCAACTGGCGCTCGCTGTTTTCGGATCAACCCATGCTGGTGCGGGATTTTCGGCTGTTCATCACCGTGGTGCGCCCCGTGATCCGCGGGACCGCCTGTACCGTCGTCGAGAGCGGCTGGCTGTCGCGCACCCGGGATGCCCTCCGGGGGATACTCTCGTCGGCGGGGCTGTCCAGCCGGACGATCGATGCCGAGGCCTTCCTCAATGTGATCGATACCCTGCTGAATCCCACCCCGGGGCGGCGCGTGCCGCTGCACTGGGAAGACGACCGCCTGCTGAACGAGCAGGCGGTCGATGCGGAAACCCTGCTGCTGGTCGGACGCGACGGCCTGACCCTGAGCCGGCGCGAGCATCTCGTCGAGGTGCGGCCCTACTCGGTGCGCCAGTACCCGCAGACCTGGGCCGGGTGGGGCATGAGCGATCTCATCGGCGATCTGTTCGGCAACTCCCTGCGGCTGCCCTGCCCGTTTCTCTACACCCTCACGGTGCACATGCCGGACCAGGTCTCGGCGGCGCATGGCGCCAAGATGAAGGCGGCCCGCGCGACCCAGATGACCGAATCGGGTATGGGGCGCTTTCTCCCCGCCTGGCGCGAACGCAAGCAGGATTGGGACTTCGTCACCCGACTGGTGGAAGACGGACACAAGCTGTTGAAATCGCATATTCAGCTGCTGTTGTTTCCGCTCCAGGGGGAAGGCGACTATGCCGAGCAACGACTCAACGCCTTGTTCGAGTCACGCGGGTGGACCCTGCAGAAGGACCGCTTCACGGCCGTGCCTGCCTTTCTCGCCGGCCTGCCGCTCATGCCGGGACCGGGCTTCGTGGAGGAGATGCGGGTGCTGGGACGTTTGCGCACCTCGCTGACCTGGTCGTGCATCAACACCGCACCGATGATCGGCGAGTGGAAGGGCACCGGCACGCCCCTCTTAATGCTGCTCGGCCGCCGCGGCCAGATCATGCACATCGATCCCTTCGACAACAAGAAGGGAAATTTCAACGTCGCCGTGGCGGCGGCGAGTGGGGCGGGTAAGAGTTTCTTCACCCAGGAGATGGTGACGAGTCTACTCGGTACTGGCGGCCGGGTCTGGGTGATCGACTCCGGGCGCAGCTACGAGCGACTGTGTCGCCTGGTCGGCGGCACCTACCTCGAGTTCTCGGAAGGCACGCAGATCAACCTCAACCCCTTCACCGGCCTGCGCGACATCGGGGAAGAGACGCCGATGCTGAAATCGGTGCTGGCGCAGATGGCTGCTCCGCACCAGGGTCTCAACAGCCTGCAGACCGCCTTTCTGGAGGAGGCCATCAAGGCCAGCTGGATCGAGAGGGGCGACCGTACCACCATCACCCAGGTCGCGGGGTGGTTGCTCGCCCACGAGGACGACAGCGCGCGCCGGGTCGGACGCATGCTCTATCCCTATACGCGGGAGGGCAGCTACGGTCATTTCTTCGAAGGCGAGGCCAATATCGATCTGAACAATCCCTTCGTGGTGCTGGAGCTTGGCGAACTCGATGCGAAACCCGACCTGCAGACCGTCGTCCTGCTGCTGCTCATGATGCGCATCACCGAGACCATGTATCTCGGCGACCGCAATCAACGCAAGCTGTGCATCATCGACGAGGCCTGGCGTTTGATGGGCAATGGCAACGCCGGTCAGTTCATCGAACAGGGGTATCGCACGGCGCGCAAGTTTGGTGGGGCGTTCATGACCATCACCCAGGGCATCGACGATTATTTCAAGTCCGGCACCTCCAAGGCCGCACTGGACAACGCCGACTGGGTGTTCCTGCTGCGCCAGAAACCCGAGTCGATCAAGGCGGCCGAGAACAGCGATCGCATCATGATGGACGACGCACTCCGAAAACTGCTCACCAGCGTGGACACCCAGCAGGGCAAGTATTCGGAGATCGCCATCATGGGTCCCGGCGGCACCACCGTCGGCCGGCTGGTGGTCGATCCCTTCGCCGAGAAGCTCTATTCCACTCGCGCCGAGGAGTATTCTGCGATCGAAGCGATGCAGCGCCAAGGAATGAGCCTGGTCGAGGCCATCGAGCAGCTGGTGAACACGGCGGAGGAACGGTAGATGAGCCGATGGCTGGCGGGGGTGTTGTTCGGGATCGCGGGCGGGCTGATCGCCCTGCTGGCCGAACGCATGCTGTACCCTCCTCCCGCGACCATTCAGGTCGACGTGGCGGCTCTGGTCTCGGAACACATGCGACGCCCCGAACTGATGAAGCTGTCGGAATCGGAACGATCGGTGGATGCGGCGCGGTTCGCCGCTCGTCTGGAACAGGAGACCGCGCGATTGGCCCACGAGTATGAAGCGGTCATACTCGCCTCTCCAGCGGTGATCACCGGCGCGCCCGATCTCACGGCCGTGTTGCGCAAGCGTCTCGAGGACAAAGCACCATGACGACCTCCGTCTGGCCTCCCGCCGCGGCAGAACTGCTGGTGAAGATCCGGCGCTTCAAGCGCTGGCTGGGCCTCACGCTCGCTATCATCGCATCGATTTGGCTGATATCCGTAGCATGTTCTCCATGGATTCGCCTCGGGATCAATGGCACAGAGAGCCTGCCGGGTCTGTTCTATTTGGTGTGGAAGAACGAGGTCCCCGAGACTCGCGGCGACCTGATCGCGTTCTATCCGCCCGCGAACCGCTTTTACTCTTCAAGAATGTTTTTCATCAAGAAGGCGATTGGCCTGCCGGGCGATATGGTCAGTCGCAAGGGAGAGGATTTCTACCTTAACGATGACTATATTGGCACCGCGAAAACACATTCACACTCCGGGGTTTTATTGAAGCCTGGTCCGACAGGCGTGATCCCGGAAGGCAAGTATTTCGTATGGACACCCCACCCTGACAGTTATGACTCCCGTTATGAAGACATTGGTTGGATTTCGAAAGAAAGTATTATCGGTCGCGCTGTGCGTCTGTTGTAGATGCGTATTCGCACAGGATCTCGGCGTTGTGGGACCTGTATACCCCATTGCCGAGCAGGATATGCTCGTGACCATCGGGAACCGTCTCAAGGCACTTGAGGAAAACGGTGGGCTAGAGCGAATTGAAGAAGAGTCGAAAGCACGGTATCAATCCTATGCGGAACGGCTCACGGGTGTCGCTTTGCCTCGCGCTACTCGGAACCGGACTTATTACGTCGATCCCAGCATTACGATTCCCTATGATATCAAGGACAGCCAAGGCCGCCTCCTATACCCGGCCGGCACGACGGTGAACCCGCTGGAACATATGAACCTCTCGAAAAAGCTGATATTTTTCGATGGCGATGACCCGGCACAAGTGGAATGGACACGATCCATACTCAAACAGAATCCGGCGCAAATAAAACTGATCCTCACCAATGGACCAGTCATGAAATTAATGAAAGAATGGCAAGCGCGATTGTATTTCGATCAGCGCAATCGGTTGGCAAGCCGGTTCGGCATTCAGGGGGTGCCGGCGGTAGTAAGTCAGGATGGGTCGCGACTTAAAGTGGTAGAACATAATCTCAACAATCGAGACTGAACTATCTTCGACTCGCTGTAATCTTGTGAATCCATCCAACATGTATCTCTATCTTTTATACTATTTTTCCATGAATGCGGGTTCCTAACGTTGTTAGGACTATCTGCGATAGCGTGTTCGCCAGTCGTCCCAATCCCTCGTGGCGTCCAGCATCTCATCCTGCAAGTACAGTAGTACTAAAACCTGTCCTGACCGATAGGGAATGCATTCTTCCCTGATCTCGTACCTGTGTGCGTCGGAGTTCTCGAACCAGACGTCCGCAGGTTGTTTTCCAGAGCCAGAAGTGGTGTTGCGCCCTCGTACGTAGTCGATAGCAAACGTATCATCATCAAGCTTTTGCTTTAACTTCCACCGTGATGGCACCATCGGAGCAGGCAAGGACCATTCCCAGCCCTCAGCCGAGTAGCAACATAAGATTACTGGAAAATCGTCCATCAAAGTGACTCGAAAAGCCATCGCCGCGTCACTTGTCGAGAAGTCTTCGGCGAGCCCGTTAATATCGTCCAGAGACAACACACGAAGCTTACCGATTTTAGGTCGCAATAATGACGTGGGCATCAGGAGGTGGGCGGAGAATTCATCCGCCTGTTTTTCCTTCCGCTTATCCGCTTTCGTGTAGTTCCCGAAGTCCTGTGCCCGGCAGTAGAACGACTGCCCACGGTGCATCGACCAGTGCCCAAACTCGTGTCCAATTGAGAATCGGTCGCGCCCCTTGTTACCCGAGGGGCTGATCGTGGCGATAGCACGGTCCCCGATGCCTAGTAGCGTTGCAGAACAACCGTTGAGCTTGCGGAATTGGACCTGCATCTCGGCATCGATGGCTATCGCTTCTACATCGATGTCCCTAGGATCGCGAATCATAAATCCATCGATGATGGACTCCGCCAGCTCTCCAGGTTTCACTCTTCGCTGTCCTCAGCGTCTGCATTGGACGCTTTTTCAAGGCTTTTGGCTTGATTAAAGAGATCCAGCACATCCGAATCTGACAACTCATTCAGGCCGCGTGCAGCAAGGGTGAGATTAGGGTGGGATTCCAGGTACCTCTTGGCCTCTTCCACAGAAGGAGGAGTAATGATTTCTCGAGTCTTTGAGACGACAGAAAGCTTGTGCTTTGCATCCGCCATGCGCAGCTTCCCAGCCTCCCCGCGCGCACTTTTTAGAAGGTGTTCACCAAGCTTGACGAGCTCTTCGGCGTTCTCGCCTTCAAGCACGTCTGTGTCGGACATTGTCCGCAGTTCTTCGACGAGTGCGTCCAGGAATTGATCATTCCTGGTTTTGTCTCCGTTGGGGTTGGTCATGGCTCACTCCGGTCTGTCTTAAGCGCGGCAAGTCGCCGGCTTAATCGCTTGCGCGTTGCGTCGTATGTTTTACTGTCCCAGCCAAGTTCCTTTGCGATATCCATACCGGTCAGACCCTCAGCAAGAGCTTCTACGAGTAATTCCAGCATTTCGTCGCCCTTGACCGCATTCTGAACTACAGCCAGGTCCGACTCGGCCTCGACCGTACGGGCAGGGTTTGTCTCCGCACTTATGCCTTCCGCAAGTGGCGAGGGTTCTTCTTTGGAGTCGTCATCAGAAGGGGCACCAACGTCGTCGGCCAAGACATAGTCCTCCTTCTTGCGCGCGTTAGACGCGATGCTCCGCATCACGCCACTGAGTATCACAAGGGTCGGGAGCTCGCGCGGCCAAGTCCGCGCTCCCGACATCAAGCGGACCATCGCTTCTTGCAGTAGGTCCTTTTCATTCATGGCCGGCAAACCATGGGCTCTTACGCGTGCGACTTTCAACGCACGGGCCATTTCGCCAGGGTCCTGCACAAAACTAGCCAATGCAGCGTTCACTTCAGAGTGCTGCAAATGTTTCGGCGGTTCGGGTTCTGGCACCAGCATAGGTCGGCCTCTTCCTGTCTTTAAGTACTTAGGCTCGTCTGAACGTAGTTCCGGACGCGACAACGAAAATTTTTTTCTCGTCCAAATGGCCTCGCCGAAGAGCACTACCTAGTAAGGGCGAGTGAACAGCACCCGCTCATTACCTATCCAGTCACAAAAGGGAGAATATACGCTTATGAATCCAAATGTTAATAGCCAGCACGTGGCACACATCCATATCGATAAGAGGCTCTACGAGTCACCTACTCCGACGACTGGCGCGGCACTTTACGTGCTCGCCCACGTCCCGGCCGTACTGCAACTTTTCAAGGAAGAACATGAACATAACGACGATTCTCCGATCGCCAACGACGGCACCACAGTCGTGCTCAAGAACGGCGACCACTTCCGTACCGGCAAGCCCGAGCCGGCCGGCACAACCATCTACGTGAACACCGATCCAGTCGTCTGGGACCGCCCGCAGATCAGCTATGACGAGCTGGTGAAGCTAGCATTCCCGAACGGTCCATTCGACGACAACGTGCGTTATAGCATCACGTGGACCAAGCCAGATGGCTCGGAAGGTGCCATGCTTAAGGGCGGCAAGGTCAAGGTTGTCGACGGGATGAAGTTCGATGTCCGAAACACCGACAAGTCTTAATCCTGATCTGGCGAAGCTGGAGACGGAGGGATACCGCCTCCGCATCGTCCGCGGCGTTGCCAACCACCTCATCGTCGAGGGCATCCCCGCTGTGAACACCGAGGGCGAGGTCGTCTACGGCGACCTGTACACCCCGCTGGAAATTGACGCCGATAGCAAGGTTAGACACCCGGTGGCGAACCACCAGTGCTGGTGGATCGGCAACGACCCACCATGCGATTACACCGGCAGGACCTTGGATGAGCTCATCGCAAACACGGAGCCCGAGGACAAGGGCGATGGCATTAAAACTCGGGTCGGCATGTCCAGGAAGCTAAAATCTGGTAACGGTCCGATTCCCTATCCCGACTATTACATCAAGCTGACCACCTACATCGCCTTGATCTGGCCGCCTGCCGTCCAAATCAATCCCACCTGCACACCAAAGCTCGATAGGCCTGTCCCAGCCGTAGTCGAAGCTCAGGCAAGCGTCTTCTATTACCCAGATATGGCAACCACTCGAGCGGGGATTGGAGCCGCGACGGCAAAGCTCCTCGTCGGCAAGTTGGCGATCATCGGGCTAGGCGGCACGGGATCGTACATACTCGACCTCGTTGCCAAGTCCCCTGTGGGGGAGATACACCTCTTCGATGGCGACGAGCTCGAACTCCACAATGCCTTTCGTGCGCCTGGCGCCCCCGCCAAGGAGGATCTTACGAAGCCGAAAAAGGTCGACTGGTTCGGTACCATATACGACCGCATGCGCAAGGGCATCGTACGACATCCCTATCACGTCAAGTCACCGCAGCTGGCTGAGCTTCGCGACATGAGTTTCGTTTTCCTTGCCATAGACGATCCCAAAGCGAAAAAGGTGATTGTGGACTTTCTCTTGTCGGAAAAGATTCCGTTCATTGATGTCGGGATGGATGTATCGCTGGATCGCGATGTTGCTCTGAGAGGTCAGGTTCGGATTACAGTTGGCACTCCCACTGTAAATGCCCACATCGAGCAGGTCGTGTCGTTTGCCGACGGCTCAGAAAACAACATATATCGGAATATCCAGGTGGCGGACTTGAATATGCTGAACGCCGCATTCGCGGTCGTCCGATGGAAAAAGTGGTTGGGATTCTATGGCGACGATGCCAACGAATACCACAGTCTCTACAACGTCCAGACCGGCAGTCTGATAAAGGGCGTAGTGCTGTGAGGATTAGCACAATTAGGCCCATCTACGTGGAGTCCTTCCCCAAGACACTGGAGAATGGGATCCTTTATATCTCGCGGCAGTTCAGCACCGCCTGCCATCGTTGCTGCTGCGGGTGTGGAACCAAGATCGTCACGCCCCTTCGCCCCACCGAGTACCGCCTTACCGATGTCGGTGGGAAAATCTCTCTCTACCCGTCGATCGGGAACTGGAATCACCCATGCCAATCACATTACGTGATCCGTAACAGCCAGGTGATAAGGGCACGAACCATGGGACAAACGGAGATCGAAGAAGGCCGCGCATACGATGAGGCTGAAAAGCGTGACTACTACTTACAACCAGCGCAGTCTTGGCTTACTGACATCTGGAACTGGATCAAAAGCTTGTTCCATTAGAAAGGTCTAATCGACCATAATTTTAACGATGCGAATAGCAAACGGGTGTTACACCGCTAGCCCGTATCGATGTCGACCTGTTTCGAGTCAATCATTTCACATCCTCGAAACCTGTCCTAAAACCTCCTCGCGCCTGAAATAACGTTTTTTCTTCCTCTCTGCACCGCGGCTGCCCACGATGGGCGCCATGAAACACCCGCTATTCCATCGGGGTCTATTCGTAATAGGCCTGACCGTGCTGCTGACCTGCCTACCCACACCACAGGCATCTGCCGACCCGCCCTGCTACGGGCGTTTCCCCAACCCCTTCACCGACGTGTGCTGGAAATGCGTATTCCCAATCAGCATCGGACCACTCAAGGTGAATTTCGGTATGGAGGATTCCGGTGATAGCGTTCCTCTGATCTGTACCTGTCCTGCCCCGCCACCCGTTTTTATCCGGATCGGATTTGGCGCCGGGTTCTGGGAGCCGGCACGGGTCGCCGAGGTGGTACGTACGCCGTTTTGTTCACCCCTGTTGGGTGGAGTCACCTTGGGATCATTAGCTGCCCCTGCAGGCACTAATGCCAAGACCAGCGACAGGAAGGAAGCCTTCTACCACGTTCACTGGTACATCTATCCCCTGCTCTCATGGATGAACTTGCTGACGGATATCTCCTGCGTAAAGCCGGAATCCTTCGACGTGCTCTACCTCACCGAGTTAGATCCGCTGTGGGAGGATGACGAGCTCGCCTTCCTGATCAACCCGGAGGCAGCACTGTTCGCGAACCCCGCCGCCCAGGCCGCCTGTGCCGCCGATTGCGTCGCGGCCACCACGGGATTTCCGCTTGATCCCTTGTTCTGGTGCGCCGGTTGTCAGGGATCCATGTATCCCATCGACGGTAACGTGAAACACCACGAAGGCGGTGTGGATAGTTCCCTGCTTCTGGTGCAGCGCATGGCAGCGAAGCTCCACCGCCAGATGCTGGAGCTGGATACCTCCAGCCAAGCAGCGATGTGTCTGCCCTTGCCCCTGCCCATCCTGCGCAAATCCCAATACAAGACGCAGATGCTGTATCCCATTCCCACACCCTTTACCGCGCAGCCATTCGGCCGCGTGACGATTCCCTGGGCGGCGGGACACGAGTTTCCGGTCCGCGGCGAGGACTGGGCCTATCTCGTCTGGAGAAAGAAAGTATGTTGCGCATTCTGACCACGATGATGTCTATCGGACTTTGCCTGATGACGGCTCCGACCTTGTGGGCAGCAACGCCTACTGGGGAGGACCTTAACTCCGCAACTACTCGCTCTCAGGATGCCGTCGAGCAGGCAAGGCGTCTAAGCAAGGACGAGGATTTCAACCGACAGATTCGAATAAACGGGGAACAGGGCATCGCGGACGCCAATCGCGCTAGCCAAGACAGGGTATCCGGATCGGCCAGTGTGATTGCCCCCGTTGTTGACGTAAGGTCCCTGACCAAAGCACAGGAAGATATTCGAGCCTTACTCGCCGATCCGCAACTGACCATTCCACAAGATTCAACCTCCGGGGATGGAGATCCACCTCCACTGGTATTCATCTCCTTTTCCATGCCGGATGATTCTCTGCGTGCGCTGCTGCGCGATGCCGAGCGCACGGGTTCACCGCTGGTGCTGCGCGGGATGGTGGATAACTCCATGAAGCGCACCGTGGAGCGTATAGGGGAACTGCTGGGCACCGGAAAACCCGGCAAGGATGTGGTTGATGGTCCCGCCCCGTCGCTGGCCATCGATCCCACCCTGTTCGAGCGCTTCGGCGTGGATAAAGTCCCGACCTTTATCCTCCTGCTGGATGCCGCCGCCCCCTGCACGCCCGCCGGCTGCCCCGTACCCGATCACCTGAAACTGGCAGGCGATGTGAGTCTTGCCTACGCCCTCGGCGTCATGGCACGGGAGGGCACGGGCACACCCTTGGGACTACGCGCCGAGCAGTGGCATAAACGCCTGGAGGCGCAGCCATGATCGGAAACCGTTTCGCCGTCATGATGGTGTTGTGTCTCGGCCTGCCGATCGGTCTATCAGCGGAGGAACTCACCCGCGACCAGGCCCTGTTGCTTGGCAAGAAACTGGGTATCACGAATAATCCGACTATATCGAATGCCGCTACGAATCCCGATCTTTCGACCGTCCCCGGCTACCAGGGCACCGATGTGCCAGAGACCCGGTATTACGGCGCCGGACTGGGTATCGAGGATACCGCTCGACAGGCCCTGCCCGACAGTCCCGTCGGCAGCTATGTGCAGGACAGCGCCTTGAGCCGCCCGCTGTTCACCCTCGACCGGACCGACCCGATCGTCCAGCGCGGCGATGCCATCGCGGCCGACCCGCAGGCGCTGCTGGGTCAGCAACTCACGGGGCAATACAGTGACTGTCAGCCTGTCACGACGACCGTGGCCCCGGCCACCTACACCGATGAGGTCTGCACGGCCTGGGGGCTGGACCAGTCCCTGAGTTGCCAGAAGACGCTGAACCTCACGTGCACCCGACCCATCGAATGCGATGCCGGCGGCATCAATCTGGAGTCAGTACAGAGCGATATGCTCTGGACCTACACCTACCCCACGCTGACGATCGGCACGTTGAGCAACAATTACTGGAGCGGGTACTGCGCGGTGTTCGATCGCAGCACCACCTTCACCATCACGGATATCGACAAGGTCCAGGAGTTCACCCTGATTCAGGCGGGCTTCGACGATTGGATCAGCCTCTCGGTAAACGGCCATCCGGTCTATATCGGCCCCTACGGGGGTGATCGTCTGGACATCGATACCTACGAAGTCTTTACCGGACTGACACTCCAACGCGTGCAGTATGGCCCCGCCAGTTTCGGCGCCTGCGAACTCAGTACGAGCTGGAACATGAACCTCAACATCGACATCAAGCCGTATCTGCACACCGGGTCAAACACCATCGAGATGCGCGTGGTGGTTGCCGGAGCCGGAGAAGGCTGGGCC
Organism: Gammaproteobacteria bacterium; assembly: GCA_016716465.1. NCBI lineage: Bacteria > Pseudomonadati > Pseudomonadota > Gammaproteobacteria > Gammaproteobacteria bacterium. Next base: position 21,008 of record JADJWH010000006.1, read on the forward strand.
CGGTTCAAGGCGACTCAATACTGCGACTGCCAATGGTCGGAAACCTGGGACGACGGCTGCAGCACGCTGGATCAACAAGTTCAATCCGGACTATGCGTGCAGCAATCCCAGACCTGCGCCGAGCCGGCGGAGACCCGGGTGATCGACGGCATCCCGGTCACGCGCGACTGCTGGCGGTATGACCTCACCTATCAGTGCGCCACGGGTGAGACCCGCGAGGAGCCCTATTGTCAGGAACTGCGGGACCGCGGCTGCAGCCAGATCGATTCGACCTGTGTGACCACCCTGCCGGACGGGAGTTGTTACGAATACCGGCAGTCCTACCGCTGCCCGCAGGGCAACGCGGTCTCTCAGACCGTGATGGACTGCGGCGGGCAGACCTTCTGTCTCGACGGCAGTTGTTTCGACACCGGTTACACGCCCAATTCGGACTTTGCCCTCGCCGCAAGTCATCTCGGATCGCTTGAATCCGCCGCCCAAGACTTCAACACCACGGAGATGGTGGTCTTCAAGGGTCAGGACCTGCGCTGTGACAAGACCGTTCTCGGCTTCTCCAATTGCTGCAAGGACAGCGGCTGGGGGATCGACCTGTCGCTCGCACAGTGCTCGGAGGAGGAGAAGATCCTCGGTCAGCAACGGCAGGCCGGACAATGCCATGCCATCGGCGACTACTGCAGTCACGATTCCCTGTTCGGCTGCCTTACGCGCAAGAACACCTATTGCTGCTTCAATTCGAAACTCGGACGCATCATCCAGGAGCAGGGCCGGCCGCAGCTCGGCCTCGGCTGGGGATCTCCTAAAAACCCGGACTGCCGGGGCTTCACCCCGGAGGAGCTGACGAGCATCGATTTCTCGCAGATCGATTTCAGCGAATTCTATGCCGATGCCTACGCCAATGCGGCCTCGGCCGACCGGCCGTCCGGAACGGCGATGCAGCAGATCATCGAGCAGCGCATCCAGGGCCTCCTGCCGTGAAGCTCTGGCCATTGCTGGCGGGGCTCCTGGCCATCAGCGGCGCACACGCGGAGGACAACGGCCTCCGGGTCTATTATCACCGCCATGCCGAGGGGTGGTTCTGGTATCAGGATCCCGCTCCACCACAGACACCCGCCGAACCCCAAGCCCAGCCGCCAGCACCAGCCGATCCCCTGGAGAGGATGACGGCGTTTCAGAAGCAGGTCGATAGCGCCAGGGCACGCGCGATCCTCGAGCCCACCGACGACAACGTGAAGGCCTACCTGCAGCTGAATCAGCTGGCCATGAACCGCGCGGGCGAGTTCGCGCAGGCCTGGCAGCGGGTGGTGTGGACCACGCCGGATCTCGACACCCGCCTGACCCATCCCGTCAACGATCAGGCCGTGCAGGTCTTCAACGATGAGAAGCTGCGCCGGGTCGACGAATTCCTGGCCGATACGGCGCGCACCCACGGGTTGTTTTTCTTCTTCAAAGGCTCCTGTCCCTTCTGCCATCGCTTCGCCCCGGTACTGAAGGCCTTCGCCGAAACCTACGGGTTTCGGATCGTTCCCATCAGCCTGGATGGGGGCGCACTGCCCGACTTCCCGCGCCACGAAACAACGCCGACATCGCCGAGAAACTGAAGGTGGATACGGTGCCCGCCGTGTTTCTGGTGAATCCCAGGGACCGCACCATCCATCCCGTCGCCTTCGGATACGTCAGTGATTCGGAGCTCAGGCAGCGCATCTACACCCTGATGAGCGGGCAGGAGGCGGAACCGCTGGTGCAGGCACAACTCCCGGGAGACCTCAGCCATGGTGATGAGTAAGACAGTCCTCTTCGTTCTGACCCTATGGATCGGCCTGTTGGCGCCGACCGCCTGGGCGGACATGGCCAGCGACATGGACACCTTTTTCAACGACATCAATTTCAGCACGGTCACCAAGCCCGGCGTGTATGAGGGCCAGAGTGCGGGCTACTACACCGGCGGCGGCGTTCTCTTGCGCGTGCCGCAACGCAACTACACCCTGTTCTCAGTGCAGTGGCCCCGCTTTCGCAGCGGCTGCGGCGGCATCGATTTCTTCAGCGGGGGCTTTTCCTTCATCAATGCCTCGGAGTTCGTCAGCATGCTGCAGAACATCGGTTCGGTGGCCGTGAGCCAGGCTTTCCTGCTGGCGCTGCGCACCATCAGCCCGCAGATCGCCTCCACCCTGGAGCAGATCCAGACCTGGGCGCAGAAGTACGGCCTCAACAGCATCAACAGCTGCGAGGCCGGCGCCGCGCTCGCCGGCGGGGCGCTCAAATCCTTCGGGATGTCGAAGCAGGCCTGCATCATGGAGCGGGTCAACAGCAGCGGAGAGAGCTGGTCGGAGGCCGAGGTGGCCTGCACCACGGGCGGCGAGCGCATGGCCACCCTCCAGAACAGTCCGATGAAGCAGCTCATGGTGACCGAAGGCAATCTCGCCTGGCGCGCCATGATGCGCAATCCCTTCTTCGTGAACGATAAGGACCTCGCCCAGGTCATGATGAACCTGTCCGGCACGGTGATCATCAAGGTGGACCAGCCCGGGAGCGAGGACACCACCACGACCTACCAGACGATACCCTCCGTCCTCATCGGCAGTGGCGGACAGGATCTGCTCCGGGTGCTGCTGGAAGGCGGCAGCATCGACGTGAAGGCCTGCTCCAACGGGACGGACGATGAATTCGCCTGCACCGAGATGACCGGCTCGCACACCGTCACCGTCCACCAGGGGCTGGTCGATAAGGTGCGGGTGATCCTCGATGACATCGTGACCAGGATACACAGCGACACCCCGCTTGATGAGGTACAGCGCGGCCTGCTCGCCTCCACCTCGCTGCCGGTCCACAAGTACCTCACCGTCGGCGTGGCCTATATCCCCGGCGCGCTCGCGCCCGAGATCGACAATTACGCCACGCTCATCGCCAAGGACATCCTCTACAGCTATCTGAATGACCTGCTCGGCAAGCTCACGGCCTCAACCCTTGCCCTGGACAACCAGGAGGATGCCCGCATCAAGGAGTTTCACGAGGGCGTGAACACGGCGCGCCACGAGATCCGCGCCTACAAGGACGATGTGCGCCTGAGTTTTGATGAGGCACTGGTGTTCACCCAGCGGGTGCGCGAGTACGAGAAGGCTCTGGTCGGAAAACTGTCCCCCGGGATGTTCCGCAATCTGGTGTGGTCGTCGTCACAATAACGGATTTCAGAGATGAGCTGGGAGATCTTCACCTACGGCGGCGGCGAATTCCTGCGCCTGGTATTCAACGGCGTCGCCGCCATCACCGGCAACGGCGGTTATCTCACCGCGCTCAAGATGACGGCGCTCATCGGCCTGTTGTGGGTGTTGATCGAAGGCGCCTTCCAGCAGCGCGCCATGAACCTGCAGTGGCTGTTCGGCATCATCCTCATCTACCTCGCCTTCATGGTGCCGAAGGTGGATGTCATCATCACCGATCGCATCGATCCCACCCAGTCCTCTGTGGTCTCCAATGTGCCGATGGGATTGGGCATGGCCGCCGGCACGGCGAGTCTGGTGGGCGACTGGCTGACGCACGCCTATGAGACCGTGTTCAGCCTGCCGAACGAGATGCAGTACCAGCAGAACGGTATGTTGTTCGGGCAGTATCTGGTGGAGGCCTCCACCCGTTTCGAGATCACCGACAGCCGCCTGGCCGCCAACTTCAGCGACTTCTGGCAGTCCTGCGTCTTCTACGACATCCTGCTGGGACGCTACGGCTGGGATGACTTGTTCAATGCCTCGGATCTGTGGGCCTATATTCAGGCACACACCTCGGTCTCCCAGAGTTTCACCTACCACGACGCGGCGAATAATCGTCTGATCCTCGGATGTCGGGACGGCGCCGGCACTCAGCTCGGCACGGACCTCAACGACGATGTCACCCGCGCCCAGCAATACTACGGTGCAAAACTGGTCAAGGCCCCCACAGTCACCGCGGCCGTTACGAAATTCGCGGCTGCCATGCCGGTCTCCTATCAATACCTCACGGGCTTGAGCGTCAGCGCCGAGAAAATCATCCGGCAGAATGCGCTCTCGAATGCCTTGAAACGCGGCCTGAGTCAGTTCGCCGCCAGCGCCGGCGCACCCGCGGCCGCCCAGGATTTCGCACTGGCGCGGGCCGAACAGGAACGGCGCACCACCTATGCCGTCTTGGGCGAGTTGGCGGGACGCACCCTGCCGATCCTGCGCAATCTGTTCGAGGCGTTTATCTATGCGGTCTTCCCCATCGTCTTTCTTCTGGCCATGCTGCCGAGTGTGGCGAAGGTGGCGATGACGTACCTGAAGAGCCTGGTCTGGATCCAGCTGTGGGCGCCGCTCTATGCTGTACTGCACTTCGCCATGACACTCTACAGTCATTACCCGGCCATGAGCAGTCTGCTGCTGCCCGACGGCAGTACAGTGTTGTCCTTGGCTAATTACACCGGCCTTGGCCAGGTCATGAGCGATGCCGCCCTTATTGCCGGTTATCTCAGTCTCTCCATCCCAATGATCTCGTATCTGGTGGTCAACCAGGGCGGCGCCATGATGGCAAGTCTCGCCAGCCGCGTGGCCCAGAGCTACGAGGCCCCGGTAAGCAAGGCGGCCGACGAAGCCTCCGCCGGGAACATCAGCCTCGGCAATACCAGCATCGGGAACGCCAGCTGGTGGCAGCAGAATCAGAGCCCTACCTGGCGCACAGGGGTCTCGACCCTGACCCACCCGGCAACGGGCGCGGCGTATACCACCACGCCGGAAGGCCGGTATGTCGATGTGCCGCACTCCACCCTGCCCTTCTCAGCCAGCATCAGTGATGCGATCAAGTCCTCGGTCAACACGCAGGCAACCGAATCGCTGCAAGCGGCGCAGACTCAGTTAGCCGACTATGCAACCCTTACGTCGGCCAACTACAGCAACATGGAACGTTTCGTCGGCCAGACAGCCACGGAGACCAGTGTGAACCTCGACTGGAACCGGTCCGACATGGCGGCGTTTCGCCGGGAATTCGGCGAGACACAGCGGCTTGCCGATGAGTTTGGTAAGAATCGGGGATACAGCGCGAGTCAAGCGGCTCAGATACTCGGGTTGGCCTCGCTGGCCGCCCAAAACCCGAAACTGCTCGACCTTGTTAGTCCAGTCGCTCTGCGTGGAGAACTGCTGCTTAGCGGCCGTAGTGACGCGCAAATAAAAGAGGACTGGCACGAGGCTGCGCGATATGTCCAGGATACCCATTTTGGCCAAAATTGGCAGGCAACCATGGATGCTGGCCATGCCACGGCCACCGGAGTCCATCAGCGAACCGGCGATGCCCTGGCGCGGGAACTTGCCGGCGGTCTGCTGGAACAGGTCAGCCACCGCCACGCCACCATTGCCACCCTGCAGGAGACTGCCGCTTGGCATGAGGCGCAGTCCCGGGTCGAAGAACAGAGCTTTGCCTTCAGCGCCGATATGGCGATGCAAGTGCGCGGTCACATGATCGGCGCCGAGAAGGGAGTCTTTGCGCGTCCCGGCAGCCTCGATCCCAAATGGACCGACCGCGATGTGGACACCCTGTTTGCCCGCGCGGCGGCAGGCGACGCCATGGCCATGGGGGTCATCTCCCATTATGCCGAGGAATACGGACGGCGGGAGGGTCTGGAACTTGCAGGGGTGCGGGAGACGCCAACCAGGGGCAATGTGTTGGCTAAAAACCAAACATACAAGTCCGGAGTATCAAACAACGAGACCGGGACCGGCGGAATCCGGGACCGAGCGGCCGAATTCCAGGGTTCCGCCCGGCACGCGGCCACGCATGCCGGCGTCCCGAACGAGGCTCAGGTCCGCCAAGGATTCGCCACCATCAAAAAGGAAGTGGAAGAAGAGCGCGCCAGCAGCAGCAATATAATCAACCGCGGGGAGCGCGATGTCCGGGAATCCGGCAATACGGTGAAAACCGAAGCTGGTGGACGTACTGACCGCGACAATCAGATGCTCCTGGGCGATGCAATCACGAACGGTGTCGAGCAGTCGTTGCCCAACGAAAAGCAGCTTGATCAGCTAAAAGACAGGTTCTTCAAGGATAAGGACGAATAGGGTCCGGCAGTCAATCCCGCCACTCGTAGGGACCGATCTGCCGACGCCGCAAGTCGTCATGCAATTCTTCGAGCCATTCGTCAGACTCCCTTCTATTCGAGATCCACTCCTTGTACAACCACATTGGACCCTTTCCCTTAGTGTGGAAGATAAGTGCCAGTCCAGCAAGAAATACCACCACGCCGGACCACCAGGCAAACAGTAGACCAATGACCAGCGTAATGAGCGCGGTCACCAGGATATCGGTGATTTTCCAGACGGCAGGGGATTTCATGCGTTTAAGTATTACATACGTCCTGATTGGTTACCATCACCCCTGCTTCCCGGAATACAGAGTGCGAAACACTCGCCGACATAGGCAACCTATCGAAGGATGGCGAGAACCCTAGCTACTTCGGTTGCCGCGGCTTCGATGTCCTCAGGCGTCGTAAACCGCCCGATGCCAAAACGAAAGCTTGACCGGGCCAGCTCATATCCCACACCGAGGGCAGTAAGCACATGGCTAGGTTCGGGGCTTCCGGCGGTGCAGGCCGAACCCTGGCTAATGGCCACATCGCGAATCGCGAACAAGAATTGGTCGCCATCCACTCCGGGAAAGGCAACGGACAACAACCCGGGAAGGGAATGCATCGGATGTCCATGAACGACCATGTCCGGGCAGCAACTCCTGAGCTTTGCGAGCAACGATTGCCGAAGCATCCGAAGGCGAGTTGTCTCCGCAGCAAGGCTCGAGGTTGCCAGTTCACAAGCGACACCGAAACCGACGATGTTCGGTACAGCGAGTGTTCCCGGGCGGATGCCGGACTCCTGACCCCCGCCAAAGCTGATCGGTGCGAGGATGTCCGCCTTAACTTTCTCCCGAACGAACAAAGCTCCGGTGCCTTTGGGACCATATGCCTTGTGCGCGGATAGGCTGAGCAGATCAACGTTCCACTGGCCAACGTCAATCGGTATCCTGCCGAGGGCTTGCGCGGCATCACAGTGAAACATTACACTGTGCCGGTCGCACACCTCTCCGATCCGTTCGACAGGTTGAATCGTGCCTACCTCATTGTTCGCTGCCATGATGCTCACCAATACCGTTTCCAGCGTGATGGCATCCTCCACGGCCTGCCAGTCAACAATGCCCTGACTGTCTGGTCGCAGAAACGTCACTTTCCATCCGGCTCTCTCCAGATAGCGGAACGGTTCGATAACCGCTTTGTGCTCGATGGCCGACGTAATAATGTGCCCCGGCGAGGTACGAATTGCCCGGCATACGCCAAGGATCGCAAGATTGTTGCTTTCGGTTGCACCGCTCGTGAAGACGATGGAATCAGGCTCCGCATCAATCGCGGCGGCGACATGCGACCGCGCCTTTTCAACAGCGCGTGCCGCCTTGCTTCCGGCAGAATGGTGCTGATTGGATGGATTACCGCAGAACTCGGTGAAGTAAGGCTGCATCGCCTCGAACACCACCGGATCGACGGGAGTCGTCGAATTGTTGTCGAGGTAGATAGGGCTACTCACGACACGCCTCCATATTGCGTGTGCTTGTGCCGTGCAACGAGGCTTTTGAGTTCTTCAATGATTAGCACAGGCCGCGCGCGGTGCAACATCCTGTGACAATTCGCGCAGACAATTGCCAAATCAGCGATCCGTGTTTTCCGTCTGAATGCTGCATCGGCAAGCGGGATGGTGTGATGGCATTCAGCGAACCTTCGTCCCACTTCGCCATAAACTTCAAGGAAATCGAACTCACACACCTCGCAGGCAAGTTGGCCCTCTCGATACCAGACCTCGTCGATCTTGGAATCGACTGCCGCTCGGTTTCTTTCCCGAAAAATATGCAGCCTCGTGAGCACGTATCCTTCAGGAAATACACATTCTTCGCCAGTTGAGTCAGCACTATCCGCGAGATCCTCCGAGGATGCAACGGCTCGAATCGCCTCGGCCGTGCGGTGCAACAGAGAAGAGACATCCATAAACTCCTTCCAGATGGATGCCTGCAATTGGTTGTTCTTGGATAGCCCCGGTTGGTTATGCAAAGGGTCAATGCCGAGGAGGTTCCCCAGAATCATTGAGATACCATTGGGATTTCGGAAGTTCTCGTCCCGTAACGAAGGTGGATGTATCGGGAGGCAGCTAAGGAGTTGGCTGAGCCGAACTACTTCGTCGTGGCTAGGCGGAAGCTGCTTCCGGCCGGCGCGCAAATAGAGATCCATTGCCAGAATAACCTCTTCGCGTACCCAATCCGGATTTCTCATGTCACTATCCCCATGTCTCATCAACCGTGGGTCATTGAGTTTACGATTGCATCGACGAAGTCGGCGTCCGCCAAGGGTACCTGGGCAAAACAAAGCCCCGGAGTGCCTTCGAGTTTCGCAAGAAGGTGCCCGTGCCCAAGCAGGAATTCGGCACCGGGTTCGCCCAGGGCAATCTCGGACGTGCCTGCTGAGTCCACCTTGAGGATGAGCCGGTTGCCGAGGTTCGCCCGTAGCTGCATGGGCATCACGTTGGCATCCGGCCGCTGCGCCGCGAAGACCAGGTGGATTCCAGCGGCGCGGGCTTTTACCCCCAAGCGGCCGACGATGTTCGTCACCGCCTCCTTGTAATCATCGACCATCATCCACTCGGCGAATTCGTCGTGGACCACCCAGATGACCGGAAGGCGGTCAGCTTCACTGGATCGCTTGTTGTACTCGTCCAGGCTCGGGCAACGGGCGGCTCGTAACCTTCCGTACCGGGCGTCCATCTCCGCAACCAGTTGCTCCAGCTTGGCAATAGCCGCGTCAGGCTCGACCACGAGCGTGCCGTCCAGGTGCGGCAGGCTCTCGAACGCAAAATAGTCAACGCCCTGTTTCGGATCGATCAGCGCGATGCGGGCCTGGCCCGGAGTGTTCGTCGCTGCAATGGCGAGGATGATGTTTTGCATCAGGACCGATTTACCGCTTCCTGTTGAACCGGCGATGAGCGTGTGCGGGGCATGGGTTTTACCGGGAGACAGAAACAGCAACTCTCCGTCGTCCTCCCTCACGCCGATGAGCAAAGAGCGGTTGCCCCAACTAGGTGCCGGTTGCCACCGCGCCCAAAGTTCCGGCGTCCGAATCACCCGTCGCTTGGGCCGTTCAATCGAAAGGCTTACCAGTCCCGGTTCGGGACGAATTGCCACGACATTCAGGCCATAGGTGGTAAGCAACTCGGATCGCTTCCGGCTGACCTGTTCGACCGTCAGGTTAGAGCTGCCCGCGAACTTGATCAGAGCACAGTTAGGGGTAAGCGTGCTCGATACCACCTTTGCTTGAAGCTGAAACTGCTGAAGCGCGTGTTTCGTCTTGATCTCGACTGAGTGTAGCCACTCGCTGTCGTCGTTCGATTCGGCATGGGGCTGCGCACCCGACACAACACCGACGATTCCAGGATATGCCCACTTCGGACCGGGACGTGCCTGTGTCTGCTCCCCGGATTTTGGCACCGGCATTTTCGTATCGCCGCCCGGCGTCGTGGGCGCGGGAGGAGAAACGGGGCTTCCACCTGTCCCCCTATCGGCGGTTGGAGGCTCGTCGTTGATCTCCGGTATGTGGATGTGCGGTACCTTGATCTTCGCGCAGTCCGTAGGTCGCTGGTATTCGATTTCGGACCAGACATCCTGCTGCGCGAGATTCCGCCTCAAGGTAAGTGGGTCGCGATTCTCGAAGTAGCAGCGAACCAACTCACGGAGTTCAGGACGTCCGAAGACCTCCTGGTATGCTCCCTCCAGTTCGGCCACTGGCGCAAAGGACGAGCAGTCGCAAGGGTCATCCGGTCCCCATACAAACACATGCGAATAGCCGCGGATAGCGATTTCGCACGCGCCTTCGCGGATGGCCCGCCGCCAGTCCGCGAGGTTAATCCGGGCATTCGCCGGGAACTGGACCCCATCCAGAATCAGGTCGGACAGGCGGGCAAGCCAGAGGTCACGATCCAGCCGTTCGGGCGCGCCGAAGACGGCTTCGTTGATGCGCTTGACCGTATCCCGCAACTGCTTCTGCGATTCCTTGCGCTTCGTCGACAGCCCCGCAAGTTCGATGTACTTCGCCTCCGACACAAGGACGGTAAGGCGAAGGGTACCTTCTTCCGTGACCTCGGGGGACAAACACAGGATGTCGGCAATCTGCTCCTCGCGCTGGCCCAGCCAGTCTGCATAGTCGTCCAAGAAGTACCATCCGTGGTAACGCCGCTGACCCAACTCGTGCCGCAGCAGGAACCGGCTGAGGACGATACCCATCAACTCACTCGCGTTACGCCCCCGTTTTGCAGCCCGCAGCACGATGTCGCCCGATACGTCGTTGGCGTCATTGACAAATCGCTCCGCCAGCTCGCGGCACTGCGTGTCGGACAGCCCGAGGTTCAAGGCCTTGATCCGCTGCAAGACCATCGAGATGAGCAAACCCAAGGGGGCCTTCGACGAGATGATGACGTTACGTCCCTGAGTCGTGGACTGCTTGTAGCGAATCACCCGCACGTGCAGGTTCAGTAGTTGACGGCGATCCAGAAGCTCGTCGTAGTTAACTACCCAGTTGCCCAGATTGTGAGTCTCCTCGAAAATCCTAGCCGTGCGATTGTCCCGGAAATCCAGTTGCCGGGCGGGCAGGAGTCTCTTCCCCTCATTCTCGTCCCAATCGCCTTTGAGGAACGTGGTAAGAGCTGTCAGGAAGCTCCAGCCTTCCGCCGTTTGTACCGGGCAGCACAGGTAAACGACGGATTTCATATCGTCGATGGCAGCAGCACGGCGGCGCGACCACCGCGCCGGAACAAGCGTGTCCATCGAAACGGGCGTGGCCGTTTCTGGATACCATTCGACCTGTGAGTGACGAGCGATCACGTCCTGCGAGAACACGATGTCGTAAGGGCAGCCGTCCTTGGGATTAGGTGGCGGCGCCTGGTCAGCTATGATACAGATGCGCAGCCTGGCCATGAAATCCTGTGTCGCTTCGCTCGCGTTGAATGAGTCAACGTCCGCATCCCCCTGGCTGATGATAGCGCGGTACAGGTCACGCAGGCGGCTGGCGTCGCCGTGGCGAAGCAGTACCTGGCAGCGAACGTCGTCTTCGTCTTCGTAAAGCTGCCCAATGCGATCCACTACCGCCTGCGGCAGACGTGCCGAATCGCAGTTGTATAGCACCACGGACATGTTGGCGTGTTCATGCGGGTGAAGCGTGAGGTAACGCTGGACCAGTTCTAGGACGCAGTTGCTTCCCGTCGTTGGATTTTCGTTCGTGTCGTCCGGTTCAGTGTCATTGATGATCGGCGATTCATGGAGCGTGTAGTCCTGCATCGCATCAGTCATCGCCATCAACTCGGGCTTGTTGCCCCGCCACCCCAGCACGACCTCCGGGTAGAACGGGTGCGACATTTCCTGCGCCAAGTCCTTGAAGTAGAGCCGCGTGTCGCCAAAGAACACTTCCGGGGCGGTAAGCAAGTGCCGCACGAGTCCCACAGCCATCGCGGCCTTTACCTGCATGGCCGAAAGCCGCAACGGATGCCACGGAGTAACCACGGTCGCGGTCGTTCCGCCTTCGATGTGGGCCGCGCCAATCGACAGTAGCGGTCGCAGAAGCAACTCGCGGTTGCGGTCGCCCTTGGCCTGCCGGACGATGACATCCAGCAGCCCTGAGTAGGCTACGGCTTGTGAGCGCAGCGAACTGCTATGCAGCCCGGCCGCGCACAGGTCTTTGATCGCCTTCGTGTACTCCGCCTCGAACTCACCGAACTTCGTTTCGATCAACGCCCCTAGAGCTTCGGTCACTAGTCGCTGGTCGACGGCCTCCTTCACGTTGGCGCGGAACTGAATGGCGATGTCTGGCTTCTTGTAGACGCTTACGAAGGAGCCGCGATCCCGATCGTAGGCGGGGACAAAAGTCTTCACGTTTGCCAGGTCCACCGTCTGGAGCGTGCCTTTGGTGCTGACCGGCTCCTGGAGCGCGCGGCAGTAAACGAGAGGGTGTTCGGCCAACCGGTTCCAGTCATCAACGAGTTGCGACGACACGGCGTTCGGTTCGTACTTCCACAGCAACTGCGTCGAATAGGATTGCGTGCCACCGGTCGAGACATCGACCTCAAGTTCCAGGACGAACTTAAGCTGAATCGCAGCTTTGGCCGTCGAACGGTTGAGCGTTGTCTTCTTCTGCTGTCCCCATTCAGCGACCAGCTTCGGGAAGTCGAAAAGTTGGCCGACATTCCACGATACCCGGTCGCCGAAGAGCGCCTTGGCCCCGGCGTAACGCAGGGCGAAATACAAGCCCGCATCGACATTCAGATCCTTCAGTTCCTTCTTCGTGGCCCGGTCGCACCTGACCTTGAGCTTGCGCTTGGCTCCCGCCTCACCCTGGCTGAAGAGCGATTCCATGCACATGGCAATGCCAAGCAGAAAGTCATCGGTTTCCCGAGCCTTGCCGAAGACAAAACGATCCCAAGCGGACTTGAGCTTCCGGTCTTCCTTCAGTTCATTACGGTGCGCCTCATAAAACTCTGTGTCGTCATCGGTAGGTTCGTTGCCGGAACGGGTCACCAGGCTCTGGAGAAATTGACGTTCCTCATCGGACAGGAGTTCCGGCTCCCGTTCATCGAAGAAGTGGATCGTCTCTTTCGCGAGGTTGAACTTCTCCCGTTTCACGCCGTCGAAGAGGGGCCGTACCTGTTCCCATTCACATTCGGAAAGCGTCGCCGAATCAGCATTCCAACCGCTCGGAGCATGAATGAACGCTTCAATGGCCGGGTGAAGCCCGACAGGAATGGCGTCGATGGCATTTTCAAAGGCGATCCCCAGTTCCTCCTCGCCCAGTAGAAGCTGGGAAGGCGTCTGCTTGAGTAGGTAGCAGCCACGGCTGCGGAATCCCGCGCTGTATTCCTTCTTCCAAGCGGAGACATGTCCCCGCGAGCCTTCTTTGACGCGACTGGAAAACACCGAATCTTTCGGCAGCCGAAGTGCCGGAAGGGCGACCCCCAGCGCCTGGTGGATGGGATACCCTTCGGCCTGGATCGCCGAACGTGTCTGCAAGACGTAGCCCGCAATCCGGTCCAGCGGTGCGACACGCAAATCCTGAAGGCCGGTGAGCGCCTTCTCCCACCACTTGGCATGTTGTTCGGAGAGCGAAAGCCCTTCACTTGCAACCCTGACCCACAACTCCGGATGTTCCTGCAACTCCGGCCCACCGATGCGGGTGAATTCCTTGAGCGACTGTTCCTCGTCGTCACCGGTGTTTGCAATCAGCAGCACCGGCTTTTCCGTTGTTGCGTTACGGAAATATGTTGCCGGAAGTGACGTCAGCACCCCCTCGGGAAGTTGCTGCCCATCAAGAAACGCCTTGGGCAGCTTGAGGTCGATCTGCGCTGCAAGGGATGGTTCGGAAAGAATCTGGCGAGCCACCGCCGCCGTGTGTTCCGCGCTTAGGCAATCTATGGTGAACCGGGCCGTGCCTTCAGACTGCGTACCACGTTCACCCGATAGTTCATCCTTGAGCAACAATGTGACAATCTTGCCGATGAGTTCTGATATGTTCAAGACTGCCCCCGTGCAAGCGGATTCTGGACGTAAGCGCATGCATCCGAGAGCCTGCGGAGCATCCCAAGGCTGGAAAGCCGTTGCTCCAGCCGGTGCGAGTTCGTCTGGAACGCCTTCTTTTCAAAGTCTTCGTGGGAGAGCACTCGTTCGGCTTCGCGCTCGCCAATCACAAAGCCGTAGCGGGCAAATAGCACATCGAGAAACTCTTTGTATTCCATGCGGCGCGAGACACTTGCCAGGACCAGCGTTTTCAGCAGCGAATCGGTCGGAGCGTACCGCAGCCGGTTTGTGCCACGCTTCGACACCAGACCCACGTCACGCCCGTACTGGCGGTGGACACTGGCCACATGCTGCTTGTGGCGGGCAATCGCCGCCCGCTGGAGTTCAGACGCAAGCGCATCGGGTTCCGAACAGCCTTCATAATCCTCCGGGTCGTTCGGCCAGCGCACCAGTTCTTCCAGGATCGCCTTGCACGCGGCAAATGCGCTTGCCTGTGACTTGGCCTGCTGCCAGCGCTCTGACGTAGTAATTCCCGCTAGGTACGCTTCGATAGCCTTCTGCGAAAGCAGGCTGTTTTCCTGGTAGTTGAACGCAGACAGTTCCCGCACCAGCGTCTTTTTCGGGGCTACGACCTCGCATATGAAATGCAGGGACTTGGACTGGATTTCGCTGCTAACTCGCAACTGGTACAGCATCACATGGAGCGCGCCGAGTGTCACCAAATGGGGCAGTGCATCGAATCCCGGTAGTTCCAGGGAAAGCACGTGCAACCAGTCGTCGGCAAGGAGGTCGAAGACGGGGTGCTGCGAGTATGGAAGGAAACTGTTGGCCCGTGTTTCCTGGTCTTCACCGACCTCAGGCTGGAATAGCGCCAGGAGTTTGTTCCACTGATTCTGTCCCGACAACAACGAGGCGAAGCGCGACGCCAGTTCGTCCTTCCTCTTGGAGCGGCTGAGCATTAGGTACATGATTTCGCCGGTGCGGCCGAAATAGATGTACTCGCGGCTCACCTTGCCAGCCGGCGAGATATTCAGGTCTTCGTAAAGTGCATTCGGGCCGAAGGGAAAGACGAAGCGGGAACTCCATCGCTTGTTCGCTTCGCTCTCCACGGCCGATCCGCGCAGGATGCCTACCAGCGAAGCGAACTGCTGGAACGTATGGAATCGCCCCCTTAGATAGTGGAAATCCCGGGGCAGGACTCCCTTCGCATTCGTGTTCATCCATTCCAGCCAGGCGTTCCACGCCGAATTGCTGTCGGGATACCGCTCGGCGATCCGCGACAGTACTTGGTTGTTGAACAAGATGTTCCGCAGGTACAGGCGCTTGTACGGCTTGTACAGCAGGGGATGGTTGCCGTTTTGGAACAATTGCCCGTTGCGGAGGCTGGCTTCGGCCACGTTGAGGAATTCGAGAAAGAGCAGCCAGGGACTTTGGGAATCCCAGAGGCGATGGCCCCACATCTGCTCATCGACCCACATGCTGTTGTCTCGGTAATCTTCACGAGGTGGAAGCGGCAGCATGGATGAGAAATCAGCCATGAGTCACCTCCACAACGTCATCGAGCGGGTTGCCCGCAGGATCGAGCGTCAGTAGGTGGAAGGCTACCGTGTTAGATTCGGCGCCCCCCTCGCCTCGCCGTCGTTCGTTTAAGCAGGTAAGCAGCCGGGACTTAAAGGCCAGCATGTCTTCGTAGCATTCCCTTGAAAAGCTCCCCGGCAGTGCTCCTTCGGCCACCCGGCTCAGGAACTCGTACCGGGTCAGGTTCAGAGGCAGCGACGCGGAGATCGCCTGTGAAAACTGCACATGGAGCGCCGGCTTCCCGTTGGCAAGAACCAGTTCCACCCGCTCGTTCAGCCGCGGCGTCACAGGAATGCGGTCCTCCAATACCTGGCTTACCTTCGAGCTTGAAAAGGAAATGCTGGTTGCCAGAAGAAGGTCGCGGTCGGAATTCACCAGCATCCCGACAAAAATCCGGTTCAGCCCTTTGACCAGCCGGGCAAGGAACGGGCGTTCCACTCGTGCGCCGTTTCCGAGCGGCTTAAGCACTTTCTCCAGGTACTCTCCTGCATACTTGAACACGGTCAGTTCCCAGAGCGAAAGTTCCTGCTCCCACTCCGGCTGGATCTTAAAGAACAACCCACGCCGCTGGCTTATCAAGAGACGCAGGAACACGTCGTTGGCCGGGTCTGCATCGTCGCCTTCGACATACGAACGCTGCGCGGCATAGTAGCTATCGTCTGCCCCGTACATGGAGTCGGCACGCAACAAGGCGTCAAAGTACGGCTTCAGGTTTTCGTCGGCTTCGCCAAAGATCAGGATGTTGTCCACGCGGTTCGACGTTTCGTGGCCGATGCGGAACCGATTCAGGTAGTCGAACACTTCGAGCGAATCGCGCCGCACCTCCGACAGGTTGCCGCCGAACAGGTTGTTGAAGAGGCTCGCCTTTGCCGTCGTGCCTTTCTGCAGGAACATCGAAACATCACCTGCCTGCATCAGCCGGTCCTTGGCATCAGCGTGTCCCAAGATAGCGTTGGCAAACAGCAGCAGCATCCTCCGAATCGGCACATGCAACTCGTTGCAGTCGCAAAGCTCAAACAGTAACCGCAACCGCCCCCTGACCAGCGGTGATTTCAACAGCTCGTAATTGTGGCGGATGGGGCAGCGATTCCCGAAGAAGCCGTCAACGACCTCACTCGCGTAGCACTCCGACCAGCCTTCATGCTCCAGGAAAACGTCGAGCGCCAAGTCGAACAACGCGGCGCAGGGAACGCGGCTGAGATTGAAGAGCGTAAGCGGTGCCTCAGCACCCTCCCTTCGGCCATCGACCAGCAGCGTTTCCACGATGGTCCGCACGCGGGCCACATTATCGGTCGTGGGAAGCCGGTGCAGGTTTTCGACAAGCTGTCCGTCGTTCGCGGCCACTAGGAACTGCACCTTCTCGTCGGGCTCGCACAGGCAATCGCAGAAGCGCGTGAGCAGTTCCGCTTTGTCGGCGTATCGGCCTTTTGCATCGTGCGGCGGCAGCGCAGTCAGGTCGCGAATGACATGGATGGTCAGCATCCCTCCACCGGTTGGAATGTCCAGGGTGTGGTAAACGTCGTCGGAATACCATTGCGTTTCGCTGCCGCCCAGAAGCGTCCAGATTTTTCCGCACAGGTGACTCTTGCCGTCGCCCGCGGTTCCGGTCAGGACCACCGACCGCCGATCCTGACGTTCCGATCGAAACAAATCGAGAACGTCCTGCTCGGCGGGATGTACAAACGCGAGCGGCCGGATACCGGCGCGCTTGGCCGATTTCCGGATGTGCTCATCGTACATGTTGTCGTTGCGGGGGATCGGCCCGTACTGCCGTATGAACCTGATCCACCGCATAGCCTGTTGCGAAATCATGCGTCTCCTGATCAGTGTCAAAGTTGGCAAATGAGACAGCCGCCGGTGTCCCCTTCATCCTCGTCCCCGTCGCCAAGGATGTTGATGAGCTTCCTCTTCTTGCCGTTCTTCTTTCGTTTTTCCTCCCGTTCGAGCCACTTCTGTTTGATCTCCTCCATGCGTTCGGGCCGCTCCAGTTCGACCAGCGGCTCATCGCCGCACCAGTAGAACGGATCGCCCTCTCCTTTGTTCGTGGCATACTCGTAGGTTTTGGCCTCCTCGAACTTGTCGGGGTACTTTTCTTTGAGGCGAACCCACTCGATCTTCTGCTGGTAAAAGCAGAAGAAGCAGCCGGAACGGGTCCGCCCCCATTCCGTGTAACGAGGTAACCCAATCCCACTTTCCTCAAGAATCCGGAGAATGTCTGCCTTTACCAGCCCGTCGTCGCGGAACGGATAGACCGTCGTGATATTAGGTTTGTGGCTGATATAGCCTTCGCGTTTTTCGTCTGCGCGGATCGCCACATAGTTGATGACCGGCGACTCACCCACGTATTTCTCAAACGGCTTCAGCTTGAGCATCTTCGTACACCACCGGCGATGGTTCGACGGGATCATGCCACCGAAAACCGTAAGCCAATGATCGAAGCTCTGATCAGCCGTCGTCTTGGTGATCCGCTTGCCCAGAACAGCTTCCAGGCGGGAGAGATAATCGTAGGTTTCTGGCAGTTCCTTGTCCGTGTCGTGAAAGATGTACTCCATGTCCAGCACTCGGTCGCGCATGTAGATCGCCAGAGCGGCGCTGTCCTTGCCGCCCGATAGGCTCAAAATGTGTCGAATTGGTTGATCTGTCATGCGCGCCTCCTATGCGTTCATTCCTCTTCCGCCGATAGGCAGAACATGAGTTCTTTGTTGGTTGATACCGGTGCCTCCGTGAAAGCGCCAAATCGTAACGCAACCTGCTTGACTGCCTGCTTTTTCCCGGAGCTGTCCACAAGCTGGATGGCCTTCGCTTCCGTCGAGGTGGGTATCTCGATAGGCATCTTCAGGCCACCCATGGCCGCCATGAATGCCGTGGCAGCCGTTGGCAATCCGGCCTTCAACTTTGGGTCAGCACTTGCGTCAGATGCTACTTGATCCGCATGCTTCTTCATTTCTCCAGTAAAATAGAAAAACGCGCTCCTGCGCAGCACAAGCACGCGCTGATCCGTCTTTCGGCCGTGGAACAGCAATCCGCCTTGCGCAACGGAATCGCCCAGCATGACAAACGACTGATCTGTCTGCCGGTTGAAGAGAGTGATCTTGATGTCCCGAGGAAACGGCGGCCGCACTTCCAATCCGATACGCGACAACTTCGACAAGACGGCCTGTTGCAGTTCGAGGGCTCGCGCCGTCTGAAGCCGGCGATGGTGCAGGTAGCCGCGGTCCTCTAGCAGTTTCCTCAGCGTGCAGTGCGGGAGGCCGACGAGTTTCCCGTCAAACCAGTCGATGCAGTACGGGGTGTCGTTCCATTCGATCAGTCCGGCCGTTGTCTGCGATTTTTTCGCCTGCGGGGCACCTACCGTCCTCATGCGGCCAGGAACAAGCAGGACCGTGTCATCCCTCAATCGCTCCCGGTCCTTGTGAATATGCGTCGGCACAAACTGGAGTTCGCAGGAGGCGCTTAAGACCGCAAACACGAGCGACTTTTCGTCCTTGACCAGAAGGTCTCCCATCTGCATGTAGGGCAATTCCTTTTCGTCGTCATGCATGCCGAGCAAAGCCAGGATTTCGGACACATTCTCGGCATCCTGGACAGCGGCCGCATCGGGTTGCGAAGCCGCAGCTTCGTCCGTTTCGGCAGGCTTGTCTGTTGTAGCCTCACCAGCTGCAGCGCCGCTGGCCGCAGGATCTCGAACCACACTCCACGGGTGCGGTCCCCACGGTCCAGTGACGGCCTCAGTTGTTGCGTCGGCATACATCCGATGAAAGGAAGTTGAGCATTCGTCGCCAAACGGCAGGAATTCAGTAAAGCGCAGCGTGTCGAGCGCGGAGACCGCACTCTTCACGCGTGGATGCAAAAGAATCTTTGCGAGCAAATGTGCGCCAAGCAGGCGCAGCATGTAGTCGCCGAGCGGATGTCCCTCGTTTCGAAGCGTCAACTCACAAAGCAAGGCATAATCGTGAAGGCCCAAAGCCCGCAACGAGTGCATGAATTGCGGGAGGACGGACGGCCGTGGATCAGCGGCCGCGGCCCCCTCATTCATCGCCGGCTCATCAATCGGGCCTCCCAGAGCCTCTTCCAATGCCATCACGAAGTTGTGAACGGCGTGACAGACTACCGGGTCTTTGGGCAGAGTCTCGATTTGGATGCGGAACTTATCTTTGTCGCACAGATCTGATTTCGCCCGGAATTCGAAGAAGCCGCTTAGGAGCCGAGTTTCCCGTCGGAAGCCTTCGACCTGCTGGGGATTGATGATCGGTGAGTTCGACATCAGCAGTATGAACGCCTTGAACTTTTCGTAGATCTCCTTGGCAATGGACTGCGATTCGGCTTCGCCTTTAGCCAGCAGCAAATCGAGAAAGACCAGCTGGAATGGCTCCCCCGAAAACAAGTCCTGGACAGACTGGAAGGTCTTGATATTTGCATCGACAAAACCGTAGGCCTTCAGGTTCTGCTCAATGGTTGCCACTTCGTTATGGCGCTGGTCGAACTCAAGGAACAGCTTTTCCAGTTGCCCGGCAATGTCGGTTAACTGCTCCCGACACGTGTACAGAGCAACGATCCCTGCATCTGTGACATTGTCTGCGTCTGCGAAGTTGCATTGGGTACGGTCGTGGAGCACTTGTATCAGCGACTCATCCGCGCCAACGTCAGCACAAAACTCTGCCAGACTGTGCTTAACGGCTTCGCGCGTAGGTCCGGCGTACACGTCATCGATGATCGCGACGCGCCAGGATGCTACGGGGCTGACGCTTTGTTGTTGAGCAGGCGCAGGCACGTCACACCCTACCCGACGAAAAGTCCAGTTCGAACGTATTCAGCCGGCCCGTTGCCTTCAGGCCTTTGTCAGTGAGTTTTAGCGTGCCTCCGTGGTATTCGGCGATCTCCCTGGCGATGTACAACCCAAGCCCCTTACCATGTCCGGCAGGTTTCAGCGTAAAGAAGGGTTGAAAAACCCGGTCACGGTTCTCCGGCGCGATGCCAGGGCCGGTATCGGACGCCTCAATGACATTGCGGTTTCCGTCGAGCACAATGCGAATTTCCCTTGGGGCTTGGTCGGCGATCTTGCGACGCTTGCCTACCGACAGCCAATACACGGAATTGTCGATCAGGTTCTCCAGCACCTGAATGAACATGGCACGAACAAACTTGACCTTGACCGGCCCTTCCCCCTTGGTGACTAGCTTTGGCGTGATATCGTGCCGCTCGAATCTGGCCTGGAACCCGTCCAGCACGGCCTGGATTTCCTTGCCCAGGTCAAATTCTTGCTTTGTTTGACGCGCAGGCGTCAGCAAGGGGTCGAGGTTTTGGAGGCGTTTGCGAAGCGATTGCAATTGGAGGACAGCAGATCGCTTCAATGCCGAGGCATTGGGGCTACCTTCCATCTGGGAAAGTGCCTCGAGCGCATGCTTCGATGCCCGGTTTAGCTCATGGGCAAGCTTCTCGATGGAAAGACCGAGCGCGGCAAGGTGCAAGACGCGAGCCTTTTCATCTTCTACGGTCTCGACCGTGTCCTGAACCTCGGTGACCACCTCGACCACGGCACTGAACGCGCGTTGCAGCCGCTTTGACAGTGCACCAATTTCCAGATCGGGATGCTCGTTGTCGATTTCGGAAAGCTCATCCAGGGAATTATTTATCTTTTCTTCGGCTTCCGCCAGTCGCTCCGTAAACGCGGTGAAACTGATCCGATCCCTGTCCCGAATTTCCTCATCCACTTCCTTCAGGTATCCCCGGAACTCCACTTCGAGAATATGTTTCAGCAGTCCTGCAAGTGCTTTTTTCTCAGGGCAGTCGCGCAATCCTTCACGGTTTGTCTGGTCCCGAAGCTCGGGATTGGCGCGGGCCGATATATCCACTTTCCCCACCAATTGCGCGCGGTTGACCTTGTAGCCCTGGGCAGCAAGCGCCCCGCGATCAAGATCGAGCCAGTCATCGTCGGGGCCGCCATAGGGCGGGACCCGGAAGCCGTCCCGGTAGACCATCAGCCCACCCGACCACTGACGAACCGCCTTTTTCAGATCGAGCGTGCTGTCGTCGATTTCGACAGCTTTCAAAAGCCGCCGATTGAACCACAGACACCTCATGGTAAACGGGCCCAAGCGCACGACAGAGTCAAGGTCAACGTCGGGATCTTCTCGTTTCGTCAGCAGTGACTCGATTTCAGCGTTTTCATACCGGAAGGTCAGGGTCCGTCCGGAAAGTGGGTTTCCGCTCGATCCCGAAATCAGGTACTGGACCTTACCTTCGAGGATGGCAACAGGATCATCTTCGTCATCTTCGACACTCAACTTCGCTTCGACATGAGCGTGTGCGTGCTCATTGAGGATCTCATTCATACGCGGAATCGGAACCGCGTTCCCGTTCAGACGCAGGTGGATCGGGAAGCGGTATCTTTCGGCAAATGGATCGGTGAAACGGCAGAGTTCAGACGCAGCAGTGTCGGCAAGCTTCCTCAGCGACCAGGTCGTGTTGAGGTCTGTGATGCGAATAGTCGTTCCGTGGGCCGCGGGCTCATCCTTGGCTTCACCGCGATATGGCGTGACCTCGATCTCTTCTAGTAATTGGCTCGCATCCCGGCCGAAGTCATTCCAGTCGATCTCCAGTTCGTTCCAAGCCTTGTCTGCGGCTGTACTGGTCGTGACATAAAGCCGGTTGCCGAGGCGCATTGCCGAGAGGCGGCCAATCCCCTTTTCTCCCAGAATGACCCGTTGCGTTCCGGCCTTGCGTTCATTGAGTCGATGCGGCGTGCCGACCGTGAGGTAGATGTTCTCAAGGTCGGCACGTGTCATGCCGCTGCCCGTATCGTGGAACGTAATCGAGTTCGCATCGAGTGCGACGGAGAGTAGGTCATCAAACGAGTCAGCCTCCGCGATCGCTTCACGCAATGCTTCACCGTTAGGAGCATCCGAAGAGACGGCCAACGTAACCTCGGCTTTCAGCTTCTTGAGGTCGTTCTTTCCTACGGTGCCAGATTCCTCCGCAATGCCCCTGAGCTTCTGAATAACATAGAGAGGCAACTGCATCTGCACTTCGACGTGGACTTTCTTCGAGCCAGCGTCAACAGCGTTCTTGATAAGTTCGTAGAATGCGATGCCATCGGAGCTAATTAGCTCGCCACCCAATTGCAGGATCGTACGCGCGCTCACGCGGAAGCGTTTCGGCTCGTCTCCCTCTTTTCCTGGCATCACCCCACCTTCGCGTTGCGTTCCGGCGTCTGGCCAATCTCAGCCGACCACCTTCACCTTAGTCCTTCAGCCCCTGTAATTGCGTCATGATAGCCCTTGTCGCGGCTACCAGTCCCAACCGATCATCCTCGCGAAGCACGGAGCGAATCTTTTCCTCCAGCGCCGTTACCATCGTCAACTCTCCGTCGCTCAGGTGGATAACCTTGTCCACTTCACTACCGTCCTGGCAAGTGATAGAGACACGCATTGCGTGAGAGCCGGACGGCTCCCTGCCTTGATCGAACAGCGTGCTCTCTACGCGGAAGTACTGCCTCGCGCACCGATGCAACTCATCCTCAAACTGCGACAAGTCGTGATCGATCCACTTCGAAGGAGGCTTTGAGCAAAGGAAGCTGCCCACTGCCTCAACCCACGGGTCGTCCTCCAGAGCTTGATCGGCCAGACGAAGGCAGAACGCTTTGAGTCGCGGCTCTTTGACGGACGACTGGACGCGGTTGGCGGATTGCGACAGCTCCGCTCGAACAGCGCTGAGGCTGCCTGGCAGATTGAAGCAGTTCTGGATTTCGTTTTTCATCTTCTGAAGAAGTTGCGGAAAGGCAGCACGAAGTTCGTCGATGCTCTCCCGCAACCGATTCACAAATCGCTTCACTTTCTGTTGCGATGGAGCAGCATCGGCCTCGAAATGTTCGCAGCCGCATGCCTCAGGAAGCGTCTGGAACAGCAGAGTGGCCGGCTCTTCGGCACGTAGCAGGGCATCGCGCACCTCGGATGCCATTTTCGAGACCTGGTTCGACTTCTTCGCATAATCCGGCAGTTGTGCAGCGAACACACAAAGCGGCCGCACCACGTCGAGCAGGTCGATGGATTTGGGTTTCTTGTCAGGATTCAGCACTTTGAAAAGTTGCTCAAACACCACCGTCCGAACGCCCGCAATTCGGCAATATTGAACCTCAAAGTTCTCCGGGGCTTTGATCAGTCGGAGGAAATCCTGGCCGGCCACCTGCTTCATAAAGCTGCCCTGGTCATAGAACGCAACGTCCTGCTCGTGGATCACGGCGAAGACGGCTAGCAACATGGGGCAAAGTCCCTTTCTGACGCCGTAAGGCTGCGACTTCATCTCCATGAAAAGGTCGGTAACTTTTACACGACGGCCCTTGGAGGCTTCTAGTACCTCCTGCATGTGCAGAAGCACGGGGCGAACGCGGCAGGTGTCGTTGTCCTCGTTAGGGATGCGTGCGGCCCATCCTTCGGGGCCGTTCTGGTGCAGGTGGGCCTCCTGAAGTACCGAAAGGTACATTGACATCTCGGGCGGTTTGGTAGCCGGGTCCATGCCCAAGTACGGCTCTGCCGACTGTTTCAGGAGCCTGTCGATCAGCCGCAAGCGAGCCCCCGCCGCCGCTGAACTGAGATCATGACGGTTGACCAGTTCGTTCTGAATCTTCGGCGCACTCGGATAAAGCTTGTCGCAGACATTCGACAGTTTTTCGAGCAAGGCCCGCCCGGTACGAAGCTCAACCAATTGGCCACGGTAGTACCACTGAAGCCCTAGCGTTTCGGCGAATTGACGCAGCCCGACATAGCTCTGGAGACATTTGGCGAGGACCTGCCGCGCAGCTGCCAACTGCCGGGTAGCTTCCTCCAAGGCATAGCTATCGTGATTCAGCTCCGGGACATTCCCCAGCACCCATTCCCACCGCTGCACTTCGGCGACAAGGTTTGCCAGCCCTTGCAATGGCTTTGGCACTGCGGTCAGAACCGCCTTGCGGCTGCCCATCGCCTGCGATGTTGCGAACTCGATGGCCTTTCGGCGTTCCGATTCAGTTTCGCAGAGGGCTACGACGACCTTCCCGTCTGCGCTTGTCCACTCGGCGACCACACCCGCTATTTCCTCAGCCGGCACAAACTGTACGTCGAAATAGCGGAGATTGCCCGTTTCGATGTAATGGCGGCGAGCGACCAGCGGTCGCGTCTCCAGTTTCTCGCGAATGAGTGGGCCGATTCGCTGCGGGATAGGAATAGAATCGCGTGCATCCT
Organism: Gammaproteobacteria bacterium; assembly: GCA_016716465.1. Classification (NCBI taxonomy): domain Bacteria; kingdom Pseudomonadati; phylum Pseudomonadota; class Gammaproteobacteria; species Gammaproteobacteria bacterium. The sequence goes on from JADJWH010000006.1 coordinate 45,370, forward strand.
GATAGGCCCGTTCCAGATTGACGCTGGTATGCGGCCAGAGGCAGTACCCGCCTGCCGCACCGCGAAAATAGAGGACAGCCTTCCCGCGTTGGAGCGATTTGAGAGAACGCCTGACCTTCGTCGCGACGTCCTCCGAAGAGGAATCAACGGTGACTGCAATCGCATTCTCAGACGCCACAAGTTGCGGCGAATCGATGAGGTTCAGGATTGCCACGGTCTTCAGAATCTGAAGCTCCGCCGTCTGGTCGCGTGGAAAGCTCTCTACCACCGACTCAATCTGGGTCCAGTGGCTGCGGAACGTCTGGAGCGCCAGGCGATGCCCGAACGCCGCGCGTGCGAAGTCGTAGAGGTTGTGAAGGCGATAGAAGCTACCGGCCTTCGCGGGCTGATCGGCAAATGATTGGAGTGCGAACGGTTCGTTCGACAAGAGGAAGCTGTAGAGGGAACGCTCGTTCTGCCCGAACCGACGGAACAGCTTCACCAGAACAGGAATCACAGTCGGATGAAGCGGGAAGATCTCCGGGGCAATGGCCAGCAGGCGGTGTTTGACCGCATCGATACCATACCAGCCAAGCCCAACCGCTTTGGACATTTCGTCTTCGAGCCGACCCATCGCTCCGCGAGGGAGCCTGTCACGCGGGATGTTGAGTGCGTTGGCTACCAGGAACACCGTCTGTTCCAACGGCTGATTAAAGAGAATCTCTTCAAAACGACCGGCGATCTTGTCCCACTCCTTCTGCGTGGCCAACGTCAACTGTTCCGCGTAAGCATGGAACCCCTGGTGGAGCAGGCCCACCACAAAGATCGGCATGTCTCCGCTTCGCGACGCCGCTTCCGCAAGCATCTGCAACAAATAGATGTCTTGCCGGTCTGGATGGAGCGCGGCAAACTCTAGGAACTTGCCGAGTTCGTCCAGAATGATGACGATTCCGTCCGCCTTACCGGAATGGCGCAGGTAGCGAACAGTTTCCTCAAGTAACCCGATCTCTGCCGATCCATCCTGCGGTTCCGACGTCTTCCCCACAGTTGCCCGCAACCGGGAAATCAGTTGCGGCGGCTTGCCGCGTACGCGCTGCAATTCCAATGACCGTGCCAGTGCCATCCGCAACGATTCGCCAAGTGGTGCGCGCGTGCCCGTAACCAACACCGGCAACAGGTTCGGCCGTTTCACCCCTAGGCTGCGGAAATCGACACTCTTGCGTACTTCTTGCGGCAGCCCCCCGCCGTCCTCATAGAGGAGATGAGCCAAGGCCAGCGCGAAGGACGATTTGCCCGTGCCGTAGTCACCGGTCACACGCCAGGCGCGCTGCCCGGACTTGGGTGAGAGACCTTGGAGAAGCCGTTCAAACCCCTCCTGGGCAGGTGGCGTCAAGACGTAACCACGAAGCGCCGAGCTGTCCTCGAAATCCCGCTCAAGGTGTGTCGAGCGGAGGAACCGCTTCTTGATGTCGAAGATGTCTGCGATTCGGTTCGTGTTCAGCATGGTACACCTTCGCCGTATGCCGCTTTGATGCAAGGTGCCGCCACTCCCTCACGTCGCGAGATTTGTTGCTGCGTGGCCGACTCCTGGTAAAGGAACGGCCCGGTCGAATCTGACGAGATCGCTTCAAGGCGTTGGCGGACTGCCCACTCCGGCAGCTTGAAGACCTGGCCCGGACTTCCATGCCCGAACGTAACGTCCTTAAAGGTCAGGGTCCGCTCAGTGCCACGTCGTTTCTTCCAGTAGTCATCGAGTGCGTAGGCGAAGAGTTCTGACGTGATGTCCGGCTTGTCTTCGATGCGAAATGCGTAGATCGGCTCCCGCTTGCCCGTTCCGTCAATACGACGCTCTCCAACATGCGTGATGAACTCAAGCTCCACGAGAGGACAATCCAGGTTGTCTTCCTGAATGCCGCCCTTGCGACTTCTAGTCGGCACATAGGTGTGCAGGAACGTATCGAAGTGTTGCTCAAGCGTTACATCGGATGGAGGGCGAATCTCTTTGTCCGCAGCGCGCCGAAATGCCTGTAGCACAGATGATCGGCAGAGTTCCGGCGACTGCCAGTGGTTAATCAGAAAGTCCCAGGCAAAGAGGGGATCCTCAACACTATGGGTCGATAGCTTCCAATGCAACAGCCAGAGCGTGCGGATGTCCTGAAGGAATGGATCAATGCCTTTCTTTCTGTTGAACACTGCATTGGCAAACTCTGTGGGCTGATAGCCGCCGTTGGCGTGTTTGATGCCAACAGACATCTCAACCATCCAGAAGCGGATAGCCTTGGCCATGTTCTTTCCCACGCCAAGGCGAATCATCGCCTTCTCTTCGTCCGCAAATGCGCCGTGATCCGTCTCAATTGCGGCGAATGCCTTGGGCAGCCACGCATAGCGGCAGGGAAACGTCTCATGGCCAGAGTATCTAAAGCCCATTGTCAGCCTTTCATAATTTCAGTTGTCCCCAGATTGAAGTGAGAATTGGACTTGACCCGCTTTAGTGGACTGTTTACTTGTTCTGCACGCCTCTGGGGTGTGCGCCGATCCACCTGGTGGCGTGTCTTACCCACTGAGCTCTCAGAGCGTGTCATGCTCATCCGGGCGTCTCACTTAGCAGCTTGGTCCTTGGTGCCCGTTGCAACGCCTCTCACCGCCGCAGTACCTCCATGCCGCACCCATTTGTCTACCTCCTCCACCCTAAATTTCCACAGTCGCCCCGCCTTGTGAGCCGGCATGTTCCTACGCTCGATCCACTTGTAGACGGTATCTCGCTTGACCCCCAGATAGGTGGCAATCTCATCGACGGACAGCCAACGGTTTTCGATAGTCTCGCTCATCTGCTTTAAACCGGTTTCGGTGGCCCCTCCGCAGGGTTAATTCAGTTCGTAACGACCTGGCTGTCGCCCTTTGTCCAATAGACACGACCAAAGATGGCATCATCATAGGAAAAAACACATAATGGGTCGAGGAATTCCTGGGCAAGCGGACAATTTCTACGTAGCCACTTACCCAAATTCACAGCAAATAATTGATATATATAATGTTATTTACGGCGCCTATTAACTGCCACCTGCCGAGATCAATGGTTGCCTTTACCAAATAGGAGGAAGAATTTATGACATGGAGAGCCCTGGGAGAGAAGGATCTTTCGAGATTGCTTTGATTTTTCCGGCGGGATGTCGAGAATATTGGGTAACAACACCCGCCACGCCTCTCGTCAGATCGGCGCACCAGGAAGCAGGTTTTATGCCAGAAAATCACAGGAAGACCAAGTTCGACAAGCCGGCGCTCGCCCTCGACCAACAACTCGAACTCTTGATCGAGCGGGGCCTCGTTTCCAGACAAAGGAAAGGCGCTCCACGACCTGCGTTTCCTCGGCTGCTACCGCCTGAGCGGTTATGCCCAGACGTTCCAGCGCAACGATCCCGCTTTGCCCGCCCACACCTTCCGCGATGGAGTCGTATTCGACGCCGTCCTGGATCTGTACATCTTCGAACGGGAACTGCGGCTCCTGGTCGTGGACGCCATCGAGCGCATTGAGGTCGACGCCCGCGTTGCAATCTCCAAAAGATGTCCGAGCGCTATGGGCCACACTGGTACCTTGACAAGAAGCTGTTCCGCAAACAGTACCGACACGACAAGCTTCTGGACTAGATAAGGTCACAGACCGGCATTCCGCCCAGGACGGAACGCCTCAGGACAAGAAGCGCGAGACGTTTATTCAGCATTACTTCAAGAAGTATAACACCCCCGAGCTGGATGGTCGCCGAGGTCCTATCTATCGGCACCTGGTCGATCGTCTTCACCAATCTCGAAAACCGAGGCGATAAGAAGTTGATCTCCGCGCCGCTCCCACTGTCGCCGTGGACGATTCGCTCCTGGCTCCACGCCATCGCCTATCTGCGAAACCTCTGCGCGCACCATTCCAGGCTGTGGAATCGCCGTTTCACCATCACACCCGAGGTGCCCAAGGAGTACAAACCGCACATGGAGCCCAACACGACCTTCCGCGCGCAAGCCGCTATGCTGCACATACTCATGAATGTCATCGCATCGGACTTCCGACGGCAGCACCGGCTGCATGAGTTGTTCCAGAAGCACCCCGACGTTCCACCGGGAGGATGGGCTTTGCCGATGATTGGCACAAAGATCCTTTCTGGCGTTAAGTTCGAAGAGGGAGCGCAGCTCATTGGCGCGGACAGCTTGACCGACGCGGCCACACAAAAATCCTACATGATCAAGTAGCCATCAGCACCGCGCAGCTTCATCCTTCCTTTGTAGATTGGATCCGATCTCTGGCGCGCTCTGAAAGGGATCCGAAAGGACTTCATCCAAGGGAAGAGGTTAATAACGGCAAAGGCCCTACCCCAAAGGGCCACCGCGCTTGAAATGACGCGCGGCGGGAAAGGGTCAATCAAAGGGGACTTTCATGAAAACCCTCTCAAATCGGTAGTCACGTTTTCTGTGGCACCCCCGTGCTATAGCCGGCAAAGTGCCCCCTCATGTGCACACCACCTTCTCATCAGTTCTTTATCGAAAGGATTCACCACGCCGGCTTGGGCCCGTGGTCTCGGCCAGAGGCAGTCTCGGAATGGCTGGACCGATGGGTACGCTACTGAAATTTTGGAGCGGAACCCGTCTTTCTGAACTACCGACCGAGGGAACCATACCTGTACTGGATGCCGACACCCTGCTCCAGCCACATCGCGCCCTGCTCAACACGATCCGGCAACTGGTAGGCGTTCCCCAAGCACACTGGGACGAGCTCTATGCCGCTGCCTTCGAGGCTTATGCCCTCTTCGTGCAACAGTTACCCGCCTCGGAAGCCCACCATCACGCCGGTCCCGGCGGCATGCTGACCCATGGACTGGAAGTCGTGTGTGAGGCCCTGAAGCTCCGCCGTGGCCGACTGCTCCCCTCGGGCGCCGCCGCGGAAGAGATGGTCGCCCGCCAGGACCGCTGGACCTACGCTACCGCGACCGCCGCCCTGCTCCACGACCTCGGTAAGCCGGTGACCGACCTGCGGGTTCGGCTCTATAACGAAAACGACCGGGGGCTGGGATGGTGGGATCCCTGGGGCGGACCCATGACTGGCGATGCGGCCTGGTATCGCGTGGAATTCGTCCGTGACCGTCGCTATCGCTTTCACGAACGCGTCCCGCCCCTGCTGGTGCACTTCATCTTCCCGCGCCAGGGTCTGAGCTGGCTGGCATCCGATCCGGAGGTGTTGCAAGCCTGGTTGGCGACTATCAGCGGGGATGCGGAACAGGCCGGGATTATCGGCGAGATGGTGCACCAGGCGGACGGCCTCTCGGTAGTGAGCGACCTGGCCGGCACTCCGGCATCCATGCCCACGGCTCGACGCAAGTCACTGTCGATGCGGCTGCTCACCGGTCTGCGTTACCTCCTGGACCAGGGCGACCTCCCCTTGAATCGACCGGGTGCAGCCGGTTGGCGCTCTGAAGAAGATCTGTGGCTGGTCAGCAAACGCGTGCTGGATATCCTGCGTGAACACCTCCACCACGAAGGACAGGAAGGAGTGCCGACCCGCAACGACCGACTGATGGATGAGCTGCAACAGCATGGCATCCTGCGACCCAACGACGATCGAGCCATCTGGACCGTGCAAGTGATCGATGGCGACTGGTCGCAACAGCTCACCGTGCTGCGCTTTCCGGTACACACCCTTTGGCCGGAGCCGGATGCACGGCCACCGGTATTCGCAGGAACGGTGACGCCGATCAACACAACAAGCTCGGCGGTGGAAAACAACGAGGTTGATGAAGTCGCGGACCATGCCGTCGCAGTGTTACATGATCGGCCTTCCCAACAAATGGAACAGGTGATACACCAGCATTCACAGACGACAAAACCTGGTGTCGAAACCGATGATGCTGCTTCGATAAGGGAGAACGCCAACTCGGTATCTGCATTCGATACACCGTCATCGGATTCAGATGAATCATCCTCCCGCACTGCAGGCCACGTTTCTTTTTCCCCCTCACAGGAAACGGATCTGACCGATGAAGTTGATCCAGGCCGGCGCTTTCTCGCCTGGATCAAAGAGGGACTCAGTTCAGGGCGTCTACCCATCAATACTGTCAATGCCCGCGTTCATACGGTGTCCGAAGGCCTGATGCTGGTGAGTCCCGGTATCTTCAAAGATTACGATCGTGAAAACTGGTCGCGGGTGCAGAAGCGCTTCCTGAAACAGAAACTGCATCAGCGCACAACGCTCGGCACTAATGTCTGGACCTATCAGGTCAAGGGCGCGCGTAAACAGAGCCGTATCAATGGACTGTTGATTGCGGAGCCGGAAGCGGTGCTGGGGTTACGCCTGCCGCCACCCAATACTCACCTCACGTTGAAGGTATGAGCGGATGGCTCAGATCTTCGATAATCGATTGCGTCCCGTCATCGAGTTTGTTCCGGCCACGGTACTCATTGGCCTGGGCAGTGTACTGATTCACGACCCCGCCCTGTTCTTTCCCTTGCTGCCTGGCTTATCAGAAGTCGTCGCGACAGGCTGCGGGTTGCTTGGTCTGGTTCGGCTGTGGCAGGGATGCCGCATCATGCGCTATCGTTGGCAGCTGCGACAGTTACCCCTCTATCTACTGGATGCGGACCATATCCCCCTCTCCCAGTACAAACTGTTCCTGGGTCGCGGCTTTGCCTGGGATCAGCGCCACAGCCAGCGCTTGGTGGAGGCCCGCTCACCACAGGCCAAACGGTGGCTGAATCACAATAGTCTGTACCGGACCGCGCGGGCCTTCGAGATGCGGTTCGAACACTCCCGTCTGTTCGGCTGGCTGACCCGCCTCACGCGCCGCGAGGCGTGGTGGAATCCCGTGCGGCCCCTGCCACCCCTGGGAGGCGATCCCGCCTTGCATGGGGTCGGGCTCGAGGAAGAGCACGACGCGTGGATGGACCTGAGCGACCGTGTCGGTCATACCTTGGTATTAGGCACGACACGCGTGGGCAAGACGCGTCTGGCCGAACTGCTGGTAAGCCAGGACATCCGCCGCGGCGAAACGGTGATCGTGTTCGATCCCAAGGGGGATCTCGATCTGCTGCGGCGCATGTTCGCGGAGGCGAAGCGCGCCGGACGGCTGGAGCAGTTTCATATCTTCCATCTCGGGTTTCCGGAACTCTCCGAACGCTACAATCCGGTGGGCGAGTTTGGCCGCATCACGGAAGTGGCCACGCGTATTGCCTCGCAGCTGCCCTCTCAAGGCAATTCCGCGGCCTTTCGCGAGTTCGCCTGGCGGTTCACCAACATCGTGGCCCGGGCACTGGTGGGGCTAGGCCGCAAACCCGGCTATGCCGCCATCGCCCGCTACGTCACCAATATCGAGCCGCTGTTGGTGGACTACTACCACCTGTGGCTGGAAAGCGTCGTTCCGGGCGAGTGGCGCGCGACCGTTCAAACCATCGAGGGCAACATCGACGACAAGAAACTGTCTCTGGCCTTACGCGGACGAGATCGCCACGCGGTGGCGCTGGTCAGCTACGCCAAAGGGCGGAATCTCTACGACCCCGTCGCCGACGGCCTGCGCTCGGCCTTCGAATACGACAAGACCTACTTCGACAAGCTCACCGCGAGCCTGTTGCCGCTGCTGGAGAAACTGACCAGCGGCAAAACCGGGGAGTTACTGGCGCCCGATTACGGGGACATTCGGGATCCCCGACCGATACTGGACTGGATGCGGGTGATCCGGGAGCAGGGCATCATTTACGTGGGGTTGGACGCACTCTCCGATCCTGAAGTGGCCGGAGCCGTGGGCAATTCCATGTTCGCGGATCTGACCTCGGTCACGGGCCGGCTCTATAAACACGGTGATACCCTGGGCCTGCCCTTCGTCGCCGGACATCGCCGGGCTCGTATCGCCATACACGCCGACGAGTTCAACGAACTCATCGGTGATGAATTCATCCCCTTGCTGAACAAGGCGGGCGGCGCCGGAGTCCAGGTCACCGCTTACACCCAGACCGCCTCGGACATCGAGGCCGGCATCGGCGATCGCGCTAAAGCTGGCCAAGTCAGCGGCAACCTCAACACCCTCATCATGCTGCGGGTCAAGAACGAGGAGACCGCTGCCATACTCACCGACCAGTTGCCGATGGTGCGGGTCTACACCAAGGTGGCCGAGTCCCGCATCACAGACAACAATGATCCTGATACGCCGGTGGACTTCGTCTCACAGAACGCAGACCGGCTCACGGAGGTGGAAGCCGAGATGCTCACGCCTGCGGATCTGGTGCAGCTGCCCAAGGGCCAGGCCTTCGCGCTGCTTGACGGGGGACGATTGTATAAACTGCGGCTGCCGCTGCCAGGGAAAGATCCCCTCCTCCCCCGGGACATGGATGAAATCCGGGATTGGGTCATGCAGAGAAATCAGGCAGAGGTATGAGGAGGGGGCGTCTGACCGGTGTGCTCTGGACACTCACGTGGTTCTTCATCGTTTGCCTGCTCGTGCTGTCCGTAGACATGATCTATGTGTTCTGGCCCTATCCACACGGTGCGCACGGCGTCGAGGCCTTGAAAACCAATCTTGCAGTTGAAGTGGAACTGGTCAGTCGCCTGTCGGATGACCGCGCCTGGGCGACCATCCGCACGATCACCGACTCGATGTATCAAATCGTATTCGGCTGGTCGGGTATGGATGACCTGCTGCGCCAGGCCGCGGACCCCACCCCCCTGTCCCCGCTGAACGAAATCATGCGAGGTTTTGCGCGAGGGTTCTGGGTCTTTCTTGAGACGGCGGCTGTGGGGCTTCAACTCTTCGCCCTGCGAATAGGCGTTCTGGTGCTGGCCATGCCCCTGTTTCTAATAACCGCCATCGCAGCGGCTACGGATGGGCTGATCCCCTGGTACCTGCGTCGCACCGGCGCGGGGCGTGAATCCGGTTTCATCTATCATCGAAGCAAGCGAGGACTGGCGCTCTCGGTGCTGGCCCTCTGGGTGATCTACCTGGTGCCACCCGTTCCACTTGACCCTCGCTGGGTGATACCGTCCTTCCTTTGCTTATCAGCGATTTCTGTTCGGGTGACCGTGGCTTATTTCAAGAAATACATTTAACCGGCTATTCAGCCTCAGTGATGTGACTCGCAATCAAATTCATTGGAACCTAGTACCCGCCATTACCGACTCACCCGAAATGAATAAGATAACTCTTAGTCATTAGTTATTTTGGATATTTCACTCCGGATTATTTTGCATAGGTCATCGATTTCTCTGATTTTCCCAGTCCTTAGATAGGTCAGTGCCAATAGGGTCATTGGGTGCACCTTCATCACGCTAGACAGATCATCGACCTTATCCAGTGTTGGACTCTTCAAGCCCCTTTCCAGGATGCTGATGTAGGTTCGGCTGGAAATATCAGAGAAATCCTCTTGGGTTAATCCACGGGCGTGACGAATCTCTTTAAGCGCCTTGGAAAAAGCAGATTTAGTTTTCATCTAAGTATCCCGAATAGTGGGACACCTAATTAAAACTATTGATTACTATAGAGCTACAAACTATAGTGTTCATTTATTTTGTGACCGGCTAACCTATCTTTACCTCCCTTCGTGCCGATACACTCAAACTTGATTCACCTTACCTTACAAAGCCTATGGGAACATTTCTGGATACCCTGATGTCATAGTAAGAGTCGTTGAAGGGTGAGGCTTCAACAACGCAATTGTTAGCATTACCGTAAGACGTAATCTGATGACCCAAGAAGAAAGGGTCAACGCGGATTCGTGTGAACGATTTTACGTAGTATTGTCCAGGTTCGTAGCTGTAGGATAGCGTTTTTCATGTATCTATACTCCTTGCTGAATGGGAACGCCGATGAAGCGTGCACGGACGTTTTGTGAGTTGTATTCGTTTCCCGGGTTCAGGGCAGCGGCGCAACTCAAGGGTGTCTTCGGCGATCCGGATGTGCGCGTGGTGCGATTGCGGCGTAAAAAAAGACCGGTACCTGTTCGTGCTGTAATCGGCAGCGCTGTCCGGTCTATGACCGGCGCCTGTCGCGGACGCGGGATCTTTCGGCTGGCGGCTTTCGCATCGTGCTGGAGTTCGAGCGGGTCCGCGTAAGCTGTCCGGACTGCGGGGTGCGCATGGAGTACCTGGACTGGCTGGCCCGTAATCCGCGTTACACGGCCCGCTATGCGCTGCAGGTGGGGGCATTGTGTCGCAAGATGACCGTCAAGGATGTGGCTCAGTCCGAGCGACTGCATCACGCCACGGTCAAAGACCTGGACAAGCTGTACATGGCCGAACAACTGCGCCGGCATCCGATGCCGGCCACCACGGCGATCGGTGTGGATGAAATCGCGATCCGCAAGGGGCACGAGTACCGAGTGGTGGTCAGCGACCTCGTTGGCCAGCGGCCGATCTGGTTCGGGGTACAGGTCGCAAACAGGTGGACCTTGAGCAGTTTTTCGCGGCCTACGGAGAACGGCGCTGCAAGGGGATTCGGGTGGCGGTGATGGACATGTGGAAACCGTTTCGTGAAGCGACGCACACGTATGCGCCGCACGCCGAGATCGTGTTTGACAAGTTCCACATCCTGCGCCATCTGAACGATGCCCTGGATGCGGTGCGCCGCAGCGAATATGCACGGGTGCAGGGTGACCAGCGCCGCTTCATCAAGGGCAACCGCTATACCTTGCTGTCGCATCGAGACAACCTGTCGCTGGAAGGTCGGCAGGCGCTCAAGACACTGCTCGCGGCCAACAAGCGGCTCAACACCGCCTACCTGCTCAAGGAGTCCTTCGGCCAGCTCTGGGACTACGAACGCGAAGGCTGGGCACGACGCTTCTTCGAGAACTGGAAGAGCAGCCTGCGCTGGCAGCGGCTGGAGCCCTTCGAGAAATTCGCGGCCATGATCGAACGTCATTGGGATGGCATCGTCTCTTATTGCAAACCCGAGAACAAAGTCTCGCTTGGCTGCGTCGAGGGATTGAATAACGCCATCCGTGTCATCCAACGCAAGGCGTACGGCTTTCGCGACGAGGAATACCTAGCCATGAAAATCATCACTCATTTCTTACCCGCGCTCCCAAATCATGCGATAATCATTCACACGAATCCGCGTTGAGCCAGAAGAAAAACAACAGGTAATATTGATGAATGAGAATCCCTACCGCGAAGCAACAGAGCAAGCCGCTGAACATTTGCGTCTGGCCCTTACCCTCCTGGCGAATAACAAGATCCCTGTATCGCCCTTTAATTACCGGATGGGTTATGACTGCGTCGTGGGATCGAACGATGTATTAAAAAGGGCCTTGGAGGAGCTGCATGCGCAGCCGGAACGGTCGGTTACCGAGTATTTATGGACCGTATATCAGCGCTCATATATTCATGATGACAAAACACTGGATACGATTCGCGAGGAGTTAAAGAATATCATCATCAGCATCCAACGTGATCTCGAAGGTTCAGGAGGTAAACTTTCCGGTTATTTGAACAAACTCAACCAATTCACTGCTGTTCTGACCGGCCCTTCCTCACCACAGGCCATGGAGACCGAGGTCAGTAATATCATTGAAGCCACACGCGACGCAGAACAATCCCAGCGTCTTGTAAATGCGCAAGTCTCCCAGCTTGCGACCGATCTGGATTCACTGCGCAAAGAACTGGCTCAAATTAGGGAAGAGTCGTTGACGGATTCTCTGACGGGCGTCTCCAACCGGAAGGCATTTGACTGTGCCCTGGAAGACAGAATCCATACAGCACGAAGAGAAAAATCTGTCTTTTCAGTCCTGATTGCAGATATAGACCATTTCAAACAGGTGAATGATACCTATGGCCACCTTGTTGGCGACAAGGTACTCAGGTTCGTAGCCTCCAGCCTTAAACGATGCGTCAAGGGGAAAGATCTGGTGGCACGCTTTGGCGGCGAAGAATTTGCGGTGATTCTCGATAATACGGACATATCAGGAGCGTCTACCGTAGCGGAACAGATTCGACAGGCTGTTTTCTTAGGTACCATCAAGGACCTGAACAATAAGAAAACACTTGACCAGATATCGATATCACTTGGTGTTGCCCAATTTAGCTCAAGCGATCTTCCCAATGATCTCTTGCAGCGTGCTGATGAGGCTCTTTATCTGGCCAAAGATCGTGGTCGTAACCGAGTTGAAAAGATTACATCGACACGATAGCGTTACGAACGGACGGACGGATCCGGATCGTATAAATATGCAGAGTTGTCTTCCTATCCCCTTGACCCACCATGGGTGAGATTCCCATCCCCTGAATATACTGTCTATCTCTACCCAAGCTACAGCCGCCTAATTCCGAAGGTATCTCCAAGAAAAAGGGTTACCAACCACCATTTACATGCACATCCAAGTGCGTGACTATCCTTTATAAAACCATCTAAAAGCCCCAATCCATACGCGCGCTTTCCGAGTTATTTCCGGTAAATATCAAAATTAGAATAGAACCTGGATAAACAGATTCCAGCGTCCTTTCCAGCTATCTAATTTTTGATGCAAGCCGCGAAATAATTATGAGAGAATCCAGGATCAGAATGTTGCCATCGAACGGCAAACCTGATGTCAAAACGGCGGTTTGTTTCATGCTCCCGTTGCTACTGGAGGGACTTTCCAATGAGAAAAGAAACCAAGACGGCTGCAATCTATCTTCGATCGAGCAAGGATCGGAAGGATGTCTCGATCGATGCGCAGCGCCGCGAACTCCAGAAACTAGCGACTAATCAAAGCATCATCATCGTCAAAGAATATTCGGATGTTGTTGAGTCCGCTAAGGACGAGAACCGCCCCGGCTTTCAACGCCTCCTCAATGATTTGAAATCTTCCTCCCGCGATTGGAACACCTTGATGATGGTCGATACCAGCCGTCTGTCCCGGCGGCGGTACATGGCCCAGGTGTTCAAGCACGAAGCTAAAAAACGCAACGTACAGATTATTTATTCCAAACTTCCCGAATCGGACCCCATCGCGGACATGGTGATTATCGGGGTCATGGAAGTATTCGACGAGTTGCACAGCGTGATGTCGAAAGAAAAAGGTCTGGCCGGTATGGCAGAGAACGTGCGTCAGGGATACCGGGCGGGGGGACGCGCCCCGAAGGGCTATAAGCTGGTTAAGATCCCTACCGGCGCGATCAGGGAAGGTGAAGCGGTCACGAAATCTAAAATCGAGCCCAATGAGGATGCGCCTGTTATCTCTCGATACCTCAAGATGCGCGCGGCCGGGGTCTCGCGGAAAAGAGCGCTTGACGAACTCGATCTAAGCATCGCAAAAGCCAGTGCAGTAGGTGTTGAATGGAATGCCTTGACCTACGCTGGCCACACGGTTTGGAACGTACATAACGAAAACACCAAAGGCTCAGGCTACAAGGGCGGCACCAAGCGTCGCCCACGGTCTGAATGGATCATCAATGAAAACACGCACGAAGCGTTGATCACAACTCAAGAAGCCGAGGCCATACTAGCTCAACTTGAAAAAAGCCCAGTCTCCAAGGGCCGGAGGACACCGGCCAATTACCTCCTGTCAGGTCTTTTGAGGACTCCACATGGCGGGCCTTGGTTCGGGAATGGACGAGGGGGCTACATACCCAAAGGTACCCCAGCAAGGGAAAACCGGAAAGCCGACCAGAAATTACTAGAACAATCCGTGCTTGATCAGGTTCTAACTGATCTACATTCCCCTGACTTCGTCAAAACTCTGACGAGAGAAGCCATCAAGTACCGCGAGGCACATAGAGAGGATCCTGCCAAGAACCTCCGAATTGAAATCAAGGAAGTTGAAGCCCGCATCTCTAAACTGATGGAAATGGCAACACAAATGGATACCCCCGCCCCTGCGCTTCGCCAAGTAGAAAAACTGGAGGGTACCCGACTCACCCTAGCGGATGAGATTGAGCGACAGGAAAAGGAATACACAGCGGCATCGCTGCTGGACAATATCACGGAAACTCACGTTGAGCGGTTTCTGGGCGGTATCGCCGAGAATATGGAAATTATGGATAGGGAGGGACTCAAAGATTTTCTATCCAGCCTCATTGGTCAGATCACGCTCAATCCAACCACCCACGAGTGCCAAATCGACTACCGCATCGGTATTGACTTGCGGAATAAGGTGGCGTCCCCAAGGGGATTCGAACCCCTGTTACCGCCGTGAAAGGGCGATGTCCTAGGCCGGCTAGACGATGGGGACCTGAGGAAAGAAATTCAGCGTTGCGCGGGGTCAAACCGGCCGGATATTCCCGGTGGCCGGATTGGTGGAGCTAGGCGGGATCGAACCGCCGACCTCTTGCATGCCATGCAAGCGCTCTCCCAGCTGAGCTATAGCCCCGCCCGCGAACAAGACGCGGACTTTAAGCCATGCCCCGGAGTCTGTCAAGAAAAGAAACGCAAAAACAACGCCAAACGCGCACGGAAGATAGTTTCCGAACAAGACCTTAGAGGGGAAACCGCGGGCGTCCCGCGCGGCGTCGCCTCAGCCGCCCTGTCCGGCGATCTTCGCCCAGGTATCGCGCAGGGTCACGGTGCGGTTGAACACCGGCTCGGCGCCGTGGACATGGGCCGGATCGAGACAGAAATACCCCTCGCGCTCGAACTGGAAGGCATCGCCCGGCCGCGCCTCACCCAAGGCTGGCTCGACGACACTGCGCGTCAGGGTGTGCAGCGAATCGGGATTCAGGAAATCGGTGAACTCCTTCCCCTCCTCCCGCGCCGCATCGGGCAAGGGGTGGGTGAACAGCCGGTCGTACAAGCGCACCTCGGCGCGGATGCCGTGCCGCGCCGACACCCAGTGGATCACGCCCTTGACCTTGCGCCCGACCGGGTCGGCGCCCAGCGTCGCGGGGTCGTAGCTGCAACGCAGTTCCACCACTTCATCGCCGTTCTTGATTACCTGGTCGCAACGGATCACATAGCCATAGCGCAGCCGCACCTCGCCGCCCGTGACTAGGCGCTTGAACTTGCTCGAGGCCTCTTCCATGAAGTCGTTGCGATCGATGTAGATCTCGCGGCAGAACGGCAGGCGGCGCGCGCCCATGGCGGGATTCTGCGGGTGATTCAGCGCCTCGAGTTCCTCGACCTGGTCTTCGGGATAATTCCCGATCACGACCTTGAGCGGTCGCAGCACCGCCATGCGGCGCGGCGCGGTGTCATTGAGGTCGCCACGGATGCAGTCCTCGAGCATCCCCATCTCGACGATGTTGTCGGAGCGCGTCACGCCGATGCGGGCACAGAACTCGCGGATCGAGGCCGGCGTATAGCCGCGCCGGCGCAGGCCGGCGATGGTCGGCATGCGCGGGTCGTCCCAGCCCTCGACGAAGCCCTCATCCACCAGCCGCGTCAGGCGGCGCTTGCTCATCACGGTGTACTGCAGGTTGAGGCGCGAGAATTCGATCTGCTGCGGATGGCAGGGGACGGTGATATTGTCCAGCACCCAGTCGTAGAGCGGGCGGTGATCCTCGAACTCCAGCGTGCACAGCGAATGGGTGATGCCCTCCAGCGCGTCCGAGATCGGGTGCGTGTAGTCATAGGTCGGATAGATAACCCAGGCCTGCCCGATGTGATGATGCGTTACGCCGTGGCGGATGCGGTACAGCGTCGGGTCGCGCAGGTTGATGTTGGGCGCGGCCATGTCGATCTTCGCGCGCAGCACGCGCGCGCCGTCCGGGAACTCGCCGGCGCGCATGCGCGCGAACAGGTCGAGGTTCTCTTCCACCGGGCGGTTGCGCCAGGGACTGTCGCGGCCCGGCTCGGTCAGCGTGCCGCGGTATTCACGGACCTGCTCGGCATTGAGGTCGCAGACATAGGCCTTGCCCTTTTCGATCAGTTCAACGGCGAAGCCGTACAGCGTCTCGAAATAGTCGGAGGCGAACAGCGGCTGACCGTTCCAATGGAAGCCGAGCCACCGCACGTCGCGCTGGATCGCCTCGACGAACTCGATGTCTTCCTTGCCCGGATTGGTGTCGTCGAAACGCAGGTTGCAGGTGCCGCGATAATCTTCCGCCACGCCGAAATTGAGGCAGATCGATTTGGCGTGGCCGATGTGCAGATAGCCGTTCGGCTCGGGCGGGAAGCGCGTCGCGACGCGGCCGCCGTGTTTGCCGGCCTGGAGGTCCGCCTCGATGATCTGGCGGATGAAGTTGACGGGACGTGCCGGTTCAGTCTCGCTCATGTCAAACCGCGCCCTCTGCAGAGGATTCCCGTTGATCGATCCAGGCGACCGCCCGGTCGATGCGGCGCAACACCGCCTCGCGACCGATCAGATACAGGGTCTGATCGATACCCGGCGTGGCGGCGCGCCCGCTGACCGCGACCCGCAGCGGCTGCGCCAGCTTGCCGAGCTTGATGCCCAGTTCCTCCGCCGTCGTGATCACGGCCTGATGCAGCGGCTCGGGCGTCCATGACGGCAATGCCGCCAGCACGGCGCGCACCCGCGCCAGCGGTTCACGCGCCGCCGCCGTCAAATGTTTCTTCGCGGCGTCCGGCTCGTAGTCGGCGAAGTCCTGGTAGAAATAGGCGCTGATCTCGGCCATCTCCTTCAGCGTCTTGGCGCGCTCGCGCTGGATCGTGACCACCTCGCTGAGCTCCGGCCCGCCCCGCGCCGGGTCGATGCCGAGCCGGCCGAGCTGCCAGCCGAGCTGCGGTGCGATATGTTCCGGCCGGCCTTCCTTTATATAGTGCTGGTTGAGCCAGAGCAGCTTACTCACATTGAAGGCGGTAGCCGAGTTGTTGACGTCCCTGGCGTCGAACAGGCGGATCATCTCGTCCAGCGTGAAGATCTCCTGGTCGCCGTGCGACCAGCCGAGGCGTACCAAATAGTTCAGCAGGGCCTCGGGCAGGAAGCCTTCCTCATGATAGGCCATCACGCTGACCGCGCCGTGACGTTTCGACAGGCGCTTGCCGTCCTCGCCGAGGATCATCGGCACATGGGCATAGACCGGCGGCTCGGCGCCGAGCGCGCACAGGATGTTCATCTGGCGCGGCGTGTTGTTGAGATGATCGTCGCCGCGGATCACATGGGTGATCTTCATGTCGTAGTCGTCGACCACTACGGTGAAATTGTAGGTCGGCGAACCGTCGGAGCGGGCGATGATCAGGTCGTCGAGCTCGCTGTTGGCGAACACCACGCGACCGCGAATCATGTCCTCCACCACCACCGCGCCCTCGAGCGGATTGCAGAAGCGAACCACCGGATTCACCCCTTCCGGCGGCGGCCCCTGGCGATGGCGGCACAGCCCGTCGTAACGCGGTTTTTCCTTGCGCGCCATCTGCTCCTCGCGCAGCGCCTCGAGACGTTCCTTCGAGCAGTAGCAGTGATAGGCCTTGCCGGCGGCCAGCATCTGCCCGATGACCTCCCGGTAGCGGTCCATGCGCTCGCTCTGCGCGAACGGTCCCTCGTCGTAGGCGAGACCCAGCCAGGCCATGCCCTCGAGGATGGCGTTCACCGATTCGGCGGTCGACCGCTCGAGGTCGGTGTCCTCGATGCGCAGGATGAAGATGCCGCCGTGGCGGCGGGCATAGAGCCAGCTGAACAGCGCCGTGCGGGCGCCGCCGATGTGCAGATAGCCCGTGGGGCTGGGGGCGAAACGTGTGCGAACGGTCATATGTAGGCCAGAGACCCTGAATAAACGGGGTATTCTAGCAGGACTGCGCGGTTTGTGGACCCAGCCCCCGGAATTTGACGCCCGCCCGCCGGACCCCGTAAAATCGCTGTTCCCTTCAGCGGGCGATTAGCTCAGCGGTAGAGCACTGCCTTCACACGGCAGGGGTCGCAAGTTCGAACCTTGCATCGCCCACCATGCAACTCAGTTACTTACAAACTTCCCTCTTCACTACTACATCTTCAGCGTGACCTGAATGTGTATGTGCGGTCTCTAACTGAGGAACCGCTGGGCATCAAACCCCCTCCTCGGTACTGTGTAAATAGTTGGATGTGCTAGGTAATCTCGGGCGTCTTCACGCCGGGGATTTCGCCCTTCACGGCCTTCCAGAAATTCTACATCTTGCGGACGGCGTTATAGGCGATGGACTTTTTGGATCGCTCAGTTTTATCGGGTAGTACGTCCTTGAAACTGAGGTTTAAGATTTCTTCGTATTTGCGGACGGTCTTCTGGTCGTGGATCAGGTATAGCACCTTCCAGCCCATCTTGCGCCCAACGAACAGGCTGCCTATGGCTCGCTCCAGCTCATGGGAGTTACCGCTGAAGTTCTCGACGGCATCCTCGCAGAGTTTGACGATTTCCTTATCGGTGAGGCTCTTCGGGGGCATGGCTGGCTCCAATCTCGAAGGGTGAATAATCACCCGCATGCCCCTGCCTGCCTAGCGTTATCCCCGTGGGTCCACAGCCGCCGCTGCGCGGCCCCGCGCCTCTGGGCGTTTATACAATCGCCCGACGCGGGCTAAAGGGCTGGGGACTACGGGGATAACGTATTATCAAATGCAAACAATATATCCTTATCCTCATCTAGAGGTTGTTCTGAACGATAACGCAAATACTTACCTGGCGCTTCTGCAATTGAAGTGGTCTCCGGAATTCTGAAGGTATTTACCATGTCTCGAATTGGCTCCTCCTCACCGAAAAAACCTACCACTCGATACTTCTGATTCCATTCAATTGCCCATGACCAACAGATCGCCGATGGATTACGGCGAATGGCGGCCTTGAAATATCCATCTGCACCAACAACAATAACTCTTGGATCCCAGGTGATTACTGAATTCATGAAATCCAAATGCATTGAGTTCCCCCAATCTGAGCGAGAAGCTTCGAGTAGTGGGCAATAAGAACCCAACCAATAACCACCCTTCTTAGTTACGTCGTTATACGTAACCCAGTAGAAAAGGGCCATCAACTGCATTCTCGCTAACTCAAAAACACGCTCCTTATCTAGTTGTGGTGGAGATGTTAGTTGAAACGTTATGTTGAGCCCAGGGAAAGGCGAGCCGGTTAACTCAATTTTCTCGGTACTTTTATGAATTGGCTTCCCTGTGCGGCGACTAAAACAATTAAGCGCCTTTCGACTCGCGTCCTCAATTAGAGCTTGATCCTCAGCCGCGTACTTTCCCCAAGCATCAGGATGCATTGTTACTGCCGAAATATCGTTTTCTAAATCGGCCTTCCTTCCATTACATGAGGCACATGCATTAACAATCAAGTTCCATTGGCCGTTCAGCTTTCCTTTTGGAACGAACCGTCTTCCTATCACATGCTCTCTCGTAACTATTGAGCGTGAAAGCTCACGGCCACAATACACACAAGTGCTATTGCGAAGAATGACAGGAACACTCCCTGACAGCTCCTTTAATTCTGCATCCAGCATAATCGAGTAATAACAAAATACGATTTTGGTTTGAGAGGGCTGCCCTAAGGTATATTGAAGTTGAAGAACTCAAAATGAGTTGTTGATATTTCCATCTGTTAAGTGAAATCATTTACTTTGCAATTAAACTCAGCAATAAGATTTATTCCAGCTTTCTCTACAGCATCTTTATTGGTTCTAATATATTTTATCTGGTTATCCGAAAGATCAGCCTCGATAAAGACCACCACCTCTGACGGAGAAAGTACCTTAGCTCTGCGCAAATAGGCAAAGCTAGCAACCTGCGAACCAAGATTAAAATGCCCAAATATACGGTCTATCTCGACTACGAATGGCGACAGATTGATCACCTCAAGATAGACCCTAATTTTGGGGAGGTCACCAGCCCAGTACTCTATTCCTCTACTCTGCCCCGCAATTTGGATTTTTATAAGTTTTGAAAGCCGAGCAGGCGGAAAAAGCCAGCGGATAGACCACGGAATAAAGCGGCCCAATAGCTTTACAACAAAATTCACAAACAAATTATTAATTAGGCCCTCCATTTCGCCATCATTTGGCGTAAATCATTACCGAGTGTTTCCGAAGCAATCTAATCCTCAAGCATTATTCGAGTGTTGCTTAATACACACGAATAATAATAGTCATGTTGCATACTCGCTATTCAACTAATTTCTTACCGTGACACGGCTGTGCCTGTTAGAACACATTTCAATGCCTTAATCTGCATCTCCAGTCAAAATATACGCGGGGCCTTGCGCGCAACCATTTGACTTTAATAAATAAATGTAGATTGAATAGAATTCACACGGCAGGGGTCGCAAGTTCGAACCTTGCATCGCCCACCATGTAACTCAGTTGTCCGGACTGTCCCGTGTAACTTCCCAGCATCATGGGCACATCATCGTGTCGGACGTCGCGCGAGATTTACATCAAGACCCTACACGCCCTCGTTAAACGCCCCTAACCACCTGTTTGGTGGTGACTATCCATCAATTTCTCCGCTCTACGACTCTCCCGGAGCTCCATGGAGCTGGCAGCACCAACATCAACCACACCCAAAACCCAGTCAGTCAATGGGTTGAATCAAACGCGCGATCATGGCTAAACTCCGAAGGCAGAGTGGGAGGAGTCGCTACTCGACAGTAACCCGCATCTACAAGATTACCGGCTCATCCACGCCGGCGCGGATTATCCGCGGCTTATACGCAGTATGGGCAACCATGTTCCTGCGCCCATGACCGAACACGCTGACACTTAATTCAATCAGACGATTACGGCTGGCAAACCCTCCGGCCCGACTGTTCGACAACCTGGACAATTTGATCGACCCGTATCGAATCACTGCTCACATGTGGTTCGAAGTTCATTATTTCAAATGCGACTTAACCGTAAATCCAAAGGGTCACCACGATGACATAAAGCTGCTCGAAGGGGGATACATGATGCGAGAAATCGCCTATCGATACTTCAATTGGGGGCCCTACTTATTCGGCTCGACGATCAACGAGGATTTCCGGGAACTTATCCTCGAAGAGGGAGAAAAGGTTCGGGGGAACCAAGCACGATTACACGTGAAGATGCTGGCCGGGCATCTGGACGAGGAATACAGGCTGCCGGCCATGAGGATCATGGAGCACCTCGAGGAATACGTCGAAGCCTATCGCATCGGTTATCAAAAATGGCTGGGCGGAAACAGCCACCTGCCGCCCAGGGCGGAGTTGATCGATCTCTGGATCAACTATATGAAGGCCGGAGATTTCAATCCTCCGCATGACCACGGCGGGGATCTGTCCTTCGTGATCTTTCCCGATATCCCTGACGAACTAATCGAAGAAAACCAGAACTTCACGGGAACACTCCAGGGACCGGGCGGCATCTCCTGGCTTTACGGCGAAGGCGGGCATCTGTGTATTTCCATGGTGCATCAGATGCCAAAAACCGGGGACATCTACCTGTTTCCCGCCAGCCTCAAGCATTTTGTCCTGCCCTTCAAATCCGACATCACGCGCATTTCGGTTTCCGGCAATATTTCTCTCAAAAACTGATGCCGGGTTTACCCTCCGGATCGGATTGAAGACCGACGCATCACACGGATGTCTTCCCGTGCAAGGACAGCGCCGCCGACGTCGGTCCACTGTGGATCTTCGGAACATCCTGGAACGCCGCCCAGCTCACCGCGGCATAGCGGATCCCCGATAACACCGGCTCGGCGGTATGGTAATAGCGGCGATCGGAAGGGAAAAAGACCAGCATCCCGGGCCTGGGCCGAAGCGTGTAGTGAAACCCGGGGAAACTGAGCGCGCCGCCCGTGTAGGCGTCATTCAGATACAGCAGCATGCTGACATCCCGGTCCAGCACCTTCGCCCAGGTGGACGTCGCCGGATCGAAGCGATCGCTGTCCGCGTGCCCCTTGTAAAAACCGCCCGTGCGATAGCGCAGGAGCTGCGGAGCCTCGAACCACTCGATCCTGGCAGCGATCGCCGGCTCGATCACATCGATGAGTGTCCGGCGAACGATCCCCTCCAGCTCCGCCTGTCGGGGCCCGAGATCAACCTGTTCCGTCACCCTGCCCGGATCAAGCTTTCTGACGACCTTGTTGGCGGTGGTCGCGGCGGTATCCACGACCATCAGCGGTTCCCCGCGTCGGGTATCCGCGTACTCCGCCAGCTGCCGGCACTGATCGGCGCCGAGATATCCCTCGATCACATGTAACCCACGTGGCGGCGGCCTGTCCTCCGCCAGTGATCCGCAGCACTCTCTGAAACGAAGCCCGCTGCCGCAGAAACACTCCGCATTTCGCCTCGGTTCCCATTCCATACCGGCACCATTACCAGGTCCACCGACCCTCTGGAATCTTCAATACATGCGCTTCGATCCCACCCCGCCACGCAGCGTTGATTCACTACCTCACTGGCTTTCCGACTTCGACTTTCCGTGCATGTCACCCATGTCGCCCTGTCCGTTGCCGCCATGGTCCTTGTTCCCCTCTTCCATCTTGTGCTGCATCTCCCTGGTGCGCTCGACGCAGCGCTTCATCCAGTCGTCGAGCTTCTCGGCGGTGACGCCATGGGATTCAGCGATGGCCTTGCACTCAGACTCGATCGTGGGCTTGTCGTCCGCGAGGGCGAGCGGGGACAGCATGAACAGCAGCGTGACAGCGACGGCGGATGTCTTCATGGCAAACTCCTCGATGGTGATGGGTATGTCGTCCCCGCACCTGCCGGCGGCGGATCTCCCCCATTCTATCCCTTCCCGGCCGCGCGCCCTAGCGCGGCTATTGCGGCCCGCGCGACCAATCCGTACCATCATCCCGGACCGGCGCGGATGCGCCCTGCCTCGCGGAGATGCTAGGAGACGCGAACCTCATGATTCCATGCTACGTCAGCGGCAAGGGCATGCACGCCACCTCGACGACCTGGGCCTTCAAGACGCTGGTGATCGACGCCCTGGAAACCTCCGGACTGGGCTATGACACCCGCTATCGCTATTACACCGCGCAGTTCCCCGACATGGAACGCGGCGCGCTGGCGCGCCTGATCTGCGATCCGATCGAATACTATGACAAGGAGTGGCCGGGGTATTTCGCGGCGCGCGGAGACACACGGGACGAGGTGCAGGCGGCGACGGAATTCATGCTGGAACGTGACGAGCGTTTCCGTGCCGAGGCGCGGGCGGCGCTGTATTGCTATGACGAGGCGGGGTTCGGCTCCGGAGTGAACACGATGCGCTTCCTGACCGCGGGCAAGCCTGTGCTCGGCTTCTACAATGCCGGCCGCCTGGGCGACACGCTCAACCTCTCCAATGTCCTCCAGCTCGCGCTGGAATACCCGCGCCGGTTCACGCTGCTGCGCTACCGGGAACCGGAGGAAATACCGGCGGCCGTCCTGGCCTGGCTAAGGGAACTCGACTGAATTCGCGGCGCCGTCAGCCGCGTTTCGATACGAACTTGCGCTTATGCTTTTCCAGGCTGGCGGCGGCCTCTTCGCGACGCACGAACGGTCCCAGGACCCCCTCCCGCGACTCCACATACCACTTGCCGTCCTTGAGATAATAGCGATTCAGCGTCTGCCTGCGGGTACCGCGCACAATCCCTCTCATTGAAACAACCCTCTCCAAGACAAAGGCGCCGGGCCCATCGAGATCGCCCGGCGAATATTATAGTTATCAAACACCCGACACCCGCGGCGCGAGGCATCCCTGGCCGCGAGTATCGATCGACGTCCTGTCTAGTTGCGCTTCCTGCAGGAGGAACCCTGCGCCCCGGCATATACCTGAGCACGGGACATGAATAATCCGGGGCGTCAGCTTCCGTAGATGTTGTCGGCCCCGAACAGGGAGAAATTGAGCTCGGTCACCGGCTGTTCACTGACCCGCACCGTCTCCATCAGTCCGCCGGCGCCGTCCAGAACGGACAGCGTGCCGTCGGTCGGGTTCGGAACGAAGATGCGCTCGATCGTCTGCTGTCGGCGCAGGAACGCGATGGGACGCCGGCCGCAATCGGCAAGACCGACGGCGATCTCCTGCACGAGACGCAGATTGGGCAGGTCGGAGCTGTCATAGACCAGCACCGACGACTTCTTCAGATTCGCATGCTGCGCCCCCTTCCCTGTCGCCGCCGTGGTGACGTAGAGCCGGCTGCCATCCGGACTGAAGCGATAGGTGCTCGGATACACGTCGCGCAGGTCGAAACTGGCCACAACCTTGCCCGCGACGGCGTCGAGCACGATGAGGCGCCCGATGACGTGTTCGGAATCGCCCTTGCGGTCGGCGCCCTTGCCGACGACGAAACGGCCGTCGGGAGAGAGCAGCAGATTGCTGCAGCCCTTGAACTCGATGCGCGCCTCGATCTCGTTGCGCAACGGGTCGATCACCGCCACGGTGCCGTAGCCGTTATTGAGGTTGTAGACGCGCCCGCTGACCGGCGAATACACGTTGCCGTGCGGAAAGGCGTTGTTCGGGGCCTGCACGGCGCCTTCCTTCTCCTTCGCCGGCTCGCACAGATTGATCATGCCGGCTTCCGCCAGATAGCCCGATTTGTCCGCCGGGTCATTGCCAAGCACCGAGATCGTGCCATCCTGCAGATTGCTGATGTAGACGCGGCGCGGCATGGCGGGATTGCCCGCGCCCGGACCACTGAAGCTGGGCACATGATGTCCGCGCCCGACGCAGATGGACTTGAGGATCTCGGGCGCGCCGCCCGCCCCCTCGGCAACCACCGTCATGGTCGCGCCGCCGCCGCTGCACAGCGGGTCATTGCCGGTCTTCTCGTCGCCGTCGTTGGAGTACCACCAGCGCCTGGTGCCGGCCTCGGGATACGCGTAATGGGCGGCGGCATCGGCCGGCAGGGCATCCGCCGCACTGACCGCCTGGCTGACGGGGTCCATCAGCAGCACGCCCCGGCCATCCTGGCGTACGCCGAGGTACATCGGACGGTAGCCGGGCGCCTTGCCACTCGCGGAGGCCGACGGCACCGCGTGCACGGCGGTCTTGCCATCCCGGTGCCGGATCACCGCGACCTTGCCCGAGCCGCCGAAATCCAGATGGCACGCCAGTGACCAATTGCCGGCTTCGTTCTGCATATTCACTCACCTCATGCTGAATAACGGAGGACCGCGCAGCGCGGATACCGAGGGGCTAGTATAGAAGCACATTCGCCGAATTTGCAAAACCGGAGCCCCGCCAAACACGGGGCATCACGGGATGTTGTAGCGCTGGCGGATGCTGCGCTCCTCGGCATCGACCTGCGCGCGATTCAGCACTATCCTGCGCTTGTCTTCCAGCTCGATGACGTGATAGGGGCCGGTATTCTCCGCGATTGCGGCGGACACATCCGCCAGCCGGTGGATGTCGCGCCCGTTGATCGTCGCGACGCGGGTATTCTCCACCAGTCCGCCATACCCCACGTTGACTTCGGCCTCGAATACGTCGCTGATGATCACCAGTTCCTCGATGTCGTCCGCCTCGTCGCGCGCGGTATCGAAGTATCTGCGGATGTTGAACGGGATATCCGCCACGGTGGCCTGTGGATCGGTGGGTATGTAGTACCTCGGCTCGACCGTGCGGAACAGCAGCCCGCCCACGATGTAGTAATCCGGCTGGGTGTCGTACTGCGGCAAGGTGGGGATCACCTTGAACTCGTGGCTGCTCAGCATGATCGTCTTCTTGATCACCTTGCCGTCGCGCAGCACCGTCAGGGGAATCGACTCGCCCACCTGGCGGCGGGAAATCTCGTAGCCGACGCCGATCCGGCTGTTGTCGCGCAGGGTGATCCGCCCGTCGTTGAAGACCCTGGCCCCGGCGACGGACAGCAGCACGTCGTTGACCTCCAGGATGCCCTGGGCTCCGCCCTCGGCCGCCACCCGCGTCACCAGCAGGCCGCTCTGCTCCGGCGTCATTCCCAGGGAAGCGCGCAGCGCGGGATTCTCCAGCGTCTGGGTATTCACGCCGATGAACGGCACACCGTCCACCCGGCCATCCTTCAGATCAGCGAGGAAGTGCTCGATCACCATGCCCGGAACGAAATAACCGATCGTACCCGAGAAGCGCTGGGTCGCGACCCCGACGCAATCGCCCGTTTCATCCGAGAACACCGGGCCACCGGAGTTGCCCATGTTGATCGCCGCGTCGGTCTGAACCAGCAGATTCTCAAAACCACTGTGCGCGTAGGACATGATATCGATGCGGGACACCACGCCTTCGGTGTAGGAAACCTGCCGGCCGCCGATGGCGTAACCCACGGTCACCACCTTATCGCGGGGCTCGGGCAGTTTTCCGAAACGGATCGGGACGATGCCGCGCGGCATGGCCTCCGGGTTTCTGGGCCGGAGCAGCGCGAGGTCGCTCTGGTGGTTGACCGCGACGCGCTCTGCCTCGATCTTGTCCGCCAGGCCGGGCACCTCGATCTGGATGAAGGTGGCGTCCATCACGCAATGCGCGTTGGTCAGTATGCCCTGCTTGATGATGAACCCCGAACAGGTGCGCCGGTTCGCCTGTTCGCGCGCCCAGGGCTGGTGGACGTCCCAGCCCTGGCGCGTGACGTAGAGCTTGACGACGGCGCTGGAAACCGGACCCAGGTCCACCGCGCCGGCAGTTGCCGCGGGAAACGACAGGATCAGGGCGAACAGCGTGGACAGCAGGCCGCCCCCGGTTGCGCCGCGCATCCCGATGGATGCGGCCTCATCATGCGGATGCTTCATGGCGTCCCCTTGCGATTCAGGATTCGGATGACGGTACTGCTGTCCCGGCGCGGACCCGGCCGCGCCGAAGAGAATAAAGACGGACGGAAATCGCGGGAAATGCCCCGCGGGAAGCGAAAATTGTAAATAATATCGCGCACCGAGACAACGTCGCGTGAGTCGGCCCCGCTCCGTCCCGACACGCCGCTGCACTGGACCAGGCCGGCCTGGCATGGGAGAATCCGCCATCCATCGCGCAAGACCTGGCCCATGACTCATCGATCGACATTCCCCGTCCGCTCCGCTCCGGAGAAACACCCGCCGTCGCGCCACTGGACCATATTCGCGCTGCTGATGCTGTCCGTCTGGTCGCCGCTGTCGTTCGCGGAAACATCGACGACGCCGGCAAGCACGCTGCTCGACCTCACCGGCAGTTGGGTGGGCATCTCCTGCCTCGCCATCTTCGTGATTGCCTACAGCTTCGTCGTGCTCGAGGAATTCATCCATCTGCGCAAGTCCAAGCCGGTGGTGTTCGCCGCCGGTATCATCTGGATACTGATCGCCATCGCGTACACCGAGGCCGGCGATACCGAGACCGTCAGACGCGAGGTGCTGCACCACATCCTGGAGTATGCCGAGCTGCTGCTGTTCCTGCTCGCGGCGATGACCTACATCAATACCATGAACGAACGCAACGTGTTCCAGGCACTGCGCGCCCGGCTCATCACCTCGGGCTATTCGCTGCGCGCCATCTTCTGGATCACAGGCCTGCTCGCCTTCTTCATCTCGCCGGTCGCGGACAACCTGACCACCGCGCTGGTGATGGCGGCGGTGGTCATTGCGGTCGGCGCGGACAACAGCCGCTTCGTCACCGCGGCCTGCATCAACATCGTGGTCGCCGCCAATGCCGGCGGGGCCTTTAGCCCGTTCGGCGACATCACCACGCTGATGGTGTGGCAGAAGGGCGTGGTCGACTTTTTCGAATTCTTCGATCTATTCATCCCTTCGCTGGTCAACTGGTTCGTCCCGGCGATGATCATGTCGTTCACCGTGCCCAGGGTACGCCCCGGCGGCCGGGCGGATTCGATCCGGGTCAAACAGGGTGGATTCATTATTATCGGGTTGTTCTTTCTCACCATCACGATCACGGTTCTGATGCACAACTTCCTGCATCTCCCCCCCGTCGTCGGCATGATGATGGGACTCGGACTGCTCAAGCTGTATGGCTACCGCCTGACGATGTGCGAGACCCGCGCGCCGCACATCGGCGGTCCGGAGGACGGCGGCATCGACATTTCGACCGCCCCCCCACGCAAGCCGTTCGACATCTTTATCAGCATGAAGCGGGCCGAATGGGACACCCTGATGTTCTTTTACGGTGTCATCCTCTGCGTGGGCGGACTTGGAGCGGTGGGCTATCTGGCGCTGGTCTCGCAGTTTCTCTACGTCGATCTCGGGCCGACCTGGGCCAATATAATGATTGGCCTGTTGTCCGCCGTGGTCGACAATATCCCGGTCATGTTCGCCGTGCTCACCATGAACCCGGACATGTCGCACGGACAATGGCTGCTGGTCACGATGACGGCCGGAGTCGGCGGTTCGCTGCTGTCGGTCGGCTCGGCCGCGGGCGTGGCGCTGATGGGACAGGCGCGCGGCGTCTACACCTTCTTCGCGCACCTGCGCTGGTCATGGGCGGTCGCGCTGGGTTACGTCGCCAGCATCGCCAGCCACATGTACCTCAACGCGCACCTGATGTAACGATTCGGGCGAGCCTCACCCTTCCATGTCAGCCGCGGCCCGCTCGCGCGCGCGAATGTAGGCTGAATGCGGAACATGCAGCAATTCGGCCACCTTGCGCACCAGATGCTCCTCATGGTGGTCCTTATCGGCGTCAGAATATGCCACGCGCCACATCAGCTCGACGATCGCGATCTTCTGCTCGAGCGCGAAATGCTTGTCGATCAGGTGCGTGAACTGGAACAGTGAAGCGCTCGTCTTCACCTCGAGCTCGGCCAGCTCGACGAGCTCCCGCGTTTCGGCATCGTCCAGCCCGAAATGTTCACGCAAGAGGCGGTCCACCGCCGCGCGCTCGAAATCGGTCACGCTGAAATCGGCGCGCGTCATCTCGATCAGCAGCGCAGCCGTGGCGAGACGAAGCCGTTGCTCATGACCGTCGCCGGCGTCGGGCGGCTGGATGCGCTCCTGGAAAAAACGGCCGATCTTCCCGATCATGGCGCCACCGGCAACCCGCGCATCAGACCTGGGCGTCCAGCCGCAGCCAGATGCACTTGCCGCCGCTGGTCCGATCGATCCCCTCGAGCTGCCGCGCGTGCGCTTCCCGCTCGGCGGCACTCGCGGGGATCACCGGCAGCGGGGCGCGATCCTTCGACAGCCGGATCACCGGGGCCTGGCTGACCAGGGTCGTCACGGCCTCCGGCTCCGTCTCCAGCAGCAGGCGGCTCTGCCCGCCGGTCATCGCGAGATAGACATCGGCCAGGATCTCGGCGTCGAGCAGCGCGCCGTGCAGCGTGCGCTCGGAATTGTCGATGCCGTAGCGCTTGCACAGGGCGTCCAGATTGTTCTTCTGGCCGGGGTGGCGTCCACGCGCGAGCGCGAGCGTGTCGATCACGCCACAGGCCGCCTCGTCCCAGGAGCGCCCCAGCAGGCCGAATTCGTGACGGAGGAAACCGAGGTCGAAGGGCGCGTTGTGGATGACCAGCTCGGCGCCGCGCACAAAATCGAGGAACTCCTCCACCACGTCGGCGAAGCGCGGCTTGTCGCGCAGAAATTCGCCCGTGATCCCGTGCACCTCGGCGGCGCCGGCGTCGATCTCGCGGTCCGGCTGCAGATACTGGTGATAATGCCTTCCGGTCAGGCGGCGGTTGACCATCTCGACGCAGCCGACCTCGATGATGCGGTGGCCCTGCGAGGGCTCCAGGCCGGTGGTTTCGGTATCGAGCACTATCTGGCGCATGGATGTATCCCGTGCAAATCCCTGTTGAAATCCCCGTTCAAATCCGTAGTGGACGACTGCGCGCCGGACTAGGATTCCGTCACTCCGCCCCGCGCGATCATGGCGTCGATCGCCTGATTGGCGAGCGCGTCGGCCAGTTCGTTTTCCGGGTGCCCGGTGTGGCCGCGCACCCAATGCCATTCGATGGTATGGCCCGCAACGGCCGCGTCCAGCCGCTGCCACAGGTCGGCGTTCTTGACCGGCTTCTTGTCGGCCGTCTTCCAGCCGCGCCGCTTCCAGTCGGCGAGCCATTCGTTCATGCCCTTTTTCACATATTGGGAATCCGTGGTCAAGCTGACGCGGCAGGGCCGCTTCAGCGATGCCAGGGCCTCGATGGCCGCGGTCAGTTCCATGCGATTGTTGGTGGTATGCGGCTCGGCGCCGTGAATGCGCTTCTCCTTGCCCTTGTAGCGCAGCAGGGCGCCCCAGCCGCCGGGTCCCGGATTCCCGCGGCAGGCCCCGTCGGTAAAGATTTCCACGATATCCTTCATTTCGGATCCAGTTCAGGCGGTGGGCTTCGGGACATCCGGCTGCAACAGGCTGCGCCGCGGCCGCCAGCGCGGCTTGATCGGCGTCAGCGTGGTCACCCGTTTCTTCGCGACGATCAGGTAGGCGCCGCCCAGCACCGGCCACCAGCGCCGCCCCAGGCGCTCGAGCCATTCCAGTCGCCTCATGGTGGTTTCATGCTGCAGCGGGGGGCGGAAAAAATACGGCCGCACCTGCACGATATCGAACCCGAGCAGCGACAGCCAGTCCTTGATGCGGTAGACGCCGCGAAACGTGCCGTGCCAGGGCGCATGCCGGCGCCGGCGCCCGCGCAGCAGACGGCGCATCCCCCACACGCTCCAGGGATTGAATCCCAGAATGACGACATGTCCCTCGGCCACCAGCACCCGCTCGACCTCGCGCAGCACCTCGTGCGCCGACGGCGCGAACTCCAGCGTATGCGGCAGCAGCACCACATCCACACTGTCGCTCTGCACCGGCAATTGCTGCGGCCGGCCGCACAGGCTCGCAATCTGTCCCGGCCAGGCGCGACACGGCTCCGCCGGCCAGGCGCTGTCCACGACGAGCTGATGCCGTATGCGGCTCGACTCGAGCAGATAGGCGTCCATCACCGCGCCGACCTGCAGCAGGTAATAACCGAACAGGTTGGCCAGCACTTCGTCCAGTTCGCGCCGCTCGCACTCCAGCAGCAACCGGCCCAGGCGCCCCTCGTACCATGCGCGCAGCCGACGCCGCTCCTCCGCCCCGGAGAGAGTTTCCCTGACCGTTTTCATAGGTTTGCTTTCCGCGTCATGCGGCATGGGCTATCCTGATTCGCATCGCCTGCACCGGAAGTCACCGGCCTGCTCCGGGTACACACATGATACAGGTAATCCCCGTCCCCGCCTTGCGCGACAATTATATCTGGCTGATCCGCCTCGACGGGACGGCGGAGGGACCGGCGCCGGCGATCATCGTGGATCCCGGCGAGGCGTCGCCGGTCCTCTCCGCCCTCGCGACGCACAAACTGCAACCCGTCGCGATGCTGATCACACATCACCATCCCGATCATGTCGGCGGAGTTCCCGCCCTGATGCATCGCTTCGCGATCCCCGTCCACGGACCCGCGGGACTGCGTCTCGGCCCCTCGTATCACGCTGTCCACGAGGGCGACGAACTCTTCCCGGGCGGCCTGCGCCTGCGCGTGCTCGAGATACCGGGACATACCCTGGATCATCTCGCCTATTACCATGATCGCGGACTGCTGTTCTGCGGGGACACGCTGTTCACCGGCGGTTGCGGACGGCTGTTCGAGGGATCCGCGCAGCAGATGCTGACGGCGCTGCACAGGCTCGCCAGCCTGCCGGACGAGACACGCATCCACTGCGGACATGAGTACACGCTGGCCAACCTGAGCTTCGCCATGCAGGTGGAGCCGGACAATCCCCGCCTTGCCGCGCGCCTCGAGGAAACGCGGCGACTGCGCAGCCTGGATCTCGCCACCGCCTCCGCCACTCTCGCGGAGGAAAAGGCCACCAATCCCTTCCTGCGCTGCCATACCGCGGCTGTCCGGCGGGCGGCCGAACGATTTTGCGACCGGTCTCTCGGTAGCGAACTCGATGTTTTTGCGACGATACGCCGGTGGAAGGATATGCAGTAAGACACCATCGCCGGAACAGCGCAGCCGGGCGGAAATCGATCCGGACTAAGGTTAACTTCAAACGTGCCGATTTACTGTTATACTCCAGGCTCGCTCAGACAATCCGCATTATGGACAATAATAAATTGGCGCCAATCCGGAACGGCCTGCTTGCCCTCCTGCTTTCTATCCTGGCAGGGTGCGCGACGACGCATCAGGCCTCACTCGAACCCGCTGACGTCTCCGATACGGGCGACACCGGCGACCTCTATGCGGAAGAGACACCCGGGGACTGGGACGGAATCAACGGCGCCCTGTTCCCCCCGGATCCGGAACACCAGACACTGGAAACCCATCCGGAACTGGCCGACACGGAAGGCACAGACCCGGGGAACGAAACGGGTGATGCGGAAGCCTCGGGGGCGGACAACGGCACCCCGGATCTGTGGGACCGCATCCGGGCCGGGTATGGTATTCCCCGTCACGACAACCCGCGCGTACGCGCCGAGCTTGACTGGTACGCCCGCCATCCCGATTACCTCGATCGCACCATCGACCGCTCGCGCCCCTACCTTTATGTCATCGTCGAGGACCTGGAGCAGCGCGGCATGCCGATGGAAATCGCGCTGCTGCCGATCGTCGAAAGCGCGTACCAGCCGTTCGCCTATTCGCACGGCCGCGCCGCGGGAATCTGGCAGTTCATCCCGTCGACCGCGCGCCACTACGGACTCAAACTGAACTGGTGGTACGACGGTCGCCGCGACATTCTCGCCTCGACGCGCGCCGCGCTGGATTTCCTCCAGGCCCTGCACGACGAACTCGACAATGACTGGCTGCTCGCCCTCGCCGCCTACAACTCCGGCGCCGGCACGGTGAAACGCGCCGTACAGGCGAATCAGCGGCGCGGCAAGCCGACCGATTTCTGGTCCCTGCAACTGCCGGCCGAGACGCGCGCCTACGTACCCAAACTGCTCGCCCTCGCCGAACTCTTCGCCAGCCCCGACACGCATGCGCTCGAGATTCAGTCGGTCCCCGACATGCCGGTGGTCCGCACGGTACAGACCGGCGCCCAGATCGATCTGGCCAAGGCGGCCGAACTGTCCGAAGTCAGCCTGGATGAGCTCTATCGCCTCAATCCCGGTTTCAATCGCTGGGCGACCGATCCCGAGGGCCCGCATCAACTGCTGCTTCCGCTCGACAAGGCGGATCTGTTCGAGGCCAGGATTCCGACCCTGGCCGAGGCCGACCGGCTGACCTGGCAGCGCTACATCATCCGCACGGGAGACACCCTCGGCACCATCGCCCAGCGCCACCACACCACGATCGAGGTTCTGCGTCAGGTCAACGACATCAAGGGCAATATGATCCGCGCCGGCAATGCCCTGCTCATCCCGGTCTCCTCGCGCAGCCTGTCCGGATACGCCCTGAGCCAGGACGAACGGCTCCGCACGGTGCAGAACAGCCCGCGCTCGGGCAGCAAACTGGTGTATGCGGTACGCGGCGGCGACACGCTGTGGGATATCGCGCGCGCGCACGGTGTCGCCGTGACGCACCTGGCGAACTGGAACGGCATATCACCGCGCGACCCGCTGCACATCGGACAGCGTCTGGTGATCTGGCAGACGCAGAGCGCCACGGCAAGCGTGGATACCGGGCCGAACGCCCAGCATCCGCTCAGCAGCGCCACCCGGCGCATCAACTACGTCGTGCGCAAGGGCGACTCGCTCGCGCGCATCTCACAACGCTTCAACGTCAAGGTCTCCGAACTGCGCGACTGGAACGCCCTGCACAAAAACGATTACCTCCACCCCGGCCAGAAGCTGACGCTGTACGTCGACGTCATAAACCAGACCGAGAATATCTGATCCGCGGCACCCGCCCCGGGAACCCTTCCCCGCCGCTCCGCGTCTGAAACGGAGACCCGCCTCTGTCCAACCGAGGAGCCCGCTCTCAGAGATACAAGGCAATTTACTGTTTTTAATATATAAAATGTTTCGAGCCCGGGGCCGTCCCATCAGAAACCCCTGCGACCTGCCGATACCCAAGAAGTAGAATACACAGCCCCGCGGTATCTTTCGGAACCCCGAAGCACGCACCCGCCCGGCCGCAATCCACTACGCACACAGGCTATGGTTGAATTCACACAGGAAAAGGTCAGCGTGCAGGATCTCGTCCTCGGCATGTACGTCGCCCGCCTCGATCGCCCCTGGATCGGCACCCCCTTCCCGATCCAGGGCTTTCACATCAAAAGCCTCGATGAGATCCGTACCCTCGGCAGCTATTGCAGATATGTCTACGTGGACATGGTCAAGAGCAAGATCGAGGCGATCGCGGCCCCGGCGGCGAACGGCAAACCCGCCCGCAGCGAACGCAAGAGCAGGCAGGCGCGCGCCTACGTCAACCTGAGGGTCGACGAATCGAGCTACCCCCGCACCCGCAGCATCCGGCAGGAAATCTCCGCCGCAGGCAATCTCCAGCGGGACATGGCCGCCGCGGTCGACAGCGTGATGAAGGAGATCGCGAGCGGGAAGCCCGCGAACATTCCGGCGACGCGCAGGGTGGCGAACCGGATGATCGACAGCATCCTGCGCAATCCCGACGCTTCCATCTGGATCGCGCGCGTCCGTGACAAGGACACCTATACCTACGGCCACAGCGTGCGCTCGTCCGTCTGGGCCATCACCTTCGGGCGCCATCTCGGCCTGCGCAAGGAACGTCTGGAAAATCTTGCCATGGGCGTGCTGCTGTCCGAGGTCGGCTACACGCGCCTGCCGACGGAGATCCTCACCCGGAAGGAAGGCCTGACGGCGGATGAGCACGAAGTCATGAAAAAACACGTCGAGTACAGTGTGGAGATCCTGAGGGAGATTCAGGGGATCAACGAAGATATCCTGTGGACGGTGCGCACCCATCACGAACGCTACAACGGCTCGGGCTTTCCCAAGGGACTGCGCGGCAACCAGATCCCCCTGCTCGGCAAGATCGCCGGTATCGTCGATTTCTACGACGCCGTGATCGCGCCGCGCTTTGACGAAGAGGCGTTGTCGCCGGCGGACGCGATGGCCCGCCTGCACGATATGCGCGACGAGGAATTCCAGGCCGAACTGGTCGACGAATTCATCCAGGCCATCGGCATCTACCCGGCCGGCTCGCTGATCGAACTCAGCACCGGCGAGGTGGGCATCATCACCGAACAGAATCACGACCGCCGGCTGCGTCCCAAGATCATGCTGATCCTGGATCGCGACAAGCAACCGATGAAGAAGACCACCGAGATCGACCTCCTGACCTATACCCAGGACAGCGACGGACAACCGGTCGACATCCAGAAGGGTCTCCCGGACGGCGCGTACGGCATCGATCTGACCCAATTCCGCAGCAACATCCTCTCCCGCCTGCTCGGCCTCGGCCATACCCTGTTCCGTCACTGAGGCGCCGGGTCCGCCCTCCAGGTCCCCGGGGAGGCGGGGAAATAATTCCCTTACCTTTTATCTAGTTCCGCATCCTGCCGATACTAAAGTCGTAGCCCGAAATCCGCTGCCGCCCTTCCTGTCCAGGCGGCCCGCGGAGAACGGAATATTTTTTAGATAACAATAGGATGCAGAATTATGAGCAGCGCCAGCCATGTAATCGATCTTCCCGTATCTCCACTGCGCTCCACGGTGGCGGAAGGAAATCTGCTGAACGCGCCGGTGGCGGCCACCCTGATGAGCGGCAAGACCGTCACCGGACGACTGGTCACCCTCGACGGGCCGCAGGCGGTCCTGACCCTGCACAGCAGCGAGAAAGGGCGCTCGATCATTAAATTCTCCGATCTGCGGCAACTGAATTTCATCAGCAAACACCCGACCAACACCGCCAAGCATCCGCTGCTGCAGGATAATGCCGGGGTCGTTTCGATGCCGCGCGCGGTGGAGGATTTTCACGTCACCTTCACCGATGGCCGGTTTCTGGCCGGACGCACCCGCGGATCCTTCGTCGATGACGTCGGGCTGCACCTGTTTCAGCTGGTCGGCAGCGCCTACATCAGCCGCATATTCATTCCGGCCCAGGTCGTGAAGAAATACAGCATCGGCAACGGCAAATCCGTCACCACGCACCCGCACGGCGGCACCAGGACCCAGAAGTCCGAGGTAGCGGGTGAAAAGAAACCGGCCTACAACCGCCGCAAGACGGATCGCAAGGCCAGTGGGCTGGCGGCCAACTCCATACAGCTCGAACAGGCGCTCGACAAGCAGGCGGGGCAGACCGGCAATGCGCTGCTCGGCGCGAAACAGATCGGCGCGATGCTGGTCGAGGCCGGCATCATCACGCCCGAGCAGCTCGAGGCCGCGCTGAAGTCCCAACAGGAAGACCGTACACAAAAACTCGGGGAGATCCTGGTCCGGATGGGGACCGTGTCGGCGCACGACATCTACCGCACACTCGCCCACAAGTTCGGGCTCCCCTTCGTGCTGCTGCGCAACTTTTATATCGATCTGGAGTGCCTGAATCTGGTGCCGGCGGACGTCGCGCAGAAATACATGCTGATCCCCCTGGTCATCCACCAGAACCGTCTGGTCGTGGCCATGGACGATCCCGCCAACACCGAGGCCCTTACACTGCTCCGCTTCATCACCCGCCTCACCATCGAGCCGACCATCGCCACGCGGGAGGATATCCACTGGGCGCTCGGCAAGTATTACGGCGCCGTCAGGGCACAGGCCGCGCCGGCGCCCGCAGCGACGATCGAGAAGGCGTCCACCGCGCCGGCGGAGAAGCCTGCGGAATCCGCCGCGACCGACAGCGCCAAACCGATCATCAGCTTCGTCGACAACACCTTCCTTGACGCCATCCAGCGCAACGCCGTCGATGTGCATTTCGCACCCAAGCGGGATTACGTCGAGCTGCTGTTCCGCATCGATGGCGCGCTGATCCCGATCCGGCGCTTCAGCAAGGTCCTGTACCCGAAGGTGCTGGATCGCCTCCGGATCATGGCCGGCATGGGTTCCGCTTCCGGCGCGCGCCAGGGCCGCACCTCGATCGTCAGCAATGACCTGATCCATGAGCTGCGCATCTCCCTGCGCAACGGCGCCGATGGCGAGGAAGCGGTGATACACCTGCTCAATACCGGAACGCGGCTGAGTCCGCTGGGCAAGCTCGGCCTGAGCACGCATGACGAGTTCCTGTTCATGGAGGAGCTGAGCAAGACCTATTCCATGGTTCTGGTCACGGGTCCGGAGAATTCGGACAAGTCCGCTACCCTGTACGCCGCGATGCTCGCGCTGAAGGCACAGAACCTGCGCATCCTGACGCTGGAGGACCCGGTCAGCTATCACCTGCCCGGCATCGATCAGATCCAGCTCGAACCCAGGGCCGGCTACGCGGGCCTGATCAGTCACATGGACCTGAAGAGCACCGACGTGGTCATGTTCGGCGAACTGCGCGACGAGGAAACCGTGGCCTGCGCCATCGACACCGCGCTGAACAAACATCTGGTGCTGGGCAAGCTGCATGCGGACAATACCATCGAAGCCGTCATGAAACTGACGCAGATGGGTATCAAACCGCGCCAGCTCAAGGCCTCGCTGCCCTGCGTACTCGCCCAGCGTGCACTGCGCCTGAACTGCAGCCACTGCCTGGAGAGCGAGGACGCGCCGGAGGAGATGCGCCGCGCACTCGGCGTCGGCACGGACGAGGTCTTCTACCGCGGCAAGGGCTGCCACCGCTGCAACCATACGGGCTACCAGGGGCGCATCATCGTGTATGAGATGCTGGAGATGACTCCGGAGATCTACACCTTGCTGGAAAACGGCGCCACGGCGGCTGACCTCCGCCAACAGGCCATCAAGCACGGCATGGTCACCCTGATGGAAAGCGCACTGAGCCAGGCCAGGAAACGCACCGTCTCGCTCGCCGAAGCCTACCAGAACGGCTGAAGCGAAACCCGCCCGCCGGCCGCGCCTCCCGATGGGAGGCCGCGTGCGGCGGCGCATCTCCGGTCGGGGACACAAGCGCCCCACGGATTGACCACCGATACCCCGCCCCGCGCAGGACACCGTGATGACCGGCGAGGCGCATGATAATTCAATCAGATAACCCTGAACTCTCAGGTCAGTGATCAATACATGCGCCCATCTGGCGCAACATTCGCCCCGGCGCGAACCGGTCCGCGACCACAGCACGAACGGATTTCACTCGATCAATGAATCACATAGCTTGCTCTGCTCAGACTTTCTGTCATTATTGCTCGCACAGGGGTTTCCCTTGGGCTCCAGTAATATCAATGCGCTGCGCAGAGGACCTTCCGTGATGAATCTCTTCCGAACCAAGGCAATCAACGCCGATATGTACTGCGACACCGGGCTGCGGCGCTGCCTATCCGCCTTCGACCTGACGATGCTCGGCATCGGCGCGATCATCGGAGCGGGCATCTTCGTGCTGACCGGAATCGCGGCGGCCACCAAGGCCGGGCCGGCCATCATGCTGTCCTTCGTACTGGCGGGGTTCGCCTGCGCCTTCGCCGCACTCGCGTACGCGGAGCTGGCCGCGGCGGTGGGCGGCTGCGGCAGCGCCTACGGTTACGCCTATGCTGGCTTCGGCGAATTCATCGCCTGGATCATCGGCTGGGACCTCATCCTCGAATACGGCGTCGCCACCGCGGCCGTCGCCATCGGCTGGTCGGGGTATCTGAACAACGCGCTCACAGCCATCGGCCTGCCGCTCCCGCCCGAGCTGACGCACGGCCCGGCGGAAGGCGGGCTCGTCAACCTCGCCGCGGCGGCGATCATCCTGGTGCTGGCGGTCCTGCTTGCCGTCGGCGTCCACTACAGCGCCCGCTTCAACGCCGCCATGGTGCTGATCAAGGTCAGCGCGATCGCCGTCTTCATCGCGGTCGCCTCCGGCCATGTCGACCCGGGCAACTGGGTTCCGTTCCTGCCCTTCGGCTGGGAGGGCGTGGCGAGCGGCGCGGCGCTGATCTTCTTCGCCTATATCGGCTTCGACGCCGTCTCGACCGCCACGGAGGAAACCGTCAACCCGCCCCGCGACGTACCGATCGGCATCATCGCCTCGCTCGGGGTCTGCACGGTGATCTACATCCTCGTGTCGGGGCTGCTGACCGGCATCGTGCCCTATCACACGCTCAACGTGGCCTCGCCGGTGGCGGACGCCCTGTTGCGCCTCGGCCACCAGTGGGCGTCCGCGGTGATCGCGGCCGGCGCGATCGCGGGCCTGACCACGGTGATGCTGGTGCTGTTCTACGCCCTTACCCGCATCTTCCTCGCGATGTCGCGCGACGGTCTGCTGCCGCCGGGCATCTCGCGCATCCACCCGGGGACGAAGACGCCGGTCCGCACCATCCTGGCCAGCGGGGTGGTCATGGCCGCCATCGCGGGATTCACCCCGATCGGGGACGTCGCCGAACTGGTCAACATCGGCACGCTGGCCGCGTTCGTGCTGGTGTGCGGCGGCGTCATCGCCCTGCGTCGCACCCACCCCGACCTGCCGCGCCCGTTCCGCAGCCCGTGGATGCCGGTCGCGCCGCTGCTCGGCATCGCCTTCTGCCTGTATCTGATGACCAGCCTGCCGCTGGTGACCTGGATCCGGTTCGTGGTCTGGCTGGCGCTGGGAATGGTGGTCTATTTCCTGTATTCGATGCGCCACAGCGCGCTGGCGCGTCCGCCGCAGCAAGGCCAGGGCTAGCAGCCGGCCTCGGCCGCTTCGTCGGCCTCGTACAGGAAACAGCGCACCGTATGCGACGCCCCGAACCGGGTGACCGCCGGATAGTGCGCCCGGCACTGCGCCGTGGCGTGCGGGCAACGCACATGGAAATGACAGCCTGAAGGCGGCCTCGCCGGTGACGGCAGGTCGCCTTCCAGCCGGATCACCTCGCGCCGGCTGGACTGATCGATCACCGGGATCGCCGACAGCAGGGCCTGGGTGTAGGGATGCCTGGGCGCACCGAGGACCTCGTCCACCGTGCCGTGCTCGACGATGCGGCCGAGGTACATCACCGCCACCTCGTCGGCAAGATACGCCACGACCGACAGGTTGTGGGTGATGAACAGATAGGACAGGCCCATCTCGTCCTGCAGCCGCTGTAGCAGATTCAGAATCTGCGCCTGCACGGAGATATCGAGCGCGCTGGTCGGCTCGTCGCAGATCAGCAGACGCGGGTTAACCGCCAGCGCGCGCGCGATGCAGATGCGCTGGCGCTGTCCACCCGAGAACTCGTGCGGATACCGCTGTAGGGCGTCGCGCGGGAGGCCGACCTGCTCGAGCAGTGCCTCGACACGGGCCCGACGCCGCGCCGCATCGGTTTCCAGCCCGAGCGCCCGCATGCCCTCCTCGATGATGTCCCCGACCAGCATGCGCGGGTTCATCGACGAATACGGATCCTGGAAGATGATCTGGAAATCGGAGCGCCGCCGGCGCAGCCGCTCGCCCTGGAGCGTGGTCAGTTCCTCGCCATCGAAACGGATGTTTCCGGCGGTGGGGCGGATCAACTGGAGAATGGCCTTGCCGATCGTGGTCTTGCCGCAGCCCGACTCGCCGACCAGGGCGACGGTGCGCCCGCGGCCGATGCTGAACGAGACGTCGTCCACCGCGTAGACTTGGCCGACGGCGCGTTTCAGCAGACCACGCCGGATCGGAAAATGCACCTTCAGCCCGTCCACCTCCAGCAACGGCTCGACCCGGACCGCGACGCGCTGCCGGTGCGCGACGGGCGCCGGCGGCGGGGCCGTGCGATCGGCGGGCTGGGTCAGCTCCGCATCGAGCAGATGGCAGCGCGCCGCCTGGCCCTCGGACACCCGGATCCAGCGCGGCATCACCTCGCGGCAGGTCTGCCAGGCGAAATCGCAGCGCTCGGCGAAACGGCAGGCGGTGAAGGTGCGCGCCAGCGAGGGCACCATTCCCGGGATCACCGCGAGAGGCTGCGCGCGCTTCTCGATCTCGGGCAGCGACTCGAACAGCTTGCGGCTGTACGGATGCCGGGGGGCGGCGAAGAACGGCCCGCGCGCACTCTGCTCCACGATCTGCCCCGCGTACATCACGGCGACCTGGTCCGCCATTTCCGACACCACGCCCAGATCATGCGTGATCAGCAGGATGGCCATGCCGCGCTCGCGCTGCAGGCGCCGCAGCAGCGCCAGGACCTGCGCCTGGATGGTGACATCGAGCGCGGTGGTGGGCTCGTCGGCAATGAGGAGATCAGGTTCCCCCGCCAGCGCGATCGCGATCATCACGCGCTGTTTCATGCCGCCCGACAGCTGATGCGGATATTCGCGCTCGCGCTGCGCCGGGTCGGCGATGCCGACCGCGTCGAGCAGCTCCAGCACCGTGCGCGTCACCGCCGCGCCCTTCAGTCCGCGATGCCGGCGCAGCGACTCGGCAATCTGCTCGCCGATCGTCAGCACCGGATTGAGCGAGGTCATCGGTTCCTGGAAGATCATCGCGATGCGCTTCCCGCGCACCCGGCGCATCGCGGCCTCCGACAGACCCAGCAGGTCCTCGCCGCCGAGCAGCACGCGCCCGCCGACGACGCGCCCGGCCGGGGCCGGAACCAGCCGCATCAGCGACAGCGCGGTCATCGACTTGCCGCAGCCCGACTCGCCCAGCAGGGC
This sequence comes from Gammaproteobacteria bacterium, assembly GCA_016716465.1. Lineage (NCBI taxonomy): Bacteria > Pseudomonadati > Pseudomonadota > Gammaproteobacteria > Gammaproteobacteria bacterium. The sequence continues at coordinate 86,559 of JADJWH010000006.1, forward strand.
GAAGGTCTCGCCGCGGCGGATATCGAAGCTCACGTCATCGACCGCGTGCAGCACGCCGGCCCGCGTCTCGAAGCGGGTGCGCAGCCCTTCGACTCTCAGCAGCGGTTCGCTCATGCCGGCCCGCCGCTCAGCTGCCCCGCAGGCGCGGATCGAAGGCGTCGCGCACCGCGTCGGAAAACAGGTTCGCCGCCAGCACCAGGGCGAACATGAACATGAAGGCCGCGGCGAGCGACCACCACACCACCGGCTCGCGCGCCATCTCCAGCCGCGCCCCGTTGATCATATTGCCCCAGCTGTCGGTGGAGGGATCGACGCCGACGCCGACATAGGAGAGCACCGCCTCGGCCAGCACCAGGCCACTGAAATCGAGCACCACGGTGATCAGCACGATGTGCATCACATTCGGCAGCAGGTGGCGCGTCATGATGCGCAGGCGCGTGACGCCGAACGCCACCGCCGCCTGCACGTATTCGACCTCGCGCAGCTTGAGCGCCTCGCCGCGCAGCAGGCGGCACAGGCCGGTCCAGCTCGTCACCCCGAGTATCAGACACAGGAACAGCAGCCGCAGGTCGGCCCGCTCGGCGTCGGTCTGGAACAGCTCGGGATGGGTGTCGATGTAGACCTGCAGCATCAGGATGGCGGAGGCGATCAGCAGAACCCCGGGGATGGAATTGAGGGTAGTGTACAGGTATTGGATCAGGTCATCTATCCAGCCGCGCAGATAGCCGGCCATGATGCCGAGCAGCATGGCGAACGGCAGCATGACGAGCGTGGTGAGCGTACCGATGACGAGCGCCGTGCGGATGCTCTTGATAGCCTGATAGAACACGTCCTGTCCCACCTGGTCGGTGCCGAGCACATGATAGGCGCCCGCGAACGACGCCGTCGCCGCGATGAGCACGATGAGCACGCCCGCGGTGAGCAGTCCGGCGCGCCAGGGTATGCGCGTACGCCCGGCGGCGACCTGCGTCAGGGTGGAAACGAATCCCTCCGATCGGGCGCGCGCGACGGCGAATACCAGCATCGCCGCCAGCAGCAGCCACAGCGCGCCGCCCGCGGCGACACCGCCCAGCGCGCGCCGGACGATGTCCGCGAGCCGCCCGGCATCCGGATCGTCCAGGTGCGCGCCGCCGTGGCGCAGGCGCGGGTAATCCCACACCGTTACGCCGCCGGGGCCCTCCATCGCCTCGCGGGCGTAGAGCCGGGTCGCGAAGGGCGCCGAGTATGTCTTCTCCACGTTCTCCTTCAGCGGCCGCGCGATGATGTCGAGCGCGCTCAGCACCTCGACCGAGTAGTAGGTCTCCTGCACCTGCTCGCCGCGCTGTTCCAGCGCCGGGCGGAAATGCAGGGAATCGAGCAGGGCCACCATGACGTAGGCCGACAGGACCACCAGGGAAACGACCGCAAGACGGCTCTCCAGCACCCGCGCCCACGGGGCGCGCAGGTGCTCCCGCCCGCGCGCGTACCAGGCGAAGGCGAGCACCGCCGCGATCAGCAGGAACAGCAGGGCATCGGTCCAGAGAATGACGGGCTTGATCATGCGGTCTTGCGGCGTGCCTCGATCAGTTCAGGCGGACCCGGGGATCCACCAGGGTATAGGAGATGTCGGTCAGCATCAGGCCGACGATGTACAGCACCGATCCCAGGAACACCATCGAACGCACGACGGCGAAATCCTGCGTGTTGATCGCATCGATGGTATAGCTTCCCAGCCCCGGGATGCCGAAGAACGACTCCATGATCAGGCTGCCGAGAAACAGCAGCGGCAGCACCACCACCGCCCCGGTCAGGATCGGGATCAAGGCGTTCTTCAGCACGTGCTTGAACAGCACCGCGGTTTCCGGCACGCCTTTGGCGCGCGCGGTGCGCACGTAATCCTTGCCGATCTCCTCCAGGAAGATGGAACGGTACCAGCGGCTGCCCGAGCCGATGCCGCTGACCACCCCGATCAGCACCGGAAGAACGACGAACTTCACCGCGTTGAGGCCGTCGTCATAGCCCGAGATCGGCACCAGGTGCAGCAGCTTGCCGACCAGGTACTGGCCCGCGATGATGTAGAACAGTCCGGAGATCGACATCAGCACCACCAGGGTCACGACCGCGATGATGTCGACATACGTGGCGCGGAAAAAGGCGATCAGCAGCGCCACGGTGATATTGGTGAGCAGGCCGATGATAAATACCGGGATGGCGAGCGCGAGGCTCGCCCACATGCGCTGCCGGATGTCGTGTCCGATGTCGCGGCCGGCGTCCGAGGCGCCGAAATCGAACACGAACAGCCGCAGCGACTTGTCGAAGAAAATGGTGTCGGTCACCCTGGCCATGCCGGCGGCGGCGCCGTTGTAGAGCACCGGCTTGTCATAGCCGCGCTCCTGCTTCCACTGCTCCACGGCTTCCGGCGTCACATGCTTCATGCCGAGCTGCATGCGCGCCATGTCGTCGGGGGTATTGACCACGAAGAACAGCACGAAGGTGATGACGTTGACGCCGACCAGGATCGGCAGGGCGTACAGGGCGCGGCGCAGGATGTAATTCAGCATGTCACGACACCCCGGCCCGACCGCCCGCGGCCGGCGCACGGTACTGGCGCCGGACCAGGCTGATCGCCGCCGGCACGGCCAGTGCGAGCAGCAGGCCGAAGGCGAGCAACAGCGGCCACAGGATCGGGCGGTTCCACCCGGCGCGCAGGCGCTCGCGCAGCGCCGGATCGATGCGGCGGTACTTGAGCAGGTTGTTCGCCATCAGATTGGGCTTGGTGGGCGACGACCAGGCGTGATAAAGCACGAAGCTCTTGGGATGCAGTCCCCAGACCCACGGCGCGTCGCGCCGCGCGATGTCCACCATGCGGTCGATCAGCGCCTGGCGGCGCGGACCGTCCGCCATCGTCCTCATCTGCTCGAACAGGCGGTCGAACTCCGGGTTGGCGTAGTTCGCCGCGTTCTCGCCGTTGTGACGCGCCTTGCCATTGGGTCCGTAGAGCATGAACAGGAAGTTCTCCGGATCCGGGTAATCCGCGTTCCAGCCCCACATGAAGATCTGCGCATTGCCGTTGCGCATCTTGTCCTGGAAGCGGTTGTAATCGGTATTGCGGATCACCAGCTGGATACTGAGCTTCTCGAACTGCTTGCGGAACCACTCCAGGCGCGCCTTGTCCTCCGGGCCGCCGGCGGTGATGTCCAGGTTGAGCACCAGGGGCTTGCCGGTCTCGGCATCGACGCCGTTCGCATAACCCGCCTGCGCGAGCAGGCGCCGGGCCTCTTCCAGCGATTTGCGCCGCGGCCCGCCGTCCGCCCAGTCGTAGACGTAGGGATTGACCCCGGCCTCGCCCTCGACGTGCCCGAAGATTCCGGGCGGAATCGGCCCCTGCGCGGGGATGCCGCGCCCGTTGGTGAAGATCGAGATGAATTCCTCGTAGTCGAACGCGATCGAGATCGCCTGGCGCAGCAGGCGCTGGCGTTCGCCGTAGCCGCCGATCACCGGGTCGAGCATGTTGAATCCGGTGTAGAAGATCGACGTCCCCACCGCCGTGCGCAGGGAGATGCCCTTCTCCTTCATGCGCTCGGTGAGCGTGGCCTCGCCGCCCGGCCCCATGCGCACGGCCTGATCGAAACTGTCGGATGAGATCCCCGAGGTGTCGTAATAGCCCTGCAGGAATTTGTTCCAGTAGGGGATGGTCTCCTTCTCGAGGCTGAACACCACCTTGTCGATGAACGGCAGGCGCCGGCCCGCATCCTCGAGCAGTCCGGCCTCGCGGTCACCGGGATCACCGTCGTCCGGGTAGAACTCCTCGTGGAAGTTCGGATTGCGCTCGAGCACCATCCGCCGGTTGGGATTGTTCACCGTCAGCATGTAGGGTCCGGTGCCCACCGGGTACCAGTCGAGGGTCAGATTCTTCTCCTCCATCCCGGGCGCGGAATGGAAGCGGTCGACCTCGGGCGGGACAGGCGCGAAAAACGGCATCGCGAGCCAGTAGAGCAGCTGCGGATACTTGCCGTTGACCTTGATGCGATAGGTGTAACGGTCGACCGTTTCCGCCCCGGCGAGCGGATAGCGTTCGAGGTCGAGATAGACCGGCACGCCGCCCGCGGCGGCGCTCTGCTCGGCGTAAGCACGCGCCAGCTCCGCGGCATAGTCGCGCAGGCCGACGATATATTCCCCCATCAGCCCCAGGATCGGCGAATGCACGCGCGGGTGGGCCAGCCGCTTGATCTGGTAGACGTAGTCGGCGGCGACCAGTTCGCGCGTGCCGGTGCGGGCAAAATCGCCGAGCGCGTGGATCTGCGCGAGATCCCCGGGCGAGAGGTCCCGATAGACGGGATTCCCGTCCGCGTCGCGGGCGAAGGCCGGGTGGGGCTGGTAGTGAATGCCCGGCCGGATGTGGATCTCGTATACGCTGAAGGCGACCTCGGCGTCAGGCGCATCGTCCGGCAACGGCCGACCGTCGCGGTCGAGATACTGCGGCGTCGGCACTTCCCGGGCGGTGAGCGGTATCAGCGTGTAGGGCCGCTTCAGGTAATGGTATTGCAGCGGCGGCTCGTAGATCTGGCCGGTAAAGACCGCCTCGTTGGCGCTGTAGGATCGCGCGGGATCGAGGTGCTTGGGCCGCTCCTCGAAACTCGAATAGACGATATTGGCGCCGGCGTCGACGGCGGGATACGGGTCGTTCCAGGGCTGTTCGCCGCAGCCGGTGAGCATGGCGGCGACCAGAAGCACGGCGCATACCGCGCGTCGCGCGCGACTCCCGTCTCCGATCGATGCTGCGCTGCTCATGCCTGTTCCAACGACTCCGCTATCCGGGCGCGCGCCCGCCCGCGATCATTCGTAAATCCGGCAAATCCTGCTATCATCGCCGCCGGCCGCTCACCTGCATTCCCGCGGCGATTGGCGCGGGCGTGTCCGCGAGTGCTATATTACACGACAATTCGGCCGCGGCCGTCATCAGCGGAAAAATCACAACCAGCTTCGGGATATCGCCATGGCATTCCTCCAGGGAAAACGTGCACTGATCGTCGGCGTCGCGAGCAATCGCTCGATCGCATGGGGCATCGCGCAGGCGATGCGCCGTGAAGGCGCCGAACTCGCCTTCACCTATCAGAATGAAAAACTGCAGGGACGCGTCGAGTCGCTCGCCGCGGAAGTCCAGTCGGACATCACCCTGCCCTGCGACGTCGCCAGCGACCAGGAGATCGATGCCGCGTTCGAGCACCTGGCCCGGCGCTGGGACCATCTCGACATCATCGTGCATTCGGTGGCCTTCGCCCCGCGCGAGGAACTCGAAGGCTCCTACCTCGACAGCGTCACCCGCGACGGCTTCCGCACCGCGCATGAAATCAGCTCCTACAGCTTCGCCGCGCTGGCCAAATTCGGCCAGCGCCTGATGAAGGGGCGCAACGGCGCCCTGCTGACGCTGAGTTATCTCGGTGCCGTCCGCACCATCCCGAACTACAACGTTATGGGCCTGGCCAAGGCCAGCCTGGAGGCCAACGTGCGCTATATGGCGAGCAGCCTCGGTCCCGACGGGATCCGCGTCAACGCCATCTCCGCCGGACCGATCCGGACGCTCGCCGCCTCCGGCATCAGCAATTTCCGCCGTTTCCTCGATTACTCCGAGCAGAATTCCCCCCTGCGCCGCAACGTGACCATCGAGGAAGTCGGCAACGTCGGCGCGTTCCTCTGCTCCGATCTCGCCTCGGGCATGACCGGCGAGATCGTCTACGTGGACGCGGGCTACAACATCCAGGGGATGGCGCTGATCTAGCCGCGCGGGCCGGCCATGATCAGAGGCGCTCCGGCAGATCCGAAACTCCAGCGCGATGCCCCATAAGCATGCGCTCGCGGTACTGATCCTCACCGTCGTCGCCGTCGCGGGCGGAATCGCCGCGGGTTGGTACTGGGGCCCGGCGATGGACAGCGTGGCCTGGCTCGGCGCCCTGTTCCTGAACGCGCTCAAGATGCTGATCGTACCGCTCATCCTGGCGGCGGTGATCAGCGGCATCGCCTCGCTGGGTGACGTGCGCCGACTCGGGCGCATCGGCGGAGCCACCCTCGCGTATTATCTTTGCACCACCGCGATCGCCGTCCTCATCGGCCTGGTGATGGTGAACCTGATCCGCCCCGGAGACGGACTCCAGATCGGGGACGCGACGGTGCCGGAGAGAATCCTGGAAAAGCAGGACACCGGCGTCAGCGACATCCTGCTCTCGCTCATCTCGCCGAACCTGATCGCCTCCGCGGCGGATATGCAGCTGCTCCCCCTGATCGTGTTCGGCATCCTGTTCTCCGCCGCCCTGACCACGCTCGGCGCGCGCGGGGCGCGCGTGATCGAGTTTTTCGACGGCGTGAACGAGGCCATCATGACGCTGGTGACCTGGCTGATGTACTTCGCGCCGCTCGGCATTTTCGGACTGATCGCCGCGCGCCTGGGTTCGGCGGGCGGCGGCGCTGCCGTCGCGAACGAGATCGCGGCGGTGGGCTGGCACGTCGTCACGGTGCTCAGCGGACTGGCCATCCATTTCGTCGTGCTGCTGGCGATCCTGTTCTTCGTCGCCGGACGCGGCTGGGGCTACCTGGTCAACATGCTGCGCGCACTGATGACCGCCTTCGGTACCGCCAGCTCATCGGCGACGCTGCCGCTGACGATGGAGTGCGCGCGGGAGAACGGGGTCGACGAACGCAGCGTGCGCTTCGTGCTGCCGCTGGGCAGCACCGTGAACATGGACGGCACCGCGCTGTACGAAGCGGCCGCGGTGATGTTCATCGCACAGGCCTACGGGGTGGAACTCGGTCTCGGGGCGCAGGCGGTGGTCTTTGTCACCGCGACCCTCGCGGCGATCGGCGCGGCGGGGATCCCGGAGGCGGGCCTGGTGACGATGGTGATCGTGCTGAACGCGGTCGGCCTTCCGCTCGAGGGCATCGGCCTGTTGCTGACCGTGGACTGGTTCCTCGACCGCTTCCGCACCTCGATCAACGTCTGGGGAGATGCGGTCGGCGCGGCCGTGATCGACCGGTTGCTCAGGCGCGCCCCCGCCGGGAACCCCGCCGCGGGAACGGACTAAAGCCGGTCCTCGAACAGCGAGACCTTCGCGCGCGCGCGCATGGAAGCGGAGAGATCCGCGCTCTCGCGCTGCGCGTAACGACGCTGCAGTTCGCCGTGCTGGGCATTCCGCTCCACGTCCGTGACGGTCTTCAGATCCCCGTCGACGACCTCGTACAGCGCGATCACGGCATAATCCCCACCGCCGAGCGACACGCCATCGACCGCGGTGCGGTCCGGTGACGGCCGCGGCATGGCGAAGGCGGCATCCAGCACCTCGGACGGCACATCGGCGTCCTCGCGACCCAGCAGCATCGGCGCATGCCAGGCGGCAGCGGGGTACTCCTTCAGGATCGCATCGACCCCCTCGCCACCCTGCAGGCGTTCACGCATGGCCTTGCCCGCCTCCTCGGCGAGACGCTGCGCGCCCTGGTGGACGAGTTCGCGCCGGATGGAAGCCCGCACCTCATCCAGCGAGCGGTGCGTGGCCGGCTGCTTCTCGACGATGCGCAACACGACGACGCTTCCGCCGTCGAGCTGGAGCGCCTCGCTGTTGTTGCCGCCATCGATCACATCCTCGCCGAACGCGGCCAGACGGAAGTTTTCATTCGCGGCCACGCCCTCGCCCTGATCACGACTGAACAGACCGGTGGTCTGCACGGCGAGCCCGAGCTGCTCGGCAGCGAACTTCAGGCTTTCCGGGTGCTCGTAGGTCAGATTGGTCAGGGTTTCCGTCAGATCGAACATCTGCTCGTCGGCCTGGGTCTTCCGGTACTCCTCCGCGAGGCTGGCGCGCACTTCACTGAAGGGACGCTTGGAACCCGGCTTGATGTCCTCCAGCTCGATGATGTGCCAGCCGAACGGGGTGCGCACCGGCGCGCTGATCTCGCCTTTTTGCATCGCGAAGACCGTGTCCTCGAACGGGCCGACCATGACACCGCGGCCGAAGAAGCCGAGTTCACCGCCATCCTGGGCCGAACCCTTGTCGTCGGAATATTCACGCGCCAGCGCGGCGAACGATTCCCCTGCCGTAATGCGTGCGCGCAACTCCTCCGCGCGGGCCCGCGCGGCATCGGCGTTCGCACCGGAATCTTCCGTCGCCTTGATCAGGATGTGACGCGCGCGGCGCTCCTCTCCCTGGGTGAAGCTCGCGGCCTGCTCCTCATACAGCCGGCGCAGGGTCTCATCATCCACCTTGACGTCCTTCATCAGGCTGTCGCGGGAAAGCTGGAGGTACTCGGCCTTGACCCGCTCCGGCACCGCGAAGCGCTCGAGATTATCCTGATAGTACTTGCCAACCTCGGTCTCGGACGGCTCGACGCGGCCCGCATAATCCTCGGCGCTGACCTGGTAATATCCGATCTTGCGTCGCTGCTCGTTGAGGCGCAGCCAGCGGTCCAGCTCATGCCCCGTGACCAGAACGGTGTCCGTCACCCCGGCCGCCAGCTGAGCCGTCAGCAGGTCGCGGCGCACGTCGCTCTCGAACTGCTCCCGCGCCAGTCCGGCGCCGCGCAACATGCGATCATAGAGTTCGGGATCGAATTTGCCGTCGCGCTGGAACTGGCTGATGGCCCGGATCTGGCTGCCGACACGCGCATCGTCGACGCGGAAGCCCGCCTTGTGCACCGCCTGCACCATCGCCTCCGAGTTGACCAGGCCTTCGAGCACGGCGCGCTTGATCGCGGCCTCGTTCTGCGCGATAAAATCGTCACCCAGCATCTGCCGGCGCATGCCGAGCTCGCGCTGGTACACCTGCTGGAATTCCTGGGAGGAGATCGGACGCTTGCCGACCTCGGCGACCGGGAGCTCGCCGCCGCCCTGGAAATATTCATTGACTCCCCACAATGCGAAGGGGATGGTGACCAGGATGATGATGATCCAGGCGATGACGCCCTGGGCGTGATCACGGATGAATTGAATCATGACGAAAGATTCTTCCTGAGGTTGTTGCCGCACCAGCGTCCCGATCCGGACGTGGATCCGGGCCGGAAAGCTTGTGTGGAATCATGGCGACGATCAATCAAGGGCGCGCCCTGTGTGTACCCTCTCAGGGGCACCCTTTTTTGCGATAACTGGCGGAGTGGACGGGACTCGAACCCGCGACCCCCTGCGTGACAGGCAGGTATTCTAACCGGCTGAACTACCACTCCCAAAGATTGCATGGTGGGTGCTGAGGGGATCGAACCCCCGACATTCGCCTTGTAAGGGCGACGCTCTCCCAGCTGAGCTAAGCACCCGGAAAGATCGCCTATCATATGGCATCCACAGGTGCTTTACCAGCCGTCCCGACGTGCGCGCCCCGGGGTATTGAGCGCACCGTCACGTCTGCGCCGAGGCGCGGGCCATCGGGAACAAAATGCCCGCCTTTTATACCAATCGGCCTAAACCCCTGTCAAGCAAGGCGCCCGGGATTCGCATCCCGCAAAAAGGATCGCCCCCGGACGGCAACCGTCCGGGGGCGATAGAGGTATGGAAACGACTGTCGCGAGATCTCAGTGCGGGCGGATGTGGCCGCCCCGTTTCGAACGCGGGGATTTCTTGCGCGGTTCGATCTCGGGTTCGGCCTCCTTCTCCACCACGGGCGTCGGCATGTGCTGCAACGCCATCTGCCACACCTCGTCGATCCACTTCACCAAGCGGATATCGAGGTTCTGCTTGATGTTGCGCGGTATCTCAGCGAGATCGCGTTTGTTGTCCTCGGGGATCAGCACCACCTTGATGCCGCCGCGATGCGCCGCCAGCAGTTTCTCCTTCAGGCCTCCGATCGGGAGCACCTCGCCGCGCAGAGTGATCTCACCGGTCATGGCGACCGCCGCGCGCACCGGGATCCCGGTCAGCGCGGACACCAGCGCGGTGCACATCCCGATACCGGCGCTGGGTCCATCCTTCGGAATGGCGCCTTCCGGCACATGGATGTGGACATCGTGCTTCTGGTAGAAATCCGTCTCCAGACCCAGCATCGGGGCGCGGTTGCGCACCACGGTCATCGCCGCCTGCACCGATTCCTGCATGACCTCGCCGAGCTGCCCGGTGATGGTGAGCTTGCCCTTGCCCGGCACGACGGCGGATTCGATGGTCAACAGTTCGCCGCCCACCTCCGTCCACGCCAGCCCGGTGACCTGCCCGACCTGGTCCTGCTCCTCGGCCAGACCGAAGCGGAAGCGCTTCACCCCGAGATATTTGGCCAGGTTGCGCGAACCGACCACGGTGGCTTCATTGCCCTTGAGCAGGATCTCCTTCACCACCTTGCGGCCGATCTTGGAAATCTCACGCTCCAGGTTGCGCACGCCCGCCTCGCGCGTGTAATAGCGCACGATGTCGCGCACGGCGCCTTCGCTGATGGTGAGCTCGGATTCCTTGAGCCCGTTCGACTCGATCTGCTTCGGCACGAGATAACGCTCCGCGATACTGACCTTCTCGTCCTCGGTGTAGCCCGACAGCCGGATGACCTCCATGCGGTCGAGCAGCGGCGCCGGAATGTTCATGCTGTTGGCCGTGCACACGAACATCACATCGGACAGATCGTAATCGACCTCCAGGTAATGATCATTGAAGGTGTTGTTCTGCTCGGGGTCCAGAACCTCGAGCAACGCCGCGGCCGGATCGCCCCGGAAATCCATCGCCATCTTGTCGATCTCGTCGAGCAGGAACAGCGGGTTCTTGGTGCCGACCTTGGCCAGATTCTGAATGATCTTGCCCGGCATGGAGCCGATGTAGGTGCGGCGATGACCGCGTATCTCGGCCTCGTCGCGCACACCGCCGAGCGACATGCGCACGAACTTGCGATTGGTGGCGCGCGCGATGGAACGACCGAGCGAGGTCTTGCCCACGCCGGGCGGACCGACCAGGCACAGGATGGGCCCCTTGACCTTCTCGATGCGCTGCTGCACGGCGAGATATTCGAGGATGCGCTCCTTGACCTTCTCGAGGCCGTAGTGATCCTCTTCCAGCACCGCTTCCGCCCGCGACAGGTCGCGGCAGATCTTGGTGCGCTTCTTCCATGGCACGCTTACTATCCAGTCGATGTAGTTGCGTACGACGGTGGCCTCCGCCGACATCGGCGACATCATCTTGAGCTTGTTGAGTTCGGCGCTGGCCTTCTTCTTGGCCTCCTTCGGCATGCCGGACTTCTCGATCTTGCGCGTGAGCTCCTCGATCTCGTTGGGCACGTCCTCGAGCTCGCCGAGCTCCTTCTGGATGGCCTTCATCTGCTCATTGAGGTAATACTCGCGCTGACTCTTCTCCATCTGGCGCTTAACGCGGCCGCGCACGCGCTTCTCGACCTGGAGCAGGTCGAGTTCGGACTCCATGATCGCCATCAGCTTCTCGAGGCGCTCGCGCACGTTGAGCAGCTCCAGCAAGGACTGGCGCTCGTCGACCTTCAGGGTCATGTGCGCGGCGATGGTATCGGACAGACGGCCGACGTCCTCGATGCTGGCCAGCGACGACAGCACCTCGGGGGGAATCTTGTTGTTGAGCTTGACGTACTGATCGAACTGGTTGAGCACGGACCGGCCGAGCACCTCCGCCTCACGCTCGGACACCAGGGTCGATTTCAGCAGCGTGACTTCGGCGATGAACTGCTTGTCGGTCTCGATGTAACGCACGGTCTGCGCGCGCTCCAGCCCTTCCACCAGCACCTTGACGGTGCCGTCGGGCAGCTTGAGCAGCTGCAGGATCGTGGCGATGGTTCCGGTCCGGTAGATATCATCGGCCTTGGGATCGTCCAGGGCCGCGCTCCGTTGCGCGACCAGCATGATCTGCTTGTTGCCTTCCATCGCGCTGTCGAGGGCCTGGATGGATTTCTCGCGGCCGACGAACAGCGGGATGACCATGTGGGGGTAAACGACCACATCCCGCAGCGGCAGCACCGGCAGGATCTGCTGATCCGCCGGCAGGAGTTCCCGCGCGGTCGAAGGCTGATCAGAGGGGGGGGTGGACTTGTCTTTCTCCGCCATTTGGCTTTCCTCGGTTGGACCGACCGCACCCCGGGAGAACGAATTCCCTTTCCGGTGGCGCCGCGGTCAGCGTGGACTCAATAGCGTGAATATGCGGCCGCGCGCCGCCGTATTCAATCACATGGCCGCCGGTGGCGGCCATGTCGATGAATTATCACGAATCTTTTCTGCTGACCGAGGCCTGCTGATCGCCGCCCTCGTAGATCAGGATCGGCTCGGAGACCTCGTTGATCACGCCCTCGTCGACCACGACCTTGGCCACGTTCTCCTGCGAGGGCAGCTCGTACATGGTGTCGAGCAGCACATGCTCCAGGATCGAGCGCAGACCGCGGGCGCCGGTCTTGCGCTCCATCGCCTTGCGCGCGATGGCGGTCATGGCCTCGGGACGGAACTCCAGCTCGCAGGATTCCATCTCGAACAGCTTGCTGAACTGCTTGGTGATGGCATTCTTGGGCTCGGTCAGGATACGCACCAGCGCGTCCTCGTCCAGCTCGTCGAGCGTCGCGACCACGGGCAGGCGGCCGACGAACTCGGGGATCAGACCGTACTTGATCAGGTCCTCGGGCTCGACCGCATGCAGCCATTCGCTCACGCTCTTGCGGTCCTCCCTGCTCTTCACCTCGGCGGAGAATCCGATCCCGCCCTTCTCGGAACGGTCACGGATGATCTTGTCGAGGCCCGCGAAGGCGCCGCCGCAGATGAACAGGATGTTCGAGGTGTTCACCTGCAGGAACTCCTGCTGCGGATGCTTGCGCCCGCCCTGGGGCGGCACCGAGGCGATGGTGCCCTCGATCAGCTTGAGCAGGGCCTGCTGCACGCCCTCGCCCGAGACGTCGCGCGTGATCGACGGGTTGTCCGACTTGCGCGAGATCTTGTCGATCTCGTCGATGTAGACGATGCCGTGCTGCGCCTTCTCGACGTCATAGTCGCACTTCTGCAGCAGCTTCTGGATGATGTTCTCGACATCCTCGCCGACGTAGCCGGCCTCCGTCAGCGTGGTGGCATCGGCGATGGTGAACGGCACGTTGAGCAGGCGCGCGAGGGTCTCCGCAAGCAGGGTCTTGCCGCAACCGGTGGGGCCGATCAGCAGGATGTTGCTCTTGGACAGCTCGACCTCGTCCTTCTTGACGCCGGCCTCCAGACGCTTGTAGTGATTGTAGACGGCGACCGAAAGGATCTTCTTGGCGCGCACCTGGCCGACGACGTAGTCGTCCAGGATGCGGTTGATGTCGCGCGGCACGGGCAGCTTGCTGCCCTTCATGGCGGAGGACTTTTCCTGCACTTCCTCGCGGATGATGTCGTTGCACAGCTCGACGCACTCGTCACAGACGAATACCGACGGACCGGCGATCAGTTTGCGGACCTCGTGCTGACTCTTGCCACAGAAGGAACAGTACAGGAGCTTGTCGCCGTCACCACCCTTGTTGTGCTTGTCGTCACTCATAGACTACCCCGCTGGTCATGCACCACTGGAAACGTATTTCGTCATCCTCCAGAATCGACGCCGGCCACCCATCCGGGGCCGGCGCATCTTCCGTTTGCAGCCGCTACTACAGATATTGCGGGCGTCGTCTGCGAAATCCAACTGTCATCAGTCGGCGATCTGCCGGCTGCTCAGCACCTTGTCTATCAGACCGTACTCTACGGCTTCCGTTCCAGACATGAAATAGTCGCGATCGGTATCCACCCGGATGCGATCCATCGGCTGGCCGGTGTGCTTTTCCATGATCTGGTTCAGGCGGTCGCGCACGCGCAGGATCTCGCGCGCATGGATGTCGATGTCGGTTGCCTGGCCCTGGAACCCGCCGAGGGGCTGGTGGATCATCATGCGCGAATGCGGCAGACAGTAGCGCTTTCCCGCCGCGCCGCCGGCCAGCAGCAGGGCCCCCATGCTGGCGGCCTGCCCGATGCACATCGTGCTGACATCCGGCTTGACGAATTGCATGGTGTCGTAGATCGAGAGGCCGGCGCTCACCGAGCCACCGGGCGAATTGATATAGAAGTGGATATCCTTGTCGGGGTTCTCGGACTCCAGAAACAGGATCTGCGCCACCACCAGATTGGCGATATGGTCGTCGACCGGACCGACCAGGAAAATGACCCTCTCCTTCAACAGCCTGGAGTAGATGTCATAGGCCCGCTCACCGCGCGCCGACTGCTCAACCACCATCGGAACCAGATTCATACTTGTCATTCTGCCTTCCTAATCTTCTTTCAGCATATCGGTCATGGGGTATGGGCCCTTTAACGGCACATTTTACCCCTAAAATACCCCGCAAGGCAGGCTTGACATGCAAATTCCCCGCCCGCCGGCGCGCCGTCAGAGCGTACGGCGTTCCCGGAGCAGCGACGCGAAGCTGGTCTTCTCGTCGGTCACCTGGGCCTGGCCCATGATCCAGTCGACGACCTGGTCTTCCAGCACCAGCTGCTCGACGGTGGAAAGACGGTTGCGGTCGGCGTAGTACCACTGGATCGCCTCGGCCGGGTTCTCGTAACTCGACGCCAGCGACTCCACGCGGGCGCGCACCTGCTCGGGAGCGGCCCTGAAACGCTGCTCCCGCACGATCTCGCTGACCAGCAGGCCGATCTGCACGCGACGCCGTGCCTCGGTCTCGAAGGAGGGCTGATTGAGCTTGATCTCGGACTCCGGGACCCCCTGGCCGAGCAGGTTCTGCCGCGCCTGCTCCATCATGAGCGCGGCCTGTTGCTCCAGCTGGGCGCGCGGCGCCTCGATGGGATTATTCTTCAGCAGGGCCTCCAGCGCGCGCGCCTTGATCTTGGAACGGATGGCCTCCGCCATCTCATCCTGCATGGTGCGGCGCAGTTCCTGCCTGAACGACTCCAGCGTGCCGTCCTTGATGTCGAAGGAGCGGATGAATTCCTCATTGACCTCGGGCAACTTGAACTCGGACACGACCTCGACCTTCAATTCGAAGTGCGCCGTTCTGCCCGCCATCAGCCTGACCGGGTAGTCGTCGGGGAAGCGCAGATCCAGGGTCCGCGAGTCGCCGCGTCCCGCCCCGATCATCGCCTTCTCCAGGTCCGGGAATACGCCGGCCCCCACCACGATCTCCTTCTGCGTCTCGCCCACGAAGGGCTGGTCATCGATGGTGCCGCTCACCGTCACCCGATCGCCCTCCCGGGCCGCGCGCTCGACCGGCACGGCCTCCGCACGCTGGCGGCGCAGATTATCCACCATGGTGTCCACATCCTGCTCGGAGATCTCGGCGACCGGCCGCAGGATGCTTACGCTACCCAGCGGCGCGAGCTCGACCTTCTCCATCACCTCGAAGATCGCCTCGTACTCCAGGTCGTGGCCGGGCTCCGCCACCCGCTGCTGGAAGCGCGGGAAACCGGCGAGCTTCAGGTTCTGGCGACTCACCGCCTCGTAGAAGGTGCTGCGCGTGATGTCATTGAGCACATCGCTGCGTACACTCGGACCGTAGCGGTTCTCCATGACCTTGAACGGCACCTTACCGGGCCGGAAGCCTTTCAGCTTCACCGTCCGGGACAGATTCTTCAGGCGGCTCAGGACTTCACTCTCAATGCGCTCCGCGGGCACCGAGACCGTCATCCGTCGCTCCAGCCCTTGCGTAGTCTCAACCGAAACCTGCATGGCACGACCTCATTAATTATGAGAAATATATGGTTAGTTAATACCGACTGAGGAATCGACCGGACGCAGTTCCCCCGCCGCACGGACCGGGGCGCGTTGAATTCCAGGATGTTCGGTATAGATTTAGATGAATTCTCCCACAGACGCCCTACGGGTGGAAAGGACTGCCTTGCCGGGCGGGCCCGCGCACGCGCCCTCAGGGGCTGACGGCGCGCAGGAAACCGTCCCGCTATTATACAAGGTTCGAGGAAAAACATCGGGCCAATGCACCAGCGGCGCCCGCCCGATCCCCGGCAGTCAGCGGAATCGCTGGCCCAGGAAAATCGACAGGCTGCGGTCCCCCTCCTCCGTGGCGCCGTAACTCAGATAGGCCGGACCGAGCGGTGTACGCGCCCCGATGAACACGCTGCCGGCCCCGATGGCGTCGGACCAGGAGATATTGTCCCGATCGAGCCAAACATTCCCGCGTTCCAGAGACAGACCGAGATAGACCGGCACCCCGAGCGGCAGTGGGCCGTCCTGGTCCAGCCGCCGGTACAGAATACCGCGCAGCAGGGCGCGGTGACGCCCGAACCGCGACCGGGGCGGCAGACCGGAGAGTTCCAGAAAACCTCCGATGAACGGAATGTCGACGAAATCCGCCTCATCGCTGTCGCTGATCGCGGTATCGCCCTCCAGCAGATAGGTGTTGCGCCCGGACGTGACCGCGAGCGTGAAATCGGTCAGCACGCGGCCGAAATCCTCGTCCGCACCGAGACCGGAATCGTGCGCTTCACGGGTAACACTCCAGCGCGCGCCTTCACTGGGAAACCCCAGGTCATCGAGTGAATCCCAACCGATACGCACGAAATAGAACCCGTCCTGGTAGCTCTGGTCGCTGCCCTGATTCACCACGTCGAGCCCGCTCAGAAAGTCCAGGGTGCCGTATTCACGCACCGCGCCGAGGCGGATCTCGGCGACCTCCCGCCACAGCAGACGCCCGACGGACAGCGCGATCCAGCGGTCACTCTTGCGGTAGCGCGAGAGCGGCTGCTCCTGGAGGTCGTCCACGTAGAGGTCGAATGCATCGGCGGCATAGCCCGCGGCCGGCTCGATGAAATAACGCAATCCGGGATCAAGCGGCTGCAGGAAGCGTAATTCTACCTCCGGGGTCGTACCGAGCTGTATGCGCGTGAAGGCGGTGCCGCCATAGCGGTTGAGTCCGGCGGAGCGCAGGCTGGCGGACAGGCCGAACTGGCTGTTGCCCCTGAAATCGTCCTGCAGTTCCAGCCCCAGCTTCAGCCAGTTGTTGCCGGATTCCCGCGCCACGCACCTCACCTCGATCCCCTTCGCTCCGTCGCGCTCGACGATGCGGTAACGCACCAGGCTGAAGTAATCGAGCCCGTACAGTCTGGTGATGTCATTCTCGATCAGGACCCGGTCCAACGGCTGTCCGAGCGGCTGGCGAATCAGAGACCGCACCACGTTATCACTCACCGGACTGTTATTGACCACGCGGATGAAACCGATCACCGGCTCGTGGCGCGCGCGGTCCGGTTCCGTAGCGCCGCCCTCCACGGAGACATCTCCCGTCACACCCAGTGCGGCCACCGCCGCATCGATGCCCGCCCGGATGATGCCGTCGGCCTGGTCGAACGCGGTCGAGCTGTAACCCTGCAAGTCGGGCACGATCAGCACATCGCCCTGCCGCATGTTCTCGCGCTGTCTCACCGTGTTCAGTCGGACCAGAAAGCCCATGGTCTGATTGGCCACGGTAAAGACGGAGTTGAGTTCGTCACGTTTGCGCAGCGGCGCGGACACATCGACCGCTATGATGAAATCCGCCCCCATGGCGCGCGCGACGTCCACCGGCATATTGTTGGCGATGCCGCCGTCGACCAGCAGCCTGCCGTCACGCTCGACCGGCGCGATAGCCCCCGGGACGGACATGCTCGCGCGCACGGCGGAAGCCACGTCGCCGCGATCGATCACCACCTGTTCACCGGTTTCGAGGTCCGCGGCCACGGCGGCGAAGCGCAGCGGCAACTGGCTGAATTGCAGCGGCTCGCCGCGTTCCTCAAACATCTGGTCGAGCAGTTGCTCCAGGTGTTGGCCTTCGATCACCCCGCGCGGAAAGGCGATCCCGGCGCGGGTGATCGACATCCGGAAATCCGCCGTCATGCCGGCCTCGAGTTCCCGGAACGTATAGGGCTGGTAGCGGCGCGGCGAGGCGTCGCTGAGCGCCTGCCGCCAGTCCATGCCGCGCGCGAGCCGTTCGATCTCGTCGGCGGAGCGGCCCGTGGCGTATAACGCACCAATGATGGAACCCATGCTCGTGCCGGTGATGATCGCGGGCCGGATGCCCTGCGATTCCAGCACACGGATGACGCCGACATGGGCAAGGCCGCGCGCCCCGCCACCGCTGAGCACCAGTCCGACGCGCGCGCCGGGCGGGATCTCGAACGAATCGGCCGTGGCGAGGGCGCCGTAGAAAACGGCGCAGATCACAACAGCGGAGAGCACTCTGCGGCGGTTCATGTCGACGATCCGGGGCTCCCGGCGCGGGTAGCGAAGATCTGCCGAGAATAGCGCCGGTCAATCGCAAATGAAAGCCGGCGGGACGCGGCAACGCTCCGCCGGGGAATGACTCGGCACAGAAAGAAATCGAAGATTACGGAACGACGTCACGCGGCGGGAGCGATCCGCATCCCGCCGCCATGGCTCACCACAATCGCAGCGTCAGAACCGGTAGCGGGAGTTCGCCGTCACCTGCAGACGCTCACCGTATCCACAGTCGGCCCCTTCATAGCGGCACCACGAGATATAGGTCTTGTCGGCGAGATTCTTCGCATCGAGGCTGAAATCCCAGGGCCCGGTTTCGTACCCGATCATGGCGTCGTACAAGGTGACGGATGGCACCTTCGGCGAGGGACCGCCGCCCAGGTCAAAGCCCAGATTATCGCCGGTGTAACGCACACCGAATCCCGCCCGGATCCCGCGGGGGAAGTGATAACTGATCCACGACGACGCCAGCCGCTCCGCCACGAACGGCAGACGCTCGCCGGACTCCCCATCCTCGGCGCTGAAGTCGGTGAGATTCACCAGCAGTTCCAGCTGCTCCCACAGCTTCCTCACCTCGAGCTCCCACCCCTCGATCACCGCGCCCGTCTGCGTGACGCCGCCGGGCGTCAGGCCGTCGCTGACGCGATTTTCCTGTTCGATGTCGAAGTAGGCGAAGGTGACGGCCAATGCCTGATCGCGCGAAAGGTATTTCACCCCCGCCTCCACCTGCTCCCCCGTCGTCGGCTCGAGCGTGTTACCGAATCCGTCATCACCGTTCGGGACGAAGGATTCCGAGTAGCTGACATACGGGGAGGCGCCCGAATCGAACCGATACATCAGCCCCACGCGCCCGGTCGTCGCATCCGACTCATGCGTCTCATCGGGTCCGCTGAGACTGAGCGTCGTATCCTCGGTCTTATCGTGCCGCAAGGCCGCGGTGACGATGGCGCGGCCGATATCGACATGATCGATCAGATAGAAACCGGTCTGTTTCAGGGCGCTGTCCGCCAGATCCGCCGGCGTGAACCCGGTGGCAAGATTTCCGTACACCGGATTGTAGAGATTGATGGGGCCGCCATCCCCGGAAAAGGTATTGTCTCCGTTCCACTGTGCATCCTGATAGTCGATCCCGACGGCCAGCCGGTGCGTCGTAGCGCCGACGTCGACCCCACCCTCCACGCGGGCGTCGAAGGCGAGCACCTCGGTGTCCCTGTCCACCGCGTAAATCGTCCTTTGCGCCGTGCCGTCGTCCGCGGGCACGGTGGGAATGGATATCCAGTGCTCGCGCGTCTCGGTGGCGGATTCGGTGGAGCGCAGGATGGACGCGAATTTCCAGTCCTCGTTGATCCGGTGATCGAACATGACGGTCAGATCCTGCCGCTCCCTGTCATAGCGGTCCCAGCCGGGCTCTCCCACGAAGGTATTGGTGGGTATCTGGCCCAGGGGCGCCGGGTCGATGGTCCCTTTCGAGGGCAGGAACTGTGCGGAAACCTGGCCCTCCGTTTCCTGCAGGTTCGCCAGCACGGTCAGGGACGTCGCCTCATTGGGCCGCCAGGTGATGGCGGGCGACACCACATAGCCGTCGTCGGCGACATGATCCACCTGGGTATCGCTGTCGCGCGTCAGTGCGATCAGACGGTAGAGGAACTTTCCTTCCCGGTCGATCGGCCCGGTGACGTCCGCGGCCACTTGCCTGCGATCGTAGGAGCCGAGCTGGGCCCAGATCTCCCCCTTCGATTCCGCCTGCGGCACTTTCGAAACGGCGTTGACGATACCGCCGAGCTCGCTTTGGCCGTATAAAACCGAGGTCGGGCCTTTCAGCACCTCTATGCTTTCCAGGGTGTATATATTGGTGCGTACGTTGTTATAGAACCCGTAGATCGAACGCAGGCCATCCTGGTAATTATTCGCGTCGAGCCCGCGCACCGATGTCCAGTCGCCGCGCGTATCGAAACCGTACTGTCCGGCATAAACGCCAGAGGAATACAGCAGTGCGTCCTGGATGTTTTTCGCCCCACTGTCGGCCATGAATTGCTGGTCGACCACCGTGACCGAAAAAGGTGTTTCCATGACGGGCGCATCGATCTTGCTTCCCTCCGCCTTGCGGGACGCCGTCTTTTCGATGATCGAACCGCCTTGCTGACCGTCCGCCTCCACGGTCACTTCCTCGAGAATCACGGCATCCTCATCGGCGGAATACGCGCCCGGCGCGAACAGCAAGGACGCTGTCGCGGACAGCGCCAGCACCCCCGCCGACAGCGGCCTGAACTTGAAGCCTGTTATCGTTTTTGACGACTGATATCGCTGCGAATGCATGTACATCGAAAGCCTCCCCAATGAATACCCCGTTGATCAGCACCGCCGCTGAACGGCGGGCCATGGAACTGCGGCGAGATCAGGCGGTATAGAGGCGAAACGGCCCGTGCGCGCCGAAACGGCGCGGGGGTCATCTGCGAATACAACATCGGGACCTCCCTGACAGAGATGCCCAACCTGATATCGCTATCACTGGCTGGCTGTCTCCGCCGGAGGCAGATTGGCTGGCTGTCCGTTCGCGCGCGGAATCCGCGACACCGGGACGGACTATGTGGTCAAAATCAACTTGCCTTTGCTTGTAACACGACACCAGTGTATGGAAACACTCGCGCGCGCCGGACTATTATGAATGATAATAATTATTATTCAAGTCCCAAAGGAAAATGATACGACGCTGACTCGCGGGCTCGATCTCCCGCCGCGCAGGACCCGGAGAAGTCCCGGTGGAGGTGGACACGGCTGAAACCCCGGCGCCCCCTGTCGCGCCGGCGCCGGGCGGTCGACGGAAATAAAAAAACCCGCGGTGAGCGGGTTCTTCAGGGTTTCCAGGATCTCAAAAAACCACCATATTGGTGGGCCGTGTAGGGATCGAACCTACGACCCGCTGATTAAGAGTCAGCTGCTCTACCAACTGAGCTAACGGCCCTGATTACAAGCTTAGGACGGAAACCGCCGGACACCCGCGCGATACCTGTCACTCAATAAAATGGGGTGAACGATGGGGATCGAACCCACGACAACCGGAATCACAATCCGGGGCTCTACCGACTGAGCTACGTTCACCATCATTCATTCCGGCAGCGCCATCTCACGGCACGAAAATGGCGCGCCCGGCAGGACTCGAACCTGCTACCCTCGGCTTAGAAGGCCGATGCTCTATCCAGATGAGCTACGGGCGCAGGCTGAGGCACCACCCTGATCCATCCGTACCACCGGTGCCTGGCTGCCGGCGTATCTGTTTGGTCGGGGTAGAGGGATTCGAACCCCCGACATCCAGCTCCCAAAGCTGGCGCGCTACCAGACTGCGCTATACCCCGTAGTACCGGGGTGTGAGCATAACGGGGTCGCCCGGCCGCCGCAAGGATGGGGATGATACGCCGTAGCCCACGGCGCGTCAAACCTCCACGCGGCCGCGTGGCCGTGTCACTCGACCGTTGTCAGCGCGCGCCGGGCGATCAGCAGGGCCGCCGCGGCGAGCGCGGCGGCGGTCAGGAACGCCGCCGTCGCCCCGCCGCCCGCGGCGCCCCACAGATAGCCGGCATACAGGCTCCCCACCGCGCCGCCCGCCCCGAAGCTCAGGCTGCTGTAGAGTGCCTGGCCGCGACCCTGGTGACGACCGGTGAAGGACTTGTGGATCAGGGTGATGGCCACGGCATGGTAGACACCGAAACTGGCGGCGTGCAGCGTCTGCGCAAAGACCAGCGCCGCGAGACTGTCGACGAAATACGCGATCAGCAGCCAGCGCAGCACGGTCAGTGCCAGGCTCGCCAGCAACAGGCGGCGCGCACCGAAGCGCGGCAACCACCGGTGCATCAGCATGAACACCGCGACCTCGGCGATCACGCCGAGCGCCCATAACTGTCCGATCAGCCAGCGCGCGTAGCCATGCTCCTCCAGATAAATGGAATAAAAGCCGTAGTACGGCCCGTGGCTCGCCTGCATCAGGAAACACACCAGCAGCAGCGTCGCCACCTGCGGGCGGCGCAGCACCTCCCACAAACGGGTGCGCTCGTGATGCGCCGGCTCGATGTGCTGATCCGGCACCAGCAGTGTGGAGATCCAGATCGCCGCGTACAGCGCGACGAGCACCCAGGGCAGCAGGCCCGCGTCATAGCGTCCGAGCAGCGGACCGAGCGCGGCCACGGCGGCGATGAATCCGATCGAGCCCCACAGCCGGATGCCGCTGTAGCGATGGGAATCCGCGCCGAGCCGGCTCATGGTCACCGCCTCGAACTGCGGTAGCGCCGCGTTCCAGAAAAAACTGAACAGGACCATCACCCCCGCCATCCACCAGAAGCCCTGGCCGAAGAACACGCCGCAGAAGGCGATCACCGCCAGCAGCGACGCCGAGCGCACCACCGCCATGCGCCGCCCGGTGTGGTCGGCGATCCAGCCCCAGAGGTTGGGCGCGACGATCTTGGTCGCCATCAGCAGGGCGAGCAACTCACCGATGTCGCCCGGGGAAAAACCGAGCGACTTGAGATAGATCCCCCAGTACGGCAGCAGCGCGCCGAGGGCGGCGAAATAGAACAGATAGAAGCCGGAGAGACGGAAGTACATTACCGGGCAAGGGGTGAAGCGTGAAGAGCGATGCGGAGACCGTCTTGAGATCTATTACGCCTCACACCTCACGCCTCGCGCCTCACTTCCCGGACGTCGAGGCCGGTATCACCGGGGTCCCGGAGCGGACATCGAGATTCTGCGCGCGATGCCGCAGCACATGGTCCATCAGGACGATGGCGAGCATGGCCTCCGCGATCGGCGTCGCGCGGATGCCGACGCAGGGGTCGTGGCGGCCCTTGGTCTCGATCTCGACCGGATCTCCGCGCAGGTCGACGGTGCGTCCGGGCAGGCGGATGCTTGAGGTCGGTTTCAGCGCGATGCTCGCGACGATATCCTGCCCGCTCGAGATGCCGCCGAGGATCCCGCCGGCGTTGTTGCCGAGGAAACCCTGCGGGGTGATCTCGTCGCGGTGCTCGCTGCCGCGCTGCTCGATGGAGGCGAAACCGGCGCCGATCTCGACGCCCTTCACCGCGTTGATACTCATCAGGGCATGCGCGATATCGGCGTCCAGGCGGTCGAACACCGGCTCGCCGAGCCCCGGCATCACCCCGCTCGCGACCACGTTGATACGGGCACCGATCGAATCGCCCGACTTGCGTAGCGCATCCATGAAGGCCTCCATCTCGGCGACCCGGTCGGCATCGGGACAGAAGAACGGGTTGCGCTCCACCTCGTCCCAGTCGAAACGCGCCGGCCGGATCGGGCCGAGCTGGGCCAGATAGCCGCGGATCTCGATGCCGTAACGCGTCCGCAGGTACTTCTTCGCGATGGCGCCGGCGGCGACCCGCATCGCGGTCTCGCGCGCCGAGGAACGCCCGCCGCCGCGATAGTCACGGACGCCGTACTTCTGCTGATAGGTGTAGTCGGCGTGACCGGGACGGAAGCGGTCCATGATCTCGGAGTAATCCTTCGAGCGCTGGTCCTGATTCTGGATCAGCAGCCCGATCGGCGTGCCGGTGGTGCGTCCCTCGAATACGCCGGACAGGATCTGCGCCAGATCGTCCTCGCGGCGCTGGGTCACATGGCGCGACTTGCCCGGCTTGCGACGGTCGAGGTCGTGCTGGAGATCCTGCTCGGACAACTCCAGTCCCGGCGGACAGCCGTCGACGATGCAGCCGAGCGCGGGCCCGTGGCTCTCGCCGAAGCTCGTCACCGTGAACAGCCTGCCGATGGAGTTGCCTGACATGCGCGCTATTGTAGCGGGTAAACGCGGCGCCGTCTTGCCTCCGGCGCCGGGAAAATGAAGACTCAGATGACCCGGGAGTAGCGCCGCTCGCCGCCGCCGCGCAGATAGCGATCGAACACCATGCAGATGTTGCGGATCAGCAGGCGGCCGACCGGGCGCACAGCGATCCGGTCGGTGCCGAGGTCGAGCAGGCCGTCCGCCGCCATCGCCTCGAGCTCGGCGAGCTCGGCCGCGAAATACGCCGCGAAGTCGATGCCGAACTCACGCTCGAGCGCCCGCATGTCGAGCTCGAAATGACAGATCAGGCGCGTGATCACCTCGCGCCGAAGCCGGTCGTCGGCATCGAGACGGATGCCGCGATAGACGGGCAAGCGACCTTCCGCGAGCCGCTGCTGATACTCGTCCAGCTCCTTGACGTTCTGGGCGTAGCAGTCGCCGACCATGCCGATCGAGGTAACGCCGAGGCCGATCAGGTCGCAATCGGCGTGGGTGGAATAGCCCTGGAAGTTGCGGTACAGCGTGCGTTCGCGCTGCGCCACCGCGAGCTCGTCCTGCGGCCGCGCGAAGTGATCCATACCGATGTAGACATAGCCCGCGGCGGTGAGCCGGTCGATGGTCGCGTGCAGGATGGCGAGCTTGTCGGCCGGCGGCGGCAGATCCTCCGCCCTGATGCGGCGCTGCGGCGCGAAGCGCTCGGGCAGGTGGGCGTAATTGAACACCGACAGGCGGTCCGGCCCGGCGGTGATCACCGTGTCGAGGGTGCGCAGGAAACTCTCCCGGCTCTGGAACGGCAGGCCGTAGATCAGATCGATGCTGACCGAATGAAAGCCGGCGGCGCGCGCCTGGTCCAGCACGGCGAAGGTCTCCGCCTCGCCCTGCAGGCGGTTGACCGCGCGCTGCACGCGCTCGTCGAAGTCCTGCACGCCCATGCTCATGCGATTGAAGCCGAGCTCGCGCAGCAGGGAGACGGTGTCCGGTTTCACCTCGCGCGGATCGATCTCGATGGAATACTCGCCGCGATCGTCATCGCGCAGCGTGAAATGCTCGCGCGTCGCCCGCATCAGCGCGCGCATCTGCTCGTGGCTGATGAAGGTCGGCGTGCCGCCGCCCCAGTGCAACTGGTTCACCGTGCGGGCGCGGCCGAACAGCTCGCCCTGCAGCGCGATCTCGCGGTGCAGGGCCTCCAGATAGGGGATGGCGTGCGCGCGGTTCTTGGTCGCGATCTTGTTGCAGGCGCAGTAGAAGCACAGCGTGTCACAGAACGGGATATGGAAATACAGCGACAGCGGCCGCACGACCGCCTCGGCGCGGGTGGCCGCGGCGCAGGCGCGGTAATCGTCCGCGCCGAAACCGTTATGGAAACGGTCCGCCGTCGGATAGGAGGTGTAGCGCGGCCCGCTCCGGTCGTAGCGCGCGATCAGGCCCTCGTCGATGGACAGCGATTGATCCATGCCTTTCCCCCATTGGATGAAAGGCCATTATACGCGACGGACGGGACGGGCGGAACGGCTCAGAGCCCGCCGCGCAGACCACGTCCCTTCTCGATATCGACGAAATAGAGCAATACCGCCCCCAGCGCGAACAGCACCAGCAACGCCAGCACCGAAAAGCGCGCGCTTCCGGTCAGCAGCGCGACCCAGCCCATGGCGACCGGGCCGATCACGGTCGCGAACTTGCCCAGCATGTTGTAGAAGCCGAAGAACTCGGCGGTCTTGTCCGGCGGGATCAGGCGCGCGTACAGCGCCCGGCTGAGCGACTGGATGCCGCCCTGCACCAGGCCGATCACCACCGCGATCTGGTAGAACCCGGCCACGGTCTCGATGAATGCCGCCCACACCGTCACCCCCATGTAGACGGCGATCGCGATGAAGATGCCGCTCTTGGCGCCGAAGCGCTCGCCGATGCGGCCGAAGACGATCGCGGCCGGAAAACCGACGAACTGGGTGATCAGCAGCGCGGTGATCAGGTCGTTGGAGTTGAAACCGAGCGCGAGCCCGTAGTCGACCGCCATGCGGATGATGGTGTCGACGCCATCGATATAGAGCCAGTAGGCCGCGAGGAACAGCATCACCACGCGCAACTGGCGCAGGTGATGAAAGGTCTCCGCGAGCTGGCGCAAGCCCGCGCGTACCGCCGCGCCGACCGAGCCGGTCTGCGCCGGCGCGGTCTCACGCACGAACAGCAGCACCGGCAGCGAGAACACCATCCACCACACCGCCACGATCACGAAGGAGAGCCGCACCACCTGCGCCCCGTCGTCGAAGCCGAAACGCTGCGGAAACACCGCCATCGCGACCAGCACGGCGAACAGCAGTCCACCGCCGAGATAGCCGAGGGCGTAACCCCAGGCCGACACGCGATCGAAACGGTCCTCCGTCGCGACCTCGACGATCAGCGCGTCATAGAACAGGTTGCCGCCCATGAAGCCGAACGTCGCGACGGCATAGAACGCGACGGCGGCGATGTACGCGCCCTGCGTCACCAGATACAGCGAGGCCGTCGCGCTCACGCCGATCACGGTGAAGAACAGCAGCAGGCGCTTGCGCGCCCCGGCGCGGTCCGCGATAGCGCCCAGCACCGGGGCGCACAATGCGATCACGATGCTCGAGACCGAATTGCCGAGGCCAAGCGCAAAGGTGCTCTCCGCCGGCGCCAGGCCTGCAGCCCAGTACTGTTTGAAGAACACCGGAAAAAATCCCGCCATCACCACGGTCGCATAGGCGGAATTGGCCCAGTCGTAAAAGGCCCAGGAGAGAATTTTGCGGTCCACCGCCATGTTTTTTCCTTCTACTCTCCAGCATGCACCGGGGACGAATTTAAATCTGTCACCTTACTACCCGGTATGGGGACGGATTTGAAATCGTCCCCGGATCGCGAAATGCTAAATGGGGACAGATTTATAAATCTGTCCCCTACTCACTGGTAATTCTGTCCCCATACTCCCTAGACATCCCCGCTCCTCAGTCAAGCGCTGCCGCGAAGCGCGCGCGAAACGTATTCAGCTGCTCCGCGGTCAGCAGGAACACCCCGCCACCGCCGCGCTCGAACTCCAGCCACAGGAACGGCACATCCGGGAAACGGCGCGCGAGTGCGTCCTCGCTGTTGCCGACCTCGACCACCAGGATGCCGCCGGGCTCCAGATGATCGGACGCCGCCTGCAGCAGACGCACGACGAGGTCAAGCCCGTCCGCGCCGCCGGCGAGGCCGAGCCCCGGCTCGTGATGGTATTCGCGCGGCAGCGCCGCCATGTCGTCGGCGTCGACATAGGGCGGATTGCTGACGATGATGTCATAGCGACGACCCGCGAGTCCCGCGAACAGATCGGACTCCCGCGCATGCACGCGGTTCGCGAGGCCGTGCGCCTCGATGTTGCGCCGCGCCACCGCAAGCGCCTCCGGCGAGATGTCCGCGGCATCGACCTCGGCCTCCGGAAAGGCATAGGCGCAGGCGATCGCGATGCAGCCGCTGCCGGTGCCGATGTCGAGCACGCGCCGCACCGGATGGTCCGCCGCCAGCCAGGGCTCGAAGCCGCGCTCGATCAGTTCGGCGATGGGCGAGCGCGGCACCAGCACGCGTTCGTCGACATAGAACTTCAGGCCGCAGAACCAGGCGGCGTGGACCAGATACGCCGTCGGGATGCGTTCCTCCACGCGGCGGCGCGCCAGCACCTCCAGCCGGTCCAGTTCTTCCGGGGTCAGCACGGTCGCCAGCACCGCGTCCGGCACCTCCGGCGGCAGGCCGAGCGCGGCCAGCACCAGCCAGGCGGCCTCGTCCAGCGCGTTGTCGGTGCCATGGCCGAAGCTCAGTCCGGCGCGCTCGAAGCGCGCGGCGGTGGCGCGTATCGCCTGCTCAAGAGTGGGTTCTTTATCCTGCGTCATACTTCCATCCTGCCGCCGCGCGTTTGCCGCCGCGAACGGTTACCACTACACTTGTCGGCGGGATCGCCGATCAATTCCTCACAACAGACGACGCACGCCGCGATATGGGACAGGCTGTTATACCACAGGACAGGCGCATCCTGATCGGTTGGCGGGAGTGGGTCTCCCTGCCCGAACTCGGGATCCACGCCATCAAGGCCAAGGTGGATACCGGCGCGCGCACCTCCGCGCTGCACACCTTCGAACTGATGGCCTATCGCGAGAAGGGCCGCGACATGGTGCGTTTCAGCATCCACCCCCTGCAGAAACACACCGACACGGTGGTCACCTGCCGCGCCCAGGTGATCGACCGCCGCTGGGTCAGCGATTCCGGGGGGCACCGCGAACTGCGCTACGTGATCTCGACGCCGCTGCACCTCGGGCCCCACGTCTGGCCCATCGAGATCACGCTGACCCCGCGCGACCCGATGCGCTTCCGCATGCTGCTCGGCCGCACCGCAATGGACAACCGGCTCCACATCATCCCCAACGCCTCCTACCTCGTCGGCAAGCCTCCGGCGGTGGCGCACTGAACTGCTCACCTGCCTTGAGATGTCATGGGGACAGATTTATAAATCTCGGGAAGTATGGGGACAGATTTTAAATCTGTCCCCATTACACCCTATATAAATCTATCCCCGTTTTGCCCGTAAATCTGTCCCCAAGGAATTCTCCACCTCACCCCGCCGGCTCTGCTTCCACCAGCTCCGGGTCGAGTTCGCGCGGGCGGCTGCGGAATTCCGCCACCCGCGCGGCGGCCGCGCGCAGGCGGCCGAAGCGCGCGATGTGGAACACCGCATCGCCCTCGTTGACCAGCGGCAGATTGAGGCAGCCGATGACAATGCCGTGCGCCGGCGCCCGCAACGCGAGCTCGCGTTCGCCGAAGGGGTCGGAGATCACGCCCAGCACCTCGCCCTTGCGCACATGGCTGCCGAGCGGGAGTACGGTGCGCAGGATGCCGCCGGACGGCGCGCGCAGCCAGGAGGTGGAACGCGCGATCACCGTCTCGCCCGCCGGGCGCGGCCGCCGCGCGGGATTCGCCGGCAGCATTTCCAGCGCGCGCATCACGCCGACCACCCCGCGCAGACCGGCGCGGATCGATTCCTCATCGAAGCGCAGCGCCTCGCCGCCCTCGTAGACCAGCAGCGGGATCCCGCGTCGGGTGGCGACCTCGCGCACCGACCCCGTCCGCACCTCGGCATTGATCAGGATCGGGGCATGAAAGGCCTCGGCCAGCCGCAAGGTCTCCGCGTCCTCCAGGCGGGCGCGCACCTGCGGCAGGTTGCTGCGATGCAGCGCGCCGGTGTGCAGGTCGATGCCGTGGGTGGCGCGGCTGACCACCTCCTCCGTGAACAGGTGCGCGAGCCGCGCGGCGAGCGAACCGTGGCCGCTGCCGGGGAAACTGCGGTTGAGGTCGCGCCGGTCGGGCAGGTAACGCGACTGCGAGATGAAGCCGTGCACATTGACGATCGGCACGGCGATCAGCGCCCCGCGCAGGCGCTCCAGCAGCGGCAGCCGGATCAGGCGCCGGATGATCTCGACGCCGTTGATCTCGTCGCCGTGCATCGCGGCCGAGATGAACAGGCGCGGACCCGGCCTGCGCCCGTGCACCACGTGCACCGGCATGGTCATCTCGCTGTGGGTGTAGAAGCGCGCGATGCTGAGATCGACGGTGCGGCGCTCGCCGGGCGCGATCCGCGTCCCGGCGATCTCGAACGGCGCGGCCGTCTCAGCCCTTGCCGCGCGTGCGCGTGTGGTTCGCCTTGGCATTTTTCTCCGCAAACTGCACGATCAGTCCGGCGATGTCGACACCGGTCACCTCCTCGATGCCCTCCAGGCCGGGGGTGGAATTCACCTCCATCACCACCGGGCCGTGATTCGAGCGCAGGATGTCGACGCCGGCCACGTTGAGGCCGATGGCGCGCGCGGCGCGCACCGCGGTCGAGCGCTCCTCCGGCGTCAGCTTCACCTTCGAGCCCTCGCCGCCGCGATGCAGGTTGGAGCGGAACTCGCCCTCCTTCGCCTGCCGCTTCATCGCCGCCACCACCTTGTCGCCGATCACGAAACAGCGCATGTCCGCGCCGCCGGCCTCGCGGATGTATTCCTGCACCAGGATGTTGGCCTTCAGGCCGTAGAAGGCCTCGATCACGCTCTCCGCCGCCTTCGGCGTCTCCGCCAGCACGACGCCGATGCCCTGCGTCCCCTCCAGCAGCTTGATCACCAGCGGCGCGCCGCCCACCATCGAGATGACGTGCTCGACGTCGTCCGGCGAATGGGCGAAGGCCGTCACCGGCAGGCCGATCCCCTTGCGCGACAGCAGCTGCATCGAACGCAGCTTGTCACGCGCGCGCGAGATCGCGACCGATTCATTGAGCGGATACACGCCCATCATCTCGAACTGGCGCAGCACCGCGGTGCCATAGAAGGTGATGGACGCCCCGATGCGGGGCACCACGATATCAAAGGGGCCGAGCGCCTTTCCCTTGTAGAAGATGCCCGGACGGTGGGTGGCGATGTTCATGTAACAGCGCAGCGGGTCGATCACGACCGCCTCGTGCCCGTGATTGTGGGCGGCCTCGACCAGGCGGCGGGTCGAGTAGAGGCTGGGTTTGCGCGACAGGATGGCGAATCGCATCGGACACCGGGCCCTGCATCACACCTGCTGTACGGCGTCCATCCGCGCGGGCGGCGGGGGGCACGCTCCACCGGGATTGTGCTAAGATTGCGCCCAATCCGCGTTCACCAACATTATCCGGGAAGCATTCATGGCGCAATACATCTTCACGATGAACCGCGTGGGCAAGGTCGTCCCGCCCAAGCGCGAAATCCTCAAGGACATCTCGCTGTCGTTCTTTCCTGGTGCAAAGATCGGCGTGCTGGGCCTGAATGGATCAGGAAAGTCGAGCCTGCTGCGCATCATGGCCGGCGTCGACAAGGACCATCTCGGGGAGGCGCGCCCGCAACCCGGCATCCGCATCGGCTACCTGCCGCAGGAGCCGCAGCTCGACGCGTCCAAGGACGTGCGCGGCAACGTCGAGCAGGCCGTCGGCCCGGTGAAGGCGCTGCTCGACCGCTTCAACGAGATCAGCATGAAGTTCGGCGAGCCGATGGGCGACGACGAGATGAACGCCCTGCTCGAGGAACAGGCCAAGCTGCAGGACGCCATCGACACCGCCGGCGGCTGGGAGCTGGACCGCACGCTGGAGATCGCCGCCGACGCGCTGCGGCTGCCGCCGTGGGACGCCGATGTCAGCAAACTGTCGGGCGGCGAGCGCCGCCGCGTCGCGCTGTGCACGCTGCTACTGTCCAAACCGGACATGCTGCTGCTCGACGAGCCCACCAACCACCTCGACGCCGAGTCGGTCGCCTGGCTGGAGCGTTTCCTGCACGACTTCCCCGGCACCGTGGTCGCCATCACCCACGACCGCTACTTCCTCGACAACGTCGCCGGCTGGATCCTCGAACTCGACCGCGGCCACGGCATCCCGTGGGAGGGCAACTACTCCTCCTGGCTGGAGCAGAAAGAGAAGCGCCTCGAGACGGAAGAGAAACAGGAGAGCGCCAAGCAGCGCGCGATGAAGGCCGAGCTGGAATGGGTGCGCAGCAACCCGAAGGGGCGCCACGCCAAGAGCAAGGCGCGCCTTGCCCGCTTCGAGGAACTGGCCTCGCAGGAATCGCAGAAGCGCAACGAGACGCAGGAGATCTACATCCCGCCCGGCCCGCGCCTCGGCGACCAGGTCATCGAGGTGAAGAACCTGCGCAAGGGTTTCGGCGACACTCTATTGATAGACGACCTCAGCTTCAGCCTGCCGCCCGGCGGCATCGTCGGCGTCATCGGCCCGAACGGCGCCGGCAAGACCACCCTGTTCCGCATGCTGGCCGGCACCGACAAGCCGGACGCCGGCGAGATCGTCTATGGCACGACCGTCAGCCTCGCCTGCGTCGACCAGTCGCGCGACTCGCTCGACGACAAGAAGACGGTATGGGAAGAGGTCTCCGGCGGCCAGGACATCATCCAGGTCGGCAAGTTCGAGACGCCGTCGCGCTCGTACCTGTCGCGCTTCAACTTCAAGGGCACCGACCAGCAGAAGCACATCGGCAATCTCTCCGGCGGCGAACGCAACCGCGTGCACCTGGCCAAGCTGCTGAAGAGCGGCGGCAACGTGCTGCTGCTCGACGAACCGACCAACGACCTCGACGTCGAGACCCTGCGCGCGCTCGAAGAGGCCCTGCTCGCCTTCCCCGGCTGCGCCGTCGTCATCTCGCACGACCGCTGGTTCCTCGACCGCATCGCCACCCACATGCTCGCCTTCGAGGGCGACAGCCACGTCGAATGGTTCCAGGGCAACTACGCGGATTACGAGGCCGACCGGCACAAACGCCTGGGCACGGATGCCGACGCCCCGCATCGCCTGAAGTACAAGAAGCTGACGAAATAAACCCGCAAGATCCACAAGGGGACAGATTTATACATCTGTCCCCGTCGACATAGATCCGCCCCTCTGCTTCAGAACCGCCCGTAGCCCGGATGGAGCGCCAGCGGAATCCAGAAATCATCCCGGTCGGCACACAACGCCTCCACGGGCCCGCTGAGGGGGCGGGACAGATTAATAAATCTGTCCCCATCGACGTACATCCGTCCCCGTCGACACGCCGAAGCCCGAACGAAAACCGCCCAGGAGGACCCGTGCTGCGGGGGCAGGGTACGCCGGGGACAGATTTATAAATCCGTCCCCGTCGACATAGATCCGCCCTCTGTACCGCGGGGGCTCAGCGGCGGATCCCCGGTTCGGCACGCCTCCTCGGGCCATCGAGGCCTCACGCGGCCCGCTTGCGGAACGGCTCGTGATGCGCGGCGGTCAGGCTGTGGTCATAGTCCGAATCCGGCACCAGCTTGTCCCCCGAGACCAGCGCATCCACCTCGAAGGGAAATGTGCCGCAGGCGTTGCGTCCGCCTTCCAGGCTGCACGTCCTCGCATCGAGCGCGGCATAGAAGGGATCCCATCCCAGCATGCTCGTCATCAGCGGATAGACGGAGATCAGCATCGCGTAGGGTTCCCAGGTCAGCACGGCATTGTTGAACATGCTGACGATACCGCCCGCCAGCAGCGCCGTGCCGATGAACACGCGCAACATCCTGTCCATCAGACCGATGTTATGCACAACGAACAATCTTGAACGGATACGTTCCATGACGCCTACCTCCCGTCGATCAGGAGCGACATTGGTGACAGACGCCGATATTCCGCCAGAATTTCCCGGCGAGGACAGTGACAACGTCACACTGGCCGGTCGACCAACCCCCGGAGCGCCGTCGCGTCCACGACCTCGATCCAGCCCCGGTGCAGGCGCACCCAGCCCGTGTGCTCGAAATGCTTCAGCGCCCGGCTGACGACCTCCCGCGCGGTCCCCAGCTCGTGCGCGATCTCCTGATGCGTGGCCTCGATCCGTCCGTCCACGCCGGGATACGCCAGCAGATACCGGGCGAGACGCTGGTCGATGTGCCCGAACGCGACCGCCTCCACCAGCGCGATCAGGTCACCGACGCCCTTGTCGAGCGAGGAATGGACGAAGTCACGGAAGGCCGGCGATGCGTTCACCGCCGACTGGAACTCCTCCCTGGGGATCAACACGACATGGACCGGCGTGGCGGCCACCGCGTCCGCTGCGTAGCGCTTTCCGCCGAGCATGCAGACAGTGGTCAGCTCACAGGTGCCGCCGGCATCGATATGATAGAGCACGATCTCATGCCCGTCCGGCGTAGTCTTGCGCACCCGCACCGAACCCTCGACGACCAGCAGGTAATACTGGCAGGCCTCGCCGTCGCGGAACACCTGCGCGCCCGCCGGGAGATGCAGGTGCCGGACGGAACGCAGCACCCGCCTCCACGCCGGATCGCCGATCGCACCGAGCGCGGCATAAACCTTCAGCCAGTCATCCGAACGCGAGCCCGCCACAGCGCCACCCCGCCCGCGCGCCAGCGGTCACCCGCCGCTGCGCCATGACCGAACACCGGCCTGTGATTATAATCCAAACGAACTAGACGACCGCAGACAATGCATCCAACGGCTGCGGCAGCACCTACCGCAAGGGGACAGATTCCATAATCTGTCCCCGCTGCTCGGATTACTACGACTCCCTCCAGTTTAATTTGCCGCATATACATTAATTCCATCCGGCTATCAGGCGGGGTTGGCCGCCAGCCTGAGCAAGGCGAACGACAGAGAGTTACGGCGCTATGAAGAAGCGAAAACCTGACCCTGAATTGATCGATGAAGAAAACCCGGGATGGACCGCGGCGGACTTCAAGCGCGCGCACCCGGCTCGTGAGGTGTTACCAAAAATGGTCGGCAAGAAAACAGCGAAACGCCTACTGAAACCTCGGGGCTGACCGGAATCACCGGATGCGAAGGTCTCGATCAGCCTGCGGACTCCACTCCAGACCTTGGCACGCCGGAAGGCCAGTGGCCCAGATTGGCAGACGCGCATGGCGGAAGCGTTAACGGAGATGTCGCCGAATTCGCGCAAACGCGCAAGCCCTAGAAATTAATAGCAGAGGGATCTGCATACTTCACGCATAGTGTGCGGGGAAACTCTCGCGAAAACCGTGGTCTGCCCCCCTATTATTCGGTACTGATCAAGCACGCGCTGGGTGTGATCGCTCGCGTACGCAGGACAGAGGAACAAAAGGGCCAGTATTAAAGGGCACTAACCCCTTATTTCGGCGTTATTTCTTTTTTCGCTTGGCCCTAATATTTTTTCTTTTGACTAACCTCACGCCTCGCTTAGCCTGCTTACCAACCAAGAGCTTGTCACAACCGCTCTCAACTAAACGAATGAAATCACGCGCATCAGAAAAATAGTTCTTAAATGCCAACCTTACTTCATCGCTTTTATCCGCCCGCACCAGAACGACATCTCTATCAGGATATTGTTCCTCCAACTCAAATAACGCTTGCAAAGCGACTGTGGCATCACGATAAGTTTGAACTTCTAAATCTCCTGTACTGGAAAATATGAGGATAGCGTTCCTATTTTCAGTAACAGCCTTATCTGCGGCATTTAATCCACGCAAAGTACGTAAAAGTCCAATTTCACGATCCAAATTTTGAAAGTTCCGCACCAATTGACGATCTTTAACATTAGGAAATGGGCCCTTTGATCCCTCAGATGCTCGCGCAAGAATCTCGCTTGCTAACGCCATTGCATTCTCATAGCGCTTATCTCCTTCTTGGAATTTTGGCTGACTCTCAGTGACAAACCCTATTAATTCAACCGCAGTTGCCCACGCATGCTGCACCAGTGTGCGATATTGAATTTCAACATATAGGCCAGCCAACGCCTTACCCATTTCAGATCGAACATCATATTCATACACATCATGGATTCCACGATATCCCGTCACTTTGGGCTTCTTTATATAATCATACTTATCTAGTTCATTGCGTCGTCTATGATTAAAGCGAGCCCTATGGAACTCACTCCGAAATGCATATAGCTGCTGTATATTTTTAAAAATCAACCTACAACCAGCCACATCATCCATGCGCGACAATTGCATTTGAGGCAGGCGCCGCAATTTATCAAAAATTGTTCGCTTTCTCTTGTGGCGCTGCGCAACTGTTATGCCAGTTTGCCGAGTCCGATTTCTCAAGACCGCTTGAAAAGTATTAAGGACAGCACGATGCGCAGCGCGCCACTCCTCAATTACGGAAAGATCCTCCGCGGTTGGAGTTCCTATACGTATATTCTCACCGGCACGATTTACGCGCGACTTTGAACCACCAGGATACGTTTTCGCTAGACTAGCCATAATTTATTTACTTTAACACCAGTCTGAGGATAACTAGTCAATTGAGCACAACAAATAGGTCACCACCCTTTTTTCGAGGGTATCTTAAATACCATCAACATTCTTAGCATTTTATAATATTGCACTCCAACATAATCGCATCCTCCCGCCCGCCCTTGGCCGGGTAATAATCCTTCCGCATCCCTATACGCTTGAATCCCAACTGCTCGTACAGCGCGATGCCCGCCGCGTTCGACGGGCGCACTTCGAGCAGCAGGGTCGTTGCGCCGGCGGCGCGGGCGTCTTCGATCAGGTGATTGAGCAGCGCGCGGCCGAGGCCGCGGCGGCGCTGGTGGGGGTCGACGCAGAGGTTGAGTATGTGTGCCTCGCCGACGGCGGCGGTCATGACGCCGTAGCCGGCGATCATGCCGTCCTGCAGAACGACATGGCAGCGGTAGCCGACGGCGAGGCAGTCGCGGAAGATGCCGTCGGTCCAGGGGAAGTCGTAGGCGCGGCGCTCGATGTCCATGACGACCGGGACGTCGATCGCGCGCATCGGGCGGAAGCGGAGAGACGGCGCGGGTAACGGGGGTTCGTCGATGCGCGCCGAGGCCATGTCGCCCGCCTCAGCCCGCGGCCGCGCCGAGGGTGCGGGCGGCGAGTTGCAGGTCGTCCCAGGTCTTGCGTTTCTCCAGCGGCGAGCGCAACAGGTAGGCGGGATGGTAGGTGACGATCAGCGGGACACCGGTATCGGCGTAGCGATGCACGCGGCCGCGCAGCGCGCCGATGCGGGTGTCGGTCTTGAGCAGGTTCTGCGCGGCGATGCGGCCGACGGCGAGGATGATCCGCGGCCGGATCAGCGCGACCTGCCGCTTCAGGTACGGCTCGCAGCAGGCCACCTCGTCCGGACTCGGGTCGCGGTTATTCGGCGGGCGGCACTTCAGCACGTTGGCGATGTAGACCGCTTCGCGCGCGAGCCCGAGCGCCCACAGCATCTCGTTCAGCAGCTGGCCGGCGCGGCCGACGAAGGGCTCGCCCTGGCGGTCTTCGTCCGCGCCGGGGGCCTCGCCGACCACCATCCACGTCGCCTGGCGGTTACCGACGCCGAACACCGTCTGCGTGCGCGTCTTTTCCAGCCCGCACAGCGTGCAGCCCTTAACACGCGCCTGCAGCGCGTCCCAGTCGAGGCGCGCGACGTCGCCGCCCGCCACATCTGTTGCAGGCGCAGCCTGCATAACGACGGGCGCTGGCGCCGCCGCGGGTTCCGGTCGCGCGGCGGGCGCGGGGTCCGCCCCGCGTTCCGCCCAGGCCTGGATGCCCATGGCCTCCAGGTACCGCAGTCGGCGCGTCTCGCTCATCGGCTCACCGCGTCACAGCGATGCCCGCTGCGGGTGCTGGCGCTGCGATGCATCGAAGATCTTGTTCAGGCCGTTGATGTAGGCCTTGGCCGAGGCGATGACGATGTCGGTATCCGCGCCCTGGCCGTTGACGATGCGCCCGCCCTTCTCCAGCCGCACCGTCACCTCGCCCTGCGAGTCGGTACCGCTGGTGATGTTGTTGACCGAATAGAGCTGGAGCTGCGCACCGCTGTTCATCACCGACTCGATGGCCTTGAACGCGGCATCCACCGGGCCGCCGCCGGCGGCCTGGGCGCGGCACTCCTCGCCACCCACGGTGAGCGTGACCTGCGCCTCCGGCTGGGTGCCGGTCTCCGAGGTCACGCGCAGATAGGCGAGCCTGATGTGCTCGTTCTCCCCCTGATGGGTCTCGCTGACCAGCGCCTGGATATCCTCATCGAAGATCTCGGACTTCTTGTCGGCGAGGTCCTTGAAGCGCGCGAAGGCGGCGTTGAGCGCCTCCTCGCCGTCGAGCTGGATGCCGAGCTCCTGCAGGCGCGCGCGGAAGGCGTTGCGGCCGGAGAGCTTGCCGAGCGTGAGCTTGTTGGTGCTCCAGCCCACGTCCTGCGCGCGCATGATCTCGTAGGTCTCGCGGCTCTTCAGCACGCCGTCCTGGTGGATGCCCGACTCGTGCGCGAAGGCATTGGCGCCGACCACGGCCTTGTTGGGCTGCACCGGGTAGCCGGTGATCTGGCTCACCAGCTTGGAGGTCGGCACGATCTGCGTGGTGTCGATACGCGAGTCGCAGGGAAAGATGTCGCGGCGCACCTTCACCGCCATGACGATCTCCTCCAGGCTGGCGTTGCCCGCGCGCTCGCCCAGCCCGTTGATGGTGCACTCGACCTGGCGCACGCCGGCGAGCACGGCGGAGAGCGAGTTCGCCACCGCCATGCCGAGGTCGTTGTGGCAGTGCGTGGACCACACCACCTTGTCGGCGTTCGGCACGCTCTCGATCAGCTTGCGGATGCGCTCTCCCCACAGGACGGGGAGGCTGTAGCCGACCGTATCGGGCACGTTGATGGTGCGCGCGCCGGCCGCGATCGCCGCCTCGAACACGCGGCAGAGAAAATCGAAATCGGAGCGCACCGCGTCCTCGGCGGAGAACTCGACGTCGTCGGTGTACTGGCGCGCGCGCTTGACCGCGCGCACGGCCTGCTCCAGCACCTGCTCCGGGGTCATGCGCAGCTTGTGCTGCATGTGGATCGGCGAGGTGGCGATGAAGGTGTGGATGCGGCCGGAATTCGCCTTCTTCAGCGCCTCGCCGGCGCGATCGATATCCTTGTCCAGCGCGCGCGCGAGCCCGCACACGGTGCTGTCCCTGACCGCCTCGGCGACCGCCTGCACGGCCTCGAAGTCGCCCGGGCTCGCGATCGGAAAGCCGGCCTCGATGACGTCGACGCGCATGCGCTCCAGCGCCTTGCCGATGCGAACCTTCTCTTCCCGGGTCATGGCCGCGCCGGGGCTCTGCTCGCCGTCGCGCATCGTGGTGTCGAAGATGATGAGTCTGTCTTTGCCGCTCATTGGGGTGTGCTCCTGAAGTTTGCGCTCAGTTTACCCCACCCACCGGCGCGGACAAATCGGCGCCGCACCGGGGTCGGGGCGTGGAAACAACGAATTGGGGGAAACGGGTCGGTGGCTGCCTTACGGCAGCAGCAGTCGCAGGGACAGCAGGGAAGCACGGGCAAACGGGACACCGGCGCGCACGGCGGAGGCCGCGCGGGGGGAGATCGAACCGGATGTCATTACATTACCCATGGGCTCAACTATAGTCGAAGTCTTTGAGGATGCCAAGCCGGGGGTAGATCCCCGGATTCCACTGCGTTCCATCCGGGCTACATTATCCGGGCTACAGGTATGCCATCGGCCGGAAGGCGCGCGGGCTTTACCGCGAGGAGTGATGGTCGTCCTTGGCGGGTTCCTCGCCCGGCTCCCGCGGGGGCTGGGACGGCGCGGGCAGTGGCGGCGGGCGCCGGTAACGCAATACCAGCCAGGCCACCGGACCGGACAGCGCGTAGACCAGCGCGATACTGAACAGTACCACCGGCGGATCGATGGAGATGAAGACGAAGACCAGCACCATAACCAGCATCGCGACGAAGGGGATCTTGCCGCGCAGATCGAGGTCCTTGAAGCTCTTGAAGCGGACGTTGCTGACCATCAGCAGGCCGGTCAGCACGGTGAGCGGAAAGGTCAGCAGCGGGATGTCCTCGCCGGGCATTCCGTAGTCCGCGCCCACCCAGACCAGGCCGGCGATCAGGGCCGCGGCGGACGGCGACGGCAGCCCGATGAAATAGCGCTTGTCGACGACGCCGACCTGGATGTTGAAACGGGCCAGGCGCAGCGCGGCGGCGGCGGCGTAGATGAAGGCGGCCGTCCAGCCGAGCTTGCCCAGGCTGGCGAGCGACCATTCGTACATCACCAGCGCGGGCGCGAGGCCGAAGGCGATCATGTCCGAGAGGCTGTCGTACTGGGCGCCGAAGTCGCTCTGGGTGTTGGTCAGGCGGGCGATGCGGCCGTCCATGCCGTCGAGGATCATCGCGATGAAGATCGCGATGGCGGCGGTATCGAAGTTTCCGCGCGAGGCGGCGACGATGGCGTAAAAACCGGCGAACAGCGCCGCCGTGGTAAACAGGTTCGGCAGCAGGTAGATGCCGCGATGGCGCCGGGTTTCCGTGGTCTCGTCGTGCATGCCGCTAACCGGGGGAAGTGAGGGCTATTATAAGGAAACGGGGTTGCCCTTCAAGCAAGGGCAACCCCGCGGGCTCGACGCGCCGAAGGAGAGGGCTCAGTTCCGTTCCCGGTCGACGATCTTGTTGGCCTTGATCCAGGGCATCATGTCGCGCAGGCGCGCGCCCACTTCCTCGATCGGGTGCTCGCGGCCGATGCGGCGCTTGGCCTTCAGCGTCGCGGCGCCGCCCTGGTTTTCCAGGATGAACTCGCGCGCGAACTCGCCGGTCTGGATCTCCTTCAGGATGCGCCGCATCTCGGCGCGCGTCTCGTCGGTGATGATGCGCGGGCCGCGCGTCAGGTCGCCGTACTCGGCGGTGTTGGAGATCGAGTAGCGCATGTTGGCGATGCCGCCCTCGTACATCAGGTCGACGATCAGCTTCAGCTCGTGCAGGCACTCGAAGTAGGCCATCTCGGGGGCGTAGCCCGCCTCGACCAGGGTCTCGAAGCCGGCCTGCACCAGCGCGGTGGCGCCGCCGCACAGCACGGCCTGCTCGCCGAACAGGTCGGTCTCGGTCTCCTCGCGGAAATTCGTCTCGATGACGCCGGCGCGGCCGCCGCCGTTGGCGCTGGCGTAGGACAGCGCGATGTCCTTGGCGCGGCCGCTCGCGTTCTGGTACACCGCGATCAGGCTCGGCACGCCGCCGCCCTGGGTATAGGTGGAACGCACCAGGTGGCCGGGACCCTTGGGCGCGATCATGATCACGTCGAGGTCGGCGCGCGGCTCGATCTGGCCGAAGTGGATGTTGAAGCCGTGCGCGAAGGCGAGCGCCGCGCCCTGCTTGATGTTCGGCACGATCTCGTCGCGGTACAGGCGCGCCTGGTGCTCGTCCGGCACCAGGATCATGATCACGTCGGCCCAGGCAACGGCATCCTTCACCGGCTTCACGTCGAGGCCGGCCTTCTTCGCCTTCACGGCCGAGGCCGAATCGGTCCGCAGGCCGACGACGACGGACACGCCGGAATCCTTCAGGTTGTTGGCGTGGGCGTGGCCCTGCGATCCGTAGCCGATGATGGCGACCTTGAGCTTGCGGATGATGGAAAGGTCGGCGTCTTTGTCGTAGTAGATTTTCATGGGTGGTTTCCCTGCTTTTCGTTGGCTTGCGTTCAGTTCCACTGGCCGGCCCGGCACCGGGCCGGGGGCCTGCGTGTCGTGCGGGCGACTACAGTCCGAGGCTCTTCTCCCCGCATGCGATACCGGTTACGCCCGACCGGACGGTCTCGACGATCGGCACGCCATCCATCGCGGTGATGAAGGCGTCCAGCTTTTGGCTGGTGCTGGTCAGCTCGATGGTGTAGGTCTTGTCGGTGACGTCGATGACGCGGCCGCCGTAACTCTCGGTCAGGCGCAGCACCTCGTCGCGGTCGTGGCCCGCCGCGCGCACCTTCAGCAGCAGCAGTTCGCGCTCGATGTACGCGCCCTCGGTCAGGTCGAGCAGCTTGATGACGTCGATCAGCTTGTTCAGCTGCTTGGTGATCTGCTCGATGACCTCGGCCGAGCCGCTGGTGACGATGGTCATGCGCGACATCGAGGGATCCTCGGTCGGCGCCACCGTCAGCGATTCGATATTGTAGCCGCGCGCCGAGAACAGGCCCGCCACGCGCGACAGTGCGCCCGACTCGTTTTCGAGCAGGATGGAAATGATGCGCCTCACAGGTCCTCCGAACCGAGCAGCATCTCGGTCAGCCCCTTGCCGGCCTTCACCATCGGCCATACGTTCTCGGTCTGGTCGGTGATGACGTCGAGGAACACCAGCCGGTCCTTGAGCTTGAAGGCCTCGCGCAGCGCGCCCTCGACGTCGCCCGGCTTGTCGATGCGCATGCCGACGTGGCCGTAGGCCTCGGCCAGCTGCATGAAATCCGGCAGCGCATCCATGTACGACTCCGAATAGCGGCTCGAATAGTCGATCTGCTGCCACTGCCGCACCATGCCGAGGTAGCGGTTGTTGAGATTCACGATCTTGATCGGCAGCCGGTACTGGCGGCAGGTCGACAGCTCCTGGATGCACATCTGGATGCTGCCCTCGCCCGTCACGCAGGCCACGTCGGCGCCGGGATTGGCGAGCTGCACGCCCATCGCCGCCGGCAGGCCGAAGCCCATCGTGCCGAGGCCGCCGGAGTTGATCCAGCGCCGCGGCTTGTCGAACTTGTAGTACTGGGCGGCCCACATCTGGTGCTGCCCCACGTCCGAGGTGATGAAGGCATCGCCGCCCGTCACCTTCCACAGCGCCTCGATCACGGCCTGCGGCTTGATGCTCTGGCTCGAACGGTCGTACTTGAGGCAGTTGCGCCCGCGCCACTCATCGATCTGTTTCCACCAGTCCTTGAGGGCCGCCGCGTCCGGCGCCTCGCGGCCCGCGCGCAGCTGCTCGCCCAGATCGGCCAGCACCTCGCGCACGTCACCGACGATCGGGATGTCCACCTTCACGCGCTTGGCGATCGACGACGGATCGATGTCGATATGGATGATGGTGCGCGGCTGCTGGAAGAAGTGCTTGGGGTTGCCGATCACGCGGTCGTCGAAGCGGGCGCCCACCGCCAGCAGCACGTCGCAGTGCTGCATCGCCATGTTGGCCTCGTAGGTGCCGTGCATGCCCAGCATGCCGACGAACTGCGGGTCGGTGCCCGGATAGCCGCCCAGGCCCATCAGGGTATTGGTGCAGGGAAAGCCGAGGGCGCGCACCAGCGCGGTGAGCTGCTCGGAGGCGTTGCCGAGCACCACGCCGCCGCCGGCATACACCATCGGGCGCCTGGCCTTGAGCAGGGTCTGCAGCGCCCTCTTGATCTGGCCGACATGCCCCTTGACCACCGGGTTGTAGGAGCGGATGGTCACCGACTTCGGGTAGTCGAACACCGCCTTGTGCGACGGCGCGGTGATGTCCTTGGGGATGTCCACCACCACCGGCCCCGGCCGCCCGCTGGCGGCGAGGTAGAAGGCCTTCTTGATGGTGACGGCGATATCCTTCACGTCCTTGACCAGGAAGTTGTGCTTCACGCAGGGTCGGGTGATGCCCACGGTGTCGCATTCCTGGAAGGCGTCCTCGCCGATGGCGTAGGTCGGCACCTGGCCTGAGATGACCACGAGCGGGATGGAATCCATATACGCGGTGGCGATGCCGGTCACGGCGTTGGTGACACCCGGACCCGAGGTGACCAGCGCCACGCCGGTCTTCCGGGTCGAACGCGAATAGCCGTCGGCGGCATGCACCGCGCCCTGCTCGTGGCGGACCAGGACGTGCTTGACCTTGTCCTGCTTGAACAGCTCGTCGTAAAGGTGCAGCACCGCCCCGCCGGGGTAGCCGAACAGATATTCGACGCCCTCTTCCTGCAGGCAACGCACCACGATCTCCGCACCCGTGAGTTCCACGCTCTCGACCTTCTCGTTCGTATTGTCTGTGTGCTGTATCCCGGACCCGGCCGCGAAGCGGACGGGCGTCCTCGGAAAATTATCCATTGTAATGAGATCGCCCGCTGAAAGATAGGGAAGCGCCTTGAATCGCGTAGGGATTCGGCGAAATCCCGGGCGCGCGACGGGGTA
Source organism: Gammaproteobacteria bacterium (assembly GCA_016716465.1). Lineage (NCBI taxonomy): Bacteria > Pseudomonadati > Pseudomonadota > Gammaproteobacteria > Gammaproteobacteria bacterium. The sequence goes on from JADJWH010000006.1 coordinate 129,863, forward strand.
TTCCCCGGCGCCGCCGACGCGCTAGACTGCCCCTTCATCCCGCGGACCCGAGGAGAAAACGCAATGCCCTATCTCAGGATACAGACCAACGTCCGACCGGAGCCCGCCGCGACGCCCGGCCTGCTCGCCGCGCTGTCGAAGGAAACGGCGGCCGCCCTCGGCAAGGGGGAACGCTATGTGATGGTGGCGCTGGAGGCCGGGACCCCCATGCTGTTCGCCGGCACCGATGCCCCGCTCGCCTACCTGGAACTGAAGAGCATCGGGCTGCCGGCGCGAACCGGGGAACTGTCCCGCACGCTGTGCCGGGCGGTCGGGGAATGCCTCGGCATCGCGCCGGAGCGGATCTACATCGAATTCGCGGACGCCCCCGCCCACCTGTGGGGCTGGAACGGGGACACCTTCGGCTGAGGCGGAATTACGGGAACTGGCGCGCGAGGAACTGCTCGGTCGCGGTCCAGGCGTCCGCCACCGCCTGCGGCGGCAACGCGTCCGCCGGCGGGCCGGCCAGGGTTCGCGGGGTCAGGATATCGAGCACCGGGATGGCCTGCTTGCCGGCGCGATCGCCCGCGGTGACCGTCTCGCTGTCGTAATAGGTGACCATGGCCCCGAACACGCCGGGGTGGCGGGCCAGCAGCGGAATGCCCGCGCCGACACCCTTGCCCCAGCCCATCAGGACGATGCGATCCTGCGCGCGGCGCAGGTACGCCACGGCCCCGTCGAGGTCGGCATCGATCCACACCGGATCGATGGAGCGCCAGACCTCGGCGGCCATCCGCGCGTCGCTGGCATGGCGGCCGTCATAGAGATCGACGGCCAGCACGCGGTAGCCGAGCCCGGCGACGCGATCGGCCCAGGCCTTGACCTCGGGACTCAGGCCCCAGCGATCCGGCACGATCAGCACGCCGACCCGGGCGTCATCCGGCCCGGCCTGATAGGCATCGAAGCGCGTCCTGAACGCGGTGGGCAGGGTAACCATGTGCCCCTCGATCGCGCTCACATGCTCCGGCCCGCCCGGGACAGGCTGGACCGGCGGCTCGACCACTTCCTTGAGACGGGACGCGGGCAGCGGGGCAACCTCGCCGTCGGCGTATGCCGGCGCACCCGCCAGACAGGCGATCAGGACCCAGAACCCACGCGACATCGACTCTCCTCCCGTATCCCTCAGGTACACGTGGCGCCTAGTGTAGCGTAGGCCGGTCGTTGGCGTCTAAACCGCGAAAACACAGGACTGAGGACTAAGTTAAAACACTTAAACACTTGCGGTGTGGACGGGCCTCAATGTAGCCCGGATGGAGAGGCATGACACCGGCATTCGGGGAGACCGAATCCCCGGATTCCGTTGCGCTCCATCCGGGCTACGATGTGATCTTTCACTTAGTCCTCAGTCCTCAGTCCTTAGTCCTGTCTTTATATCCCCCGCAGCGCCTGCACCGGCGGCATGTTCAAGACGAAACGCGTGCTGAGCACGCCGGCCACGCCGACGCCGATCCCGCCGCCCAGGGCGCCGATCAGCCACAGGCCCGGATCCCAGCCATAGGAGAGCTGGAACACGTTGCGCGCCAGCAGTTGCGCGATCAGCCCGGCGCCGAGCGCCCCCAGCGCGCCCGCCACCAGGCCCAGGCTGAAGAATTCGGTCGCCAGGCCGCGCAGCAACTGGCGCCGGCTCGCGCCCAGCGTGCGCAGCAGCACGGTCTCGCGCACGCGCTCGTCGAGGCTGGCGTGGATCGCCGCCGCCATCACCAGCACGCCGGCGATCAGCGTGAACAGGAATACGTACTGCACCGCGAGCGCGACCCGGTCCATGATGCGGCGCACCTGGTCCATGATGGCCGACACGTCGATCACCGTCACGTTCGGGAAGGCCTTGACCAGTTCGTTCAGCACCGCGTAGCGGTCAGCGGGGACGTACAGGCTGGTGATCCAGGTGGCCGGGAACGCGTCCAGCACGCCGGGCGGCGTCAGCACGAAGAAGTTGACGCGGAAATTGTCCCATTCGACCTCGCGCAGGCTCGTGACCCGGGCGCGCAGATCCACGCCGGCGATGCGGAATGTCAGGGTGTCACCGAGCCGGATGCCCAGCGTCTCGGCGAGACCCGCCTCGACCGACAGCTCGGCGGCGCCGGTCGCGTCCGCACCCCACCACGCGCCGGCGACGATGCGGTTGTCCGGCTGCGGCCGTTCGGCCCAGGACAGATTGAATTCACGTTCCACCAGGCGGCGCGCGCGGTCATCCTGATATGCGTCGGTGGAGACCGCGCGCCCGTCGATCTCCGCCAGCCGGCCGCGCACCATCGGGTACAGCTCCGGCGGCTGCAGGCCGGCGCGCGCGAAGAAGCCGCGCACGGCGTCGACCTGTTCCGGCAGGATGTTGATCAGGAACCGGTTGGGCGCCTGCTCCGGCAGCTCGCGCTCCCATTCGCGCAGCAGATCGCCGCGCACGACCCCGAGCAGCAGCAGCACCATGATGCCGAGACCGAAGGCCATCACCTGCACGACCCCGGTGCCGGCGCGCTGCGTCAGGCTGAGCAGGCCGAAGCGCCAGGTCGAGCCGACGCGGTGGCGCAGCTGGCGCAGCAACGCGATCAGCGCGGCGGCGACGGCGGCCAGCAGCCCGAGCGCCGCAACCGCGCCGAGCAGGATGTACAGGCTGAGGACGCGATCCTCCGCCTGCCACCAGACCAGCGCGGCCATCGCCGCCGCGCCGGCGAGCCAGGTCAGCAGGCGCGCGGCGCCGGGGCCGCCGAGCTCGCGGCGGATCACGCGCAGCGCGGGCACGTTCCGGAGATGCAGCAGCGGCGGCAGCGCGAAACCCAGCAGGGTCACCAGCGCAACGCCCGCGCCGAACAGCGCCGGCCGCGCGGACGGCGGCGGCAGCCCGATGCCGAGCAGCGCGCCCAGCAGCGACTCCAGTCCATACTGGGCGAGATAGCCCAGCGCACAGCCGAGCAACGCGGCCGCGACGCCGAGCAGGCAAAGCTGCAGGCCGTACATGCCGAGGATCAGGCGCTGGCTGCCGCCGAGGCAGCGCATGATGGCGCAGTAATCCAGGTGGCGGGCGATGAAGCGGCGCGCGGACAGCGCGACGGCGACGCCGGACAACAGCACGCTGACCAGGGTCGCGAGGCCGAGGAAGCGTCCGGCGCGATCGAGGGCGCCGCGGATCTCGGGACGCGCGTCGCCCACCGACTCGAGGCGTTCCCCGCGGCCGAGCGCGGGTTCGACCCGCGCGCGGAACGCGCGCACCGCCGCCGGCTCGCCCGCGAACAGGTAGCGGTAACGCACGCGGCTGGCCGGCTGCACCAGGCCGGTGGCCGCGAGATCCGTCGCGTTAAACAGCAGACGCGGCGCGAGATTGAACATGCCGATGCCGCCGCCCGCGGGCTCGACGGTCAGGATGGCGTCGACCAAAAAGCGCGCATCGCCGAGCTCGACCGTGTCCCCGACCGCGATCCCGAGCTGGTTCGCGAGGCGCGCCTCCAGCCAGACCCTGCCCGCCGGCGGGATGCCGTCCGCCTCCGCATCGGGGGCGAACAGTTCACGGCTGATGCGCAGGCGGCCGCGCAGCGGATACTCGCGGCTGACCGCGCGGACCGAGGCGAGCTGCGCCTGCTCCCCGGCGATGACCATGCTGGGAAACTCGACCGCCTCGGCGCGGCGCAGCGTCCGTCCGCCCCGCTCCAGCAGGGCCGCGTCGAGCGGATGATCGGCGCTGATCACCAGATCGGCCCCGAGCAGCTCCGTGGCCTGCAGCTCCAGCGCGAGGCGGACGCGGTCGGAGAAGAACCCCACCGCGGTGACGGCGGCGACCGCCACCACCAGCGCCGCCGCCAGCACGCGCAGCTCCCCCGCGCGCCAGTCGCGCAGCAGCATGCGGAGCGCCAAACCCAATACCGGCACGCGAATCCGCGCGCTCATGCGGCGTCCCGCAGGCGGCCGCCGTCCAGCAGCAGGCGCCGGGTGCAGCGCGCGGCGACCGTGTCGTCATGCGTGACCAGCACCAGGGTGGTGCCCTGCTCGCGATTGATATCGAACAGCAGATCGATCACGCGGCGGCCGGTGGCGAGATCGAGATTGCCGGTCGGCTCATCGGCGAACAAGAGGCGCGGGCGGGTCGCGAAGGCGCGCGCGATGGCGACGCGCTGCTGCTCGCCCCCGGAGAGCTGGCGCGGATAGTGGCGCAGGCGCCGCTCGAGACCGACGCGGGCGAGCAGCTGTTCCGCCTGGACGCGGGCGTCGGCGCGCCCGGCCAGTTCCAGCGGCAGCATGACGTTTTCCGCCGCGGTCAGCGTCGGCAGCAGGTGAAAGGACTGGAACACGAAGCCGATCGCCTCGCGGCGCACGGCCGCGCGCCCCTCCTCGTCCAGCGCGAACAGGTCCACGCCCTCGATCAGCACCGTGCCGTCGCTGGGGGTATCGAGCCCGGCGAGGATGCCGAGCAGCGTGGTCTTGCCGGAGCCCGAGGCGCCGAGCACGGCGACCGCCTCGCCGGCCCGGATGCTAAACTGGATGTCGCGCAACAGCTCGAGTTCGCCCTCGGGGCTGGCCACGCGCTTGCCGACACCGCGTACTTCGACCACGGGATGCTGCGACTGATCCGACATGATGCGACGACTCCTGTTGATGCTCCTGCTGCTGATGCCGCTCGCGACGCATGCCGCATCGACACTCCTGATCCTGGGTGACAGTTTAAGCGCCGCCTACGGCCTCGATCAAAACGACGGCTGGGTGAGCCTGCTGGAACGGCGCCTCGCGCGCGAAGGTTATCCGGTGGACGTGGTCAACGCCAGCATCAGCGGCGACACCACCGGCGGCGCGCTGGCGCGCCTGCCGGCGGAACTGGCGCAGCACAAACCCGCCCTCGTGCTGGTCGAGCTCGGCGGCAATGACGGCCTGCGCGGCCTGCCGCTGGAGCAGATGCGGCGCAACCTGGCGGACATCATCACGGCCTGCCGCGCGCGCGGGGCGCGGGTCGTGCTCGCCGGCATGCGGCTGCCACCGAACTACGGCCGCGCCTATACCCGGGGCTTCGAACAAGTGTACGCGGAGCTGGCGGGGGAATACGAGGTCACCCTGATTCCGTTCCTGCTCGCGGGACTCGAGGACGGAACCGCGGACTTCCAGGCCGACGCCATTCACCCCAACCGGGAGGCGCAGGCGGTCATCCTCGACAACGTGTGGAAATACCTGCGCCCGCTGCTGGACTAAGCGGCGCGCGCTGGATCAGTCCTCGCCCGCGACCTCGCGCACGAAGGGCACGGTGAGCCGGCGCTGCGCGGCGAGCGAGGCGCGGTCGAGACGCTCCAGCAATTCGAACAGCGCGCCCATGTCGCGCGCATGGCGCTGCAGCAGGTAGTGGGCGACGGCCTCCGGCATCTCCATGCCGCGCGCGCGCGCGCGCTGGCGCAGCACCCGGGCCTTCTCATCGTCGAGCAGCGGCTGGAGCTGGAACACCAGGCCCCAGGACAGCCGCGTCGCGAGATCGGGCAGGCCGAGGCCCAGCGCGCGCGGCGACGCGGCGCCGGCGATGGCGATGCGGCCGCCGCCCGCGCGCACGCGGTTGAACAGGTGGAACAGCGCGGCCTCCCAGTCGGCGTCGCCGGCGATCGCGTCGATGTCGTCGACGCAGACCAGCGCCAGCGCCTCCAGTCCCTCGAGCAGGGCGGGCGCCAGATCGGCGCGCTGGCGCAGGGGGAGATAGACCGCGGACTCGCCGCGCGCGGCGGCGAGGCGGCACACCGACTCCAGCAGGTGGGTCTTGCCGGCGCCCGCCCCGCCCCACAGGTAGACGGACTGGCCGGCGGCGAAACCGGACTGCAGGTAGTGCACCGCCTCCGCATTACGCCCGGGCTCGAATCCGGCGAAGGTCGAGTCGTCGCGAAAGCGGATCTGCAGCGGCAGTTGCCCGCTCACGACACCCACGGCCCGGTCGGGCGCGCGCGCCGCCGCGCCGGCTCAGCCCTTGTCCGGCGTCTCATCGTCCATCCCGTAGACCTCGCTGTGCAGATAGCGCCGGTGCAGGTCGCGCACCAGCACCGCGATCACCGCGGCCACCGGCAGGGCCAGCAGCACGCCGACGAACCCGAACAGCTGCCCGCCCGCCATGACGGCGAAGATCACCGCCACCGGATGCAGGCCGACGCGATCGCCCACCAGCCAGGGCGTCAGCACCATGCCCTCCAGCGCCTGGCCGAGCATGAACACCCCGAGCACCAGCAGCGGGTGCAGCAGGTCGTGGAACTGCGCCGCCGCCGCGATGCCGCCGGCCAGCAGGCCGACCACCGGCCCCAGATAGGGAACGAAGCTGACCAGCCCGGCGCCCATGCCGATCAGGAAGGCGAGATCGAGCCCCACCAGCCACAGGCCGACCGAATAGATCAGTCCGAGCGACAGCATGACCCAGAGCTGTCCGCGCAGAAAGGTCGCGAGCACCTCGTCGCACTCGCGCGCGAGCCGCGCCACCTCGGGTTCGATCGGGCGCGGCAGCAGTTCGCGCAGCCGGCGCACCAGGTCGTTCCAGTCGCGCAGCAGATAGAACGTGACCACCGGGACCAGCGTCAGGTTGAGCAGCCATTGCACGATCGCCAGGCCGGACTGCGTCACCGCGACCACCGCCCGCGCGGCGATGCCGCCGGCCTGCTGCCATTGATCGAGCAGCGCCTGCCGGATCTGTGTCAGGTCGAGCGTCTGCACGCCGATGCCCAGGGTATCGCGCAGCCACGGGATCAGCCGGGTCTGCAGGGCATTCAGGTAGTCGGGCCAGCGCTCGATGAACACGGCGATCTGGCGCTCCAGCAGCGGAAACGCCACCACCGGGGCCAGCAGCAGCACGCCGAAGATGAGCAGGAATACCAGCACCACCGCCGCGACCCGCGGCAGGCGGCGCGCCGTCAGGCGCTCGACCAGCGGACTGCCGAGATAGGCCAGCAGCGCGGCGATCAGGAACGGGGTCAGGATCGGCGCCAGCAGATAGACCAGCAGTGCCGCCGCCGCGCCGGCGGCCACCCAGCCCGCCACCTGCGGACCTTTCATCGCCCGTCTCCGCCGCGCCGCAGCCGTCTCATCGGGAGCCGGCGCGCGCGGCAGGCGCGCACCCCCCAGGTCCAGACGTAATCGATGCCGCTCAGCAGCGTGGTGGCGAGCACCGCCCACACCATTCCCGCCAGCAGGGCCGGTGGCAGCGGATAGACGCCGGCGGAGAACACCGCCGCCAGCCCGAGCGCGATCTGCGCGAAGGTATTGAGCTTGCTGATCAGCGTGGGCTCCATCTCGTACTCGCCGACCAGCAGGTGATAGGAGACCGCGCCGGCCAGGATCAGGACATCGCGCGCCACGACGGCCGCGACCAGCCAGACCGGGAGCAGGTCCAGCCAGGCCAGCACGACATAGGTCGACACGAGCAGCAGCTTGTCGGCCAGCGGGTCGAGGATCGAGCCGAGCCGGCTGGTGTAATGGAAGCGCTTGGCGATGTAGCCGTCCAGGGCGTCAGAGACCCCCGCGACGGTATAGAGTAGCAGCGCGAGCGTGAACTGCTCGTGCACCAGCGCCGCCACCACCGGCAGCACCAGCCCGATGCGCAGCACGCTGATGATGTTGGGGATGTCGGCGCGCGTCACGGCACCAACCGGTAGGCCAGCTCATCCCCCGTGGCCGCGCCGGCGGCGGGAACGAGCACCCTGCCGAAGCCGATGGCCTGAACCAGCGCCGCGCGGTCAGCGTGCAGCACGAGATGGAAATGCGCGCCTGCCGCGTCGATCTGCCGCACCTCGAGTTCGCTCACGGCGTCGAGCGAACGCAGGTAATGCTGCGCGCGACTGTAGTCCTCCAGCCTGTTCACGCCGGTCACGAGCAGATCCACCGGTTCCGCCGCGCCGTCGTCGAGCGCGCGGGCGAAGCGCGCGGCGAGCCGGTCGGCGGCGCCATCGACACCGTCCGCCAGCGCCTGGGCCCGCGTCCCCTCGGCCGACTGCCAGTGCTCCGCGCCATCGTCCAGATAGAGCGACCAGCGCGCGGACCACGCGCCCGACGGCGCGCGGTAGGCGCGCCCGAGCAGCACCGCGGTGGACTGGTAGCGCGCCGAGGCCGCGCGCACCTCCTGATCGAAGCCGCCCCACACGTCGCCGAAACTCACGCGGCGCTGGTCCTCGAGATCCAGCAGCGGAAACAGCAGCGGAATCCCGCGCGCGTCCGCCCGTTCCTCCACCTCGCGGCGCAGATCGGCGCCGGCTTCGCTCCCGGTGAGGTAGCGCCTGCCCTGTTCCTCCACGGCGAGCCACACCAGGGTGGACGGCCGCATGCGCCCCCACACCGGCTCGTTGACCCGTTGCAGCGACTGGTTGACCGCCTGGGCGTCGAAGCGCGCCCACAACATCTGGGTCGGGGCGGGATCGACCGCCGCCTCGGGCAGGTATCCCGGCGGCAGCGGACGATAGAGGTATTGCTGGACGTAGGTCAGCGGCGAGCGCAGCAGCGCCTGCAGCCCGGGACGCGTGGCCGCGTCACGGTCGCCGGTGATCTTGACCAGTACCTGGCCGAAGACCTCGCGCAAGGCCTGCGTGCGCTCCGCCTCGCGTTGCCCGGCAACCGGCACCTGCGCCTCGTAGAGCCCCTCGACCTCGCCGGCGCGCGCGCCGGCGGCGCCGAGCACGAGACACAGCAGCAGGCCCAGACGCAGTCCGCGGCGCAGGGACGACTCATCAGCGAACCACATGCAGTTCATATCCTCGGATCCGGTTGAACGGAGACGTTTTTACACGTGCTCCAGTCTAAGCGAAACGCCCGCGTGTTTCACCTGCGCCGGCGTACGGCTTACTAGGAGGGCAGGTGATAATGCGCTACAATGGCGCCGAAAAAATCCGCGTCGCGCCACTGTCGCGCCGGATCGCGACCGCCGATCATCCAGCGTTAGAGCACAATCCCGTGGACGACACCGAGAAAGCCTCCTCCCCGCTCAGCTACCGCGACGCCGGCGTCGACATCGATGCCGGCAACCGCCTGGTCGAGAACATCAAGCCGATCGCGCGCCGCACCACCCGACCCGAGGTACTCGCCGGCCTGGGCGGGTTCGGCGCCCTGATCGAACTGCCCAAGCGTTACCGCCAGCCCGTGCTGGTCGCGGGCACCGACGGCGTCGGCACCAAGCTCAAGCTGGCGATCGAACTCGGCCGCCACGGCACCGTCGGCATCGACCTCGTCGCCATGTGCGCGAACGATCTCGTCGTGCAGGGCGCGGAACCGCTGTTCTTCCTCGATTACTACGCCACCGGGAAACTCGATGTGGAGGTCGCCACCGAAGTCGTCAAGGGCATCGGCGCCGGCTGCGAGCTGGCGGGCGCGGCCCTGATCGGCGGCGAGACCGCCGAGATGCCCGGCATGTACGCGCACAAGGATTACGACATCGCCGGCTTCTGCGTCGGCGTGGTGGAGAAGGACCGCATCATCGACGGTTCGCGCGCCCGCGCGGGCGACGCGCTGATCGGCATCGCCTCCTCCGGCCCGCATTCCAACGGCTATTCGCTGATCCGCAAGATCGTCGAGCGCAGCGGCGCCGCGCTGAGCCAGCCCTTCGACGGCGCCACGCTGGGCGACGCCCTGCTCGCGCCGACGCGCATCTATGTCAAGCCGGTCCTCGCGCTGCTGCAGGAAGTCGACGTGCGCAGCATCGCGCACATCACCGGCGGCGGCCTGCTCGAGAACATCCCCCGCGTGCTCCCGGACGACACCCGGGCCGTCATCGACGCCGCCTCGTGGCCGCGCCCGGCGGTGTTCGACTGGCTGCAGCGCGCCGGCAAGGTCGAGGCGAACGAGATGCACCGCACCTTCAACTGCGGCGTCGGCATGACCCTCGTGGTGGCGGAACAGGACGTCGAACGCACGCTGGCGCTGCTGCAGCGCGCGGGCGAGCGCGCCTGGCGCATCGGCGCCATCGCGGCCCGCGCCGCAAACGACGCGTACGTCATCATCCGGTAACACCATGGACGCGACCACCGGCACTCGCGGCGGCGCGGCGGACACATGAGCTCTCCGCGCCAGGCGCTGCCCGTCGCCGTGCTGATCTCGGGGCGCGGCAGCAACCTGCAGGCGATCATCGACGCCGTGCGCGCGGGTGAGCTGGCCGCGGACATCCGCCTGGTGCTCAGCAACCGCCCCGACGCCCCGGGCCTGGCGCGCGCCCGCGCGGCCGGTCTCGCGACCGCGGTGATCGAATCCGCCGGCCACGCCGACCGCGCGAGCTATGATCACGCGCTGCGGGAACGCATCGACGCCAGCGGCGCGCGCCTGGTCGTGCTGGCCGGCTTCATGCGCGTGCTGAGCCCGGAATTCGTGCGTCATTACGACGGCCGCCTCATCAATATCCATCCCTCGCTGCTCCCCGCCTTCACCGGCCTGCACACCCACCGGCGCGCGCTCGCGGCGGGCAGCACCGAGCACGGGGCGAGCGTCCACTTCGTCACCGAGGAACTCGACGGCGGGCCGGTGATCCTGCGGGCGCGGGTGCCGGTCGGCGCCGGCGACGACGAGCACGCCCTGGCCGACCGGGTGCACCGGGTGGAACACCGCATCCTGCCGCGTGTCATCGGCTGGTTCGCCGCCGGGCGCCTGCGCAAGGACGGAGACCGCGTATACTTCGACGGGCGCCCGCTGGACGCCCCGCTCGACCTCGCGGACCTGCCCGCGGACGGAGGACTTGCGTGATGACGCGCGCGACCGCGCTGCTGGCCCTGTGCCTGTGCCTCGCCACATGGCCCGGCGGCCCGGGACGCGCGGCCGACGCACCGGTGCGCGAGTTCACCGCGCACTACAAGGCCGATTACCACTACAAGGCCGGCATGCTGCTGAGCGCGAAGATGGAGCGGCGGCTGGCGCGCAATACCGACGGCAGCTACACCTTCACCTCGAGCATGGAGGCGACCGGCCTGCTGGCGCTGGTGCTGAACGACAACATCGAGGAAAGCAGCATCTGGACCCTCAGCGACGGCCAGCCGCGCCCGCTCAGGTACCAGTACAGCCACACCGGCCGCAAGCAGGGCGACGAGCGCAATGCGGTGCTCACCTTCGACTGGAAGAAAGGCGTCGTCACCAACCGCATCAACAACGACCCGTGGACCATGAAGGTGCCGACGGGGACCCAGGACAAGCTGCTCTACCAGTACACGCTGATGCGCGACCTGCAGGCGGGACGCAAAACCCTCTCCTATGAAATCGCCGACGGCGGCGAATTGAAGAACTTCCGCTTCGAGCGCGTCGGCACGGAAGTCATCAGCACCCCGCTGGGAAAACTGGAGACCGTGAAGCTGCAACGCCTCCACGGCAGCCGGAGCGACCTGATCTGGTGCGCCAGCGCCCTCGAGTACCTGCCCGTGCGCATCGAGCAGCACAAGGACGGGAAGGTGGTGACGATGGAGATTATGGAATTTAAGACACAGGACTAAGTAAGAGCAAGGAGGCGGGGCTGATTCTGGCGAACTGACGGGGGAGGCTTCGAGCCATAGGCGTAAGGCGTGAGGCGTGGGCCCGGATTCCGCTACGCTTCATCCGGGCTACATCCCTGCGAGTTTTTTCTTTAGCTTAACCCTGAGTCCTCAGTCCTGCTCGTTCACGTCCTCGGCAGCGTCACTCCCCGCTGCCCCTGGTACTTCCCGCCGCGGTCCTTGTACGAGGTCTCGCACACCTGGTCGGATTCGAAGAACAGCACCTGGGCCACGCCCTCGTTGGCGTAGATCTTCGCCGGCAGGGTGGTGGTGTTGGAGAATTCCAGCGTGACGTGGCCTTCCCATTCAGGCTCCAGCGGGGTGACGTTGACGATGATGCCGCAGCGCGCGTAGGTGGACTTGCCGAGGCAGATGGTCAGCACGCTGCGCGGGATGCGGAAATACTCCACCGTGCGCGCCAGCGCGAAGGAGTTGGGCGGGATGATGCAGACGTCCGACTTCAGGTCGACGAAGCTGTTCGAGTCGAAGTTCTTGGGGTCGACCACCGCCGAGTTGATGTTGGTGAAGATCTTGAATTCGTCGGCGCAGCGGATATCGTAGCCGTAGCTCGAAGTCCCGTAGGAGATCACGCGACCGCCATGGTGCTCGCGGACCTGGCCCGGCTCGAAGGGCTCGATCATGCCGTGCTTGTGCGCCATTTCGCGGATCCAGCGGTCGGATTTGATGCTCATGTCGGTGACTGCTCCCTGTTTCTGTATCAGGTTTCGGTGTCGGCTTCAGTTCTGTTCGATGACGATGTTGGGGATCTTCGCGCTGTAGTCCTTGGCCTGCAGCGACAACTTCGCGGCCACCCGGCGGGCGATCTCGCGGTAGGCATGCGCGATGCGCCCTTCCGGATCGGTGACGACGCTCGGATTGCCGTTGTCGGCCTCGGCGCGGATGCGCGGATCGAGCGGCAGTTGCCCGAGCAGGTCGACATTGTACTGCTCCGCCATGCGCGCGCCGCCGCCGGAGCCGAAGATCGCCTCTTCGTGGCCGCAGTGGCTGCAGACATAGGTGCTCATGTTCTCGATCACGCCGAGCACCGGCACGTCCACGCGCTCGAACATCTTCAGCGCCTTGCGCGCGTCGAGCAGCGCGATGTCCTGCGGCGTCGTCACGATCACCGCCCCGCTCACCGGGATCTTCTGCGCCAGCGTCAGCTGGGTGTCGCCGGTGCCGGGCGGCAGGTCGATGACCAGGTAGTCCATCGGCTGCCAGTTGGTGTCGCGCAGCAGCTGCTCCAGCGCCTGCGTCACCATCGGCCCGCGCCAGATCATCGGCGTCTCCTCGTCGATCAGGTAGCCGATCGACATCGACTGGATGCCATGGGCGATGATCGGCTCCATCGATTTGCCGTCGCGCGACTTGGGCTGCTCGCGCGCGCCGAGCATGCGCGGCTGGCTCGGCCCGTAGATGTCGGCGTCCAGGATCCCGGCACTCGCCCCCTCCGCCGCCAGCGCGAGCGCGAGGTTGACCGCGGTGGTCGATTTGCCGACACCGCCCTTGCCGGAGGCCACGGCGATGATGTTCTTGATGTTCTTCAGCGGCTTGACGCCCTTCTGCACCGCGTGCGTGATCACCCTGGTGCGGATCTCGACGTCCACCGACGTGATGCCGGGCACCGTCGCGGCGCGCTCGCGCACCGCCTGCGCCAGCGCGGCCTCGTAGCCGCGCGCGGGATAGCCGAGCTCGACGCGGATCTCCGCCCGGCCGTCGCGCACGGCGATCCCTTTGACGACCGCGGCCGCGATCAGGTCCCGCTTGAAATACGGGTCGATGTACTGTTTCAGCGCGGCCTCGATCTGCGCTTCGGGCGTCTGCATGTCCGATCTCCTCTGCGTCCGGCGCCGGCGCGGCGCGCGGGTAAAAAACCAGGCGGAGCATTCTACACCATCGCGTCCGCGGATACCGCCCGGACATGACCATCCCGCGGGCAACTGGGTTATAATACCGCGATTTAGCGCCATCCCGGCCCAAAAAAACACTCAAACGCGCCCACATCATGCCCAGCCATCCGCCCCAGGCCCCGACCCGGAAGATCCTCGTCACCAGCGCGCTGCCCTACGCCAACGGCTCGATCCACCTCGGCCACCTGGTCGAATACGTCCAGACCGACATCTGGGTCCGCTTCCAGAAGATGCGCGGCCACGAGTGCTATTACGTCTGCGCGGACGACACCCACGGCACGCCGGTCATGCTGCGCGCCGAGCAGGAGGGGATCGCGCCGGAACAACTGATCGCGCGCATGCAACAGGAGCACCTGCGCGATTTCACCGACTTCCACATCGGCTTTGACAATTACTACTCGACCAATTCGGAAGAAAACCGGGAACTGTCGCAGGAAATCTACCGCCGTCTCCGGCAGAAGGGGCTGATCGAGGTGCGCCCGATCGAGCAGTTCTACGACCCGGTGAAGGAGATGTTCCTGCCCGACCGCTACATCAAGGGGGAATGTCCGCGCTGTCACGCCCCGGACCAGTACGGCGACGCCTGCGAGCGCTGCGGCGCCACTTACGACCCGACGGAACTGATCAATCCGGTGTCGGCCATCTCCGGCAGCACGCCGGTGCGGAAGCAATCGGAGCACCATTTCTTCCGGCTGAGCGAGTGCCGCGACTTCCTGCAGGACTGGGTGCGCCACGGGCGCCGCCGCGGCGCGGCCCCGCTGCAGGACGAGGCCCACAACAAGCTCGAGGAATGGTTCGACGCCGGCCTCCGGGACTGGGACATCTCGCGCGACGCGCCCTACTTCGGCTTCGAGATCCCCGACGCGCCCGGCAAGTTCCTCTACGTCTGGCTCGACGCCCCGGTCGGCTACATGGCGAGCTTCCGCAAGCTGTGCAGCCGCAAGGGCCTCGACTTCGACGAGTTCTGGGCGCATGACAGCACGGCCGAGCTGTATCACTTCATCGGCAAGGACATCCTCTACTTCCACGCGCTGTTCTGGCCGGCCACCCTGCACTTCTCCGGCTACCGCACCCCGGACCGCATCTTCGTCCACGGCTTCCTCACCGTGGACGGCCAGAAGATGTCCAAGTCGCGCGGCACCTTCATCACCGCGCGCTCGTTCCTGAACCACGTCGATCCCGAATATCTGCGCTATTACTTCGCCGCCAAGCTGAACGAGCGCATCGAGGACCTCGACCTCAACTTCGACGACTTCACCGCGCGCGTCAACAGCGACCTGGTCGGGAAATACATCAACATCGCCAGCCGCACCGCCGGCTTCATCAGCGACCGCTTCGGCGGCACGCTCGCCGCGCGCCCGGACGCCGACGGCGCCGCCCTGCTGGCGCGCATGCAGGGCGCGGCGGACGACATCGCCCGCGCCTACGAGGAGCGTCGTTATGGCGAGGCGGTGCGCCAGATCATGGAGCTGGCGGACCAGGCCAACGCCTACATCAACGACCGCCAGCCCTGGCGCCTGGTCAAGGATCCCGCCGCGCTGGAACAGGCCCGGGAGGTGTGCAGCGTCGGCATCAACGCCTTTCGCCTGCTGACGCTGTACCTCAAGCCGATCCTGCCGCGCATGGCCGCCGCGGTGGAGGAATTTCTCGCCATCCCGCCGCTCGCGTGGCGGGACGCGGCGGAACTTCTCGCCGGGCACGCCATCAAAACGTATACGCATCTGGCCAAGCGGGTCGAGCGCGCGCAGATCGACGCCCTGATCGGCGAAAACAAGGCGCAGCTGACGGCGACGGGGGGAGCGCCGCACAGCGAGACCCGACCCCAATCGGCCCGGGGAGCGGCCCAGCAGCACGATAACCCTCCCGCCCTTGAGACAATCAGTATCGACGACTTCACGCGCATAGACCTGCGGATCGCGCGGGTTCTGGCGGCGGAAGACGTCGAAGGCGCCGACAAGCTGCTGCGCCTGACGCTCGACATCGGCGGCGGCGAGACGCGGCAGGTGTTCGCGGGCATCAAGGGCAAGTACACGGCGGCCGAACTGATTGGACGCCACACCGTCGTGGTCGCCAACCTCGCGCCGCGCAAGATGCGCTTCGGCGTGTCCGAAGGCATGGTGCTCGCGGCGGGGCCGGGCGGCAAGGACCTGTGGCTGATCCAGCCCGACGCGGGCGCGCAGGCCGGCATGCGGGTGAAGTAGCCGGACCGGAGCGCACGGACGCGCGCGATCGGTGCATTGCGAACTCGTGCCGGCCGCGGTCGTTATAACGGTTTTTTATACCGGACTTCTCCGGGCTTATATGCATATTCGATTCACCGGCTCAACCGAGATCAGATAAAATGCACGAACCCATGAAGTCAGCGCCGATCCGTCTTCCCCCGCCATGACCGAGTACGTCCTCATCCTCGTCAGCACCGTCCTGGTCAACAACTTCGTCCTGACCAAGTTTCTCGGCCTGTGCCCGTTCATGGGCGTGTCGCGGAAACTGGAGACCGCCGTCGGCATGGGGCTCGCGACCACCTTCGTGCTGACGCTGTCCTCGGTGTGCAGCTACCTGACCGACACCTACCTGCTCGCCCCGCTGGGACTGGAATACCTGCGCACCATCACCTTCATCCTGGTGATCGCCGCCGTGGTGCAGTTCACCGAGATGGTGATCCACAAGACCAGCCCGGTGCTGTATCAGGTGCTCGGCATCTTCCTGCCGCTGATCACCACCAACTGCGCGGTGCTCGGCGTCGCCCTGCTCAACGTCAAGCAGGAATACGGCTTCCTCGAATCTGCCGTCTACGGCTTCGGGGCGTCGGTGGGCTTCTCGCTCGTGCTGATCCTGTTCGCCGCCATGCGCGAGCGCATCGCGGCGGCGGACGTGCCGCTGTCCTTCCGCGGACCGCCCATCGCGCTGATCACCGCCGGACTGATGGCGCTGGCGTTCATGGGCTTCACCGGACTGATCCGGGAGTAATCACGCATGATCGCCGCCATCATCGCCCTCAGCGTGCTCGCGGTCGTGTTCGGCCTCACCCTGGGGTATGCCGCCATCCGCTTCAAGGTGGAGGGCGACCCGCTGGTCGACCGCATCGACGCGCTGCTGCCGCAGACGCAGTGCGGCCAGTGCGGCTTTCCGGGCTGCCGCCCCTATGCCCAGGCGATCGCCGGCGGGAAGGCCGACATCAACCAGTGCCCGCCCGGCGGCGAGGCCACCATCATAGCCCTGGCCGACCTGCTCGACCGCGACCCGAAGCCGCTCAACCCGGACAACGGCGTGGAAAAACCCAAGACCGTGGCGGTCATCGACGAGCAGCGCTGCATCGGCTGCACGCTGTGCATCCAGGCCTGCCCGGTGGACGCCATCGTCGGCGCGGCGAAACACATGCACACCGTGATCGCGGAGGAGTGCACGGGCTGCAACCTGTGCGTGCCGCCGTGCCCGGTCGACTGCATCGACATGGTGCCGGTCAAGCAGCACATCCTGGCCTGGAAGTGGCCCTATCCGGAACAGAAGACGGCGGGACAGGCATCGTGATCGGCGCCCTCAAGCGCCGCCTGTGGTCATTCCACGGCGGGGTCCATCCGGTGCAGCACAAGCACGTCTCGACCCATCTGCCCATCCAGCAGCCGCGTCTGCCCCGGCGCATCGTCCTGCCGCTGCACCAGCACATCGGCGAGTCGGCGGAATCGCTGGTGCGGGTCGGGGAGCGCGTGCTGAAGGGGCAGATGATCGCCCATGCCAGCGGCTACGTCAGCGCGCCGGTGCATGCCTCGACCTCGGGCACGGTGGTCGAGATCGGCGAGGCGCCGATCCCGCATCCGTCCGGACTGTCCGCCCCCTGCATCGTCATCGAGCCCGACGGCGAAGAGCGCTGGATCGAGCACGGCCCGGTGGAAAATTACCGCGATCTGCCGCCGAGCGCCCTGCGCAACCTGATCCGCGAGGCCGGCATCGTCGGCCTCGGCGGCGCCGGCTTCCCCTCCTACATCAAGCTCAATCCCGGCCACCACAAGACGATCAAGACGCTGATACTGAACGGCGTCGAATGCGAGCCGTTCATCACCTGCGACGACATGCTGATGCGGGAGCGCGCGGACGCTATCCGCGGCGGCATCGAGATCATCCGCCACGCCCTGCAGGCCGAGGAATGCCTGATCGCCATCGAGGACAACAAGCCCGCGGCCTACGAGGCGATGCGCCGGGCGGTCGCGGGCATGGACAAGGTCGAGGCGGTGCAGGTGCCGACCCTGTATCCCCAGGGCAGCGAGAAGCAGCTGGTCAGGGTGCTGACCGGCAAGGAAGTGCCGCGCGACGGCCTGTGCCTGAACGTCGGCGTCGTCTGCGTCAACGTGGGCACGGCCGCCGCGGTGCACCGCGCCATCCATCTCGGCGAGCCGCTGATCTCCCGCATCGTCACGGTCACCGGCGGCGCCGTCGGCCGGCCCTGCAATATGGAGGTGCTGATCGGGACGCCGATGAACGAGCTGATCGGCCAGTGCGACGGCAACATCAATCGCATCGACCGCCTGATCATGGGCGGCCCGATGATGGGGTTCGCGCTGCACCGGACCGACCTGCCGGTGATCAAGACCACCAACTGCGTGCTGGCCGCGACCGCGCACGACCTGCCGCCGGTCAAGCCGGTGATGCCGTGCATCCGCTGCGGCGCCTGCGCCGACGCCTGTCCGGTGAACCTGCTCCCGCAGCAGCTCTACTGGCACGCCAAGACCAAGAACCTGGACAAGGCGCAGGAATACGACCTGTTCGACTGCATCGAATGCGGCGCGTGCTCCTATGTCTGCCCGAGCAACATCCCGCTGGTACAATACTTCCGCTACGCCAAGGGCGACATCTGGACGCGCGAGCGCGAGAAGGAAAAGGCCGAGCTGGCGCGCCGACGTCACGACAGCCGCCAGAAGCGGCTCGAGCGCGAGAAGGCTGAACGCGAGGCCAAGCGCCAGCAGAAGAAATCCGCCCTCGATGCCGCCGCCATGGCAGAGAAAGGCCAGGAGGCGGCGGCGGCCGCCCAGCAGCAGGCCGAGTCGCGCCGCGACGCCGCCCTAAGGGAAGCGGAGAAGCGCCGCGGCGAAGGCTGGCAGGGACACAAGGACGACACCGACCGCCCGCGGGAGAGCAATCGCGAGTCGAACTAGACGGACGCCGCCGGCGCGCGGCCACGCACCATAACAATAACCATGCCACTCACGACATCGTCCTCCCCCCATACCAGGGCTCCGGCCTCGGTCACCGCGGTCATGCTGCAGGTGCTGCTCGCCCTCGTCCCCGGCATCGTGGCCTATGTGTGGTTCTTCGGCTGGGGCGTCATCATCAACATCACCATCGCGGCCGCGGCGGCGGTGGCCGCCGAGTCCGTCATGCTGATGATCCGCCGGCGCCCGCTACGACAGTACCTCGGCGACTGCAGCGCCCTGGTAACCGCCTTGCTGCTGGGACTGGCCCTGCCGCCGCTGTCGCCGTGGTGGCTGACCGTCATCGGCGTCTTCTTCGCCATCGTGATCGCCAAGCAACTGTACGGCGGACTGGGTTTCAATCCCTTCAACCCGGCGATGGTCGGCTACGTGGTCCTGCTGGTCTCCTTCCCGGTCGAGATGACCAGTTGGCTGCCCATAAGCACCTTCAGCAGCTATGAGATGAATTTCGCCGAGACGGCCGCCTTCATCTTCGGCGGCCAGTTGCCGCCCGGGATCACCTTCGACGCCCTGACCGAGGCCACGCCGCTCGACACCCTGAAAAACAACCTCGGCCAGGGCAATACCGTGGCCGAGATCCGCGCCCAGCTGGGTCTCGACGATGTGACCAGCCTGCTGCTCAGCGTCATCCCGATCTTCGGCGCGATCGGCGGCAAGGGCTGGGAATGGGTCAACGCGGGCTTCCTGCTCGGCGGCCTGTGGCTGATGTACCGCAAGATCATCGGCTGGCAGATCCCGGTCGCGATGCTCGGCGCCCTGGCGCTGATCTCCGGCGCGTTCGCCTTCTACGACCCCGAGCACCACGCCTCGCCGCTGTTCCACCTGTTCAGCGGCTCGGTCATGCTCGGCGCTTTCTTCATCGCCACCGATCCAGTCACCGCCGCCGCCAGCCCCACCGGCCGCCTGGTCTACGGCGCCGGCATCGGCATCCTCGTGTACGTCATCCGTGTGCTGGGCGGCTATCCCGACAGCATCGCCTTCTCGGTGCTGCTGATGAACATGGTCGTGCCGATCATCGACGATCACTTCAAGCCCCGCGTGTTCGGGCACGGCAGGAAGTAGCACCCGTGCTGCTGCGTCACATGGCGATCACGGCTGCATTGCTCGGCGCCTTCGCCGTGCTCGGCACCGCGCTCGTGGCCCTGACCGAGAACGACACCCGCGACCTGATCGCGCAGAACGAGCGCGAGGCCCTGCGCCGCAAGCTCAACGAGGTCATCCCGAAGGACGCCTACGACAACAGCATCACCACCGACACCGTCGAGGCGACCTCGAAACCCATGCTCGGCAGCGCGAAGCCGATGACGGTGTACCGCGCGCGCAAGCAGGGCGCGCCCGTGGCCGCGGTCATGACCACGGTGGCGCCCGACGGCTACACCGGGGCGATCACCCTGCTCGTGGCCGTGCGCTACCAGGAGGAAACCATCATGGGCGTGCGGGTAATCCACCACCGGGAAACCCCGGGGCTGGGCGACTGGATCGACGCCGAACGCTCGGACTGGATCAGCCATTTCACGGGCCATTCCCTGTCAGACCCCGACGAACTGGGCTGGCGCGTCGTCAAGGACGGCGGCATCTTCGACCAGTTCACCGGGGCGACGATCACCCCGCGCGCGGTGGTCAAGGCGGTGCACAACAGCTTAAAATACTTCCACGCACACAAAGACGAACTGTTCGGAAACGAAGCGGCCGCGGACGGCGCGGCGGGAGGCGAGCATGGCGCAGAATAATTTCGCGGGCATCGCGCGGGACGGACTGTGGAACAACAACCCGGCGCTGGTGCAGATCCTCGGCCTGTGCCCCCTGCTGGCGGTGACCAATACCACGATCAACGGGATCGGACTCGGCCTGGCCACCATGATGACGCTGGTGATCTCAAACGGCATCGTCTCCCTGATCCGCAACTGGGTCACCCCGGAAATCCGGCTGCCGGTGTTCGTGCTCGTCATCGCCTGCATCGTCACCGTCATCGAGCTGGCGATGAACGCCTACTTCCATGAACTCTACAACCTGCTCGGCATCTTCATCGCGCTGATCGTCACCAACTGCAACATCATCGCGCGCGCCGAGGCCTTCGCTTCGCGCAATCCGCTGCTGCCCGCGCTGTTCGACGGACTGATGATGGGCACCGGCTTCCTGCTCGTGCTGGTCACGCTCGGCGCCATGCGGGAGATGATCGGCTCCGGGACCCTGTTCGCCAACGCCCACCTGATGTTCGGCGAGGGCGCGCGCGGCCTCACGGTCAGGCTCGGGGATTATCACGGCATGCTGCTCGCGATCCTGCCGCCGGGCGCCTTCATCGGACTCGGCCTGCTGATCGCGCTGAAGAACGCCATCGACCGGCGTCGCGCCGAACGCAGGACCGCCCCCGCCGCCGTCACCGCGCCGGAACCGCATGCCGTTTGAGCCGGCCCCGTTGATCCCTTGATCATGTCCGCCGCATGAACGCCCGGCAGCGCCGCGCCCTGTTCACGCGCCTGAAGGAAGCCAATCCCAGCCCCACCACCGAGCTCCACTACGCCACGCCGTTCCAGTTGCTGATCGCCGTGATCCTGTCCGCGCAGGCGACCGACAAGGGCGTCAACAAGGCCACCCCGGCGCTGTTCCGCGCCGCGCCCACCCCGGCCGCCATGCTGGCGCTGGGCGAGCAGGGCTTGAAGGAATACATCAAGACCATCGGCCTGTTCAACACCAAGGCGGGCAACATCCTCAAGACCTGCCGGCTGCTGGTCGAGCGTCACGGCGGCGAGGTGCCGCGCGAGCGCGCCGCGCTGGAGGCCCTGCCCGGGGTCGGCCGCAAGACCGCCAACGTCATCCTCAACACCGCCTTCGGCGAGCCCACGATCGCGGTGGACACGCACATCTTCCGCCTCGCCAACCGTACCGGGCTCGCGCCCGGCAAGAACGTGCTGGAGGTGGAAAAGGCGCTGCTGCGCGCGGTGCCGCCCGAGTTCCGCCAGGACGCCCATCACTGGCTGATCCTGCACGGGCGCTACGTCTGCACCGCGCGCCGCCCGCACTGCGCGAGCTGCATCATCGCGGACCTGTGCGAATATCCCCACAAGGAAACCGCCGAGCCCGCGGCCGCGCCGGCCCGCGCCACGCGGCGGGCCTGAGACGGAGCCGAACCCATGCTGTACGGAAACGACCGCGAACAACTGCGGAAGGTCTATCTCGATTCCTGGCGCAAGCACCGGGAAGGACTGCCGCTGTCGCCGCTGGAACACCGCGTCGCCGAGGTGATCGCCGAACACCCCGAGTACCACGCGCTGCTGGACCCCGCGCGGATCGACCGCGACTATTCGCCCGAGTCCGGCGCCCCCAACCCGTTCCTGCACATGGGCATGCACATCGCGCTGCGCGAACAGATCGCGAGCGCGCGCCCGGCCGGCATCGCCGAGCTGCACCGGGCCATCCTGCGCGGCGCGGCCTCGGCGCACGACGCCGAACACCGCATGATGGACTGCCTCGCGGAGGCCCTGTGGCAGGCGCAGCGCAGCGGCACGGCGCCGGACGAGGCGGCCTACCTCGGCTGCCTGCGCAAACTCTTCATCAGCTGACCACCATCCATCCCGAACTGACCCGCAGTATTATTGAATTTCCTTAGATGCGAGCGTCCAATGGATGCCAGGCGCGATTAGCCTCGATATCGGGCGTGCCTGGCCGAGAACGAGATGAAAGATGCCAGCAAACCACCGCCCACGGCATATGCCAGATCTTTTGGGTGCAGAGGCTCTATATGTAATAGTGTCGAAAGCCCTGGCATCTGCACCAGCATCATGGATACCAGTAGCGATGCGCCGACGGTAACCTGCGCCGTCAGCCCACGCAGCCCGCTCAGAACCGCGGCAATACCAGCACTCGATACTGTTAACGTTACCAAGGCCATGGCCCGCGCATGAGCAACATCACCACCATCATCCAAGGCGAGAACATACCCTGAGATCACGACGACAAGGATCGCGGCACTCGTCATCAAGATGGAGGCCCATTGCCGTCGATCGAAGAATTTCACCCCGTTATGCGGCGGCCGGTACTCCAGCTGATCATGGCGAGACATCCCCTGAAACACGAGCATTGCAGTGGGGTGAATGATCAACTCCAGCCATACGATGTGAATCGGCAAATACAGCAGCGGGTAGCCAGCCATGGGAATGAGCGCGGCCGACATGACCAGCGGCAAATGAATCATCAACAGGTACTGAAAACTCTTTTGAAGATTACTGAAGAGCTGCCGGCCTTCGGCAATCGCCCGCACAATGCTTCTAAAATTATCGTCCAGCAAGACAATCGCTGCGGCTTCGCGAGCGCTGCGCGTGCCACGCTGTCCCATCGCGATCCCTATATCGGCAGCCTGTAATGCCGGTACGTCATTAACGCCATCCCCGGTTACCGCTACAATCCCCCCCTGCTGCTGAAGCGCCTTCACCAGACGCAATTTATGCATGGGAATGGCGCGCGCCACCACATCGATATCCTGCAGGAACGCACCCCCATCTCGCTTAATCCGTATCTCCATCTCATTTCCATCTATCATTCTCGGTGCGTCGCTGGACAGGCCAATCTCCCTGGCCACGGCAGCCGCCGTGGCAGGATGGTCTCCAGTCACCATAATCACATGGATATTGGCGCGCAGGCATGCCTGCAGGGCTTCAGGCACGCCGCCCCGAACCGGATCTTCGAAGGCGAGCAATCCCGCGAACTGGTAACCGCTGACGGGCTCACCGCCTTCCCAAATCTCCGGGTTCAGCTCACGCCAGGCACAGGCAATGACTTTGTGCCCAGCGTTCGCCAGGCCGCCCACCCGATCCATCCACGCAGACTCGGCTGACGCATCAAAGTCACAGAGCTTAAACACGATTTCCGGGGCGCCTTTGACAGCCGCAATCAGTACATCGTCTTCTCGAAATACGCCGACCTCGCATTTCCGGTCTTCGGTAAATGGAAAGCTTGTGACGGGAACCAATCCTGAGAAGTCAGGTACACTTTTCAGGATGGCGACATCCATCGGATCACCCGTCTCGCGCCGAGACGCGGCCCCAGCCAGCGCAAGCAGTCGTGATTCTGAGACGGCACCTGACGTCACATGATGCATCAGCTGCAGTGATCCTTTAGTGAGGGTTCCAGTCTTGTCGGTGCAGATGCAGGTCACACGACCAATGCTTTCCACGACTACGCTTCTACGAACCAGGGCCTGGATTTTAGCCAATCGGTAGACCCCGGCCCCAAGGAAGAACGTCAGCACGACGGGGAATTCCTCGGGGATGGCCGCAACCGCCAGCGTCAGGGCGCTCAAGAGCGCGTCAATCCACCCATACCCCTGACTGATCCTGACGCTCGCCAGGATAAGACAGAAAAGAACCGCGGCAACGATTAAAACTTTTACCAGCGACATAACGGCACGCTGCAAAGGCGTGCGCTCGTGCGCGCTGCTGGCAACCGCCTGCACAATCTCTCCGTACAGTGTATTTCTCGAAGTAAATGCGACAAGCAATCGCCCATTACCGGTGAGCATGCGCGTGCCGGCGTAGCCCCAATAACATTCATCAAATCTGGTTTCGTCCTCCGCGAGCGGCAGTGATTGCAGCGCGTGCTTGCGTACCGGGTACGCCTCGCCTGTCAATGCCGATTCATCGACCTGTGTCTGGTCTGCATGAAAAAACAGGCCATCAGCCGGTATGAGATCACCAATCTTAAGGATCACCACGTCGCCAGGCACCAGGTCAGTTGCTGTCACGGTAATTTGTGCGCCATCACGAACCACCACGGCATCTGAGGCCAATCGACCGCTTAAGCCTTCCATCGATGCCCGGGTACGCCGGTGCAGGAAGGCATCCATACCAAACAGCGGTATCAATGCCGCAAGCAGGATGAGGGAGTCCGTCATCTCGCCAATGGCCGCAAATAATGCACTGGTGCCGAGCAGGAACCACAACATGGGATCTTTGAAGGTTTCCGCTACGATTTTCCGCCAGCCGGCATCAACCGTCTCGATAATGACATTACGCCCATACTGTTCCTGGCGCGCCGCGACATCCTGGGTGCTCAATCCACTGGCAGGCACGCGCAACCCGCGCAGTATCTCAAGGGGAAATACATGGCTCATACGTCATGCCCTACAGGTTGCGTCCCTGGCGTTGTCAATTTCTCCAGTCTGCTCGACTGCGCCGATCTAAGGTTAACGAATCTCATGCGTCCAGCGCGCAAGGCAGGGCTGAACGAATTGTATCTCGAAGCAAGCGTTGCGGGTGTTACCTAGTTGTGGCAGCTGAGGCGAAGCACCGTCACGTATCGGGTTCCGGCGGCCAGGTCGGTCATAGGACCGACCGGTGATGATCACGTGCGAGCTCAAGTCGATGCTAGCACAAGCGCACAGGCACATCCGCGGCGTGCCATCCATAAATCCTCCGCCGGGCGCCTAGGCGTGGCCGAAATAGAACATTTCATAGAGCGACAGTACAATCTCGACCACGATAAGGATGACGATATACCACTCCACGCGCAGGCTGCGGCGTGCCTGTAGGATCTCCAGCACCGTCTCGGCGGTCCGCGAGATGAGTTCCAGCTTGCGCTCCAGCGCGCGATAGCGATCGCGCAGCTCGTACTCCGACTCGAGTCGGGCATACAGCCGTTCCAGCGCCGGATGATCCCACAGCAGCTCGGGCTTCTCGCTGATCTCGATGCGGCCGACCATCTCCTGCTGGTTGAGCAGCACCTCGCCGATATGCACGAGCAACTCGCCCGGCCGGCTCCAGCGCGTCTGCGGCCGCACCAGGCGGCGCGCGAACGGCTCGACCAGATCGAAGCTGCGCGCCGTGCGCGACTCGTAGTACTCGAGGACGACGCTCCGGGCCAGCACCTCGGCCACCAGTTGCAGATGCTGCAGACTGACCGCGGCCAGGAATACCTCGCCGCCCTGCACGATGTCCCCGCTGCCGGGATCGACCCGCAGCAGGACCTCCTCGTGCTCCGGCTGCGGGCGCGGCTCGACCAGGTAGGGGCGCAGGTAATCCAGAAAGCCCGCCTCATCCGCGACCGGGACGTCGAAGAACACCACCGCCCCGTAGCGGAACACCACGGCGCATCCGCGTTCGCCCACGCGCAGCGTCAGCGGGGCCAGCGCGAGCGCGGAGCGCTTCTCCAGCGCGCGCGCCTGGATGCGGGAACCGAGGAACAGCGCCCGCACCGGGATGGTCGTCGCCAGCCGCAGGGGAAATGCTTCGTCGTCGCTCATGGTCTGGTCTCCGGCGTCCGGGCGCGGCCAGTGCCCCGGGAGAATCGCTCCGGGGATGATACCAAAACCGGACAGCGACCCGCGCGGCCGGCGACCGCCTCGGCAGCGGGGACGAGTCTGCGGTAGAATACCGGCACGACCGAAAGGATGACCCCATGAAATTCAGCGCGGCGGACTTCAGGCACTGGAAGAACAAGTCGATCACCCTGCTCGGCATGTCGGGGGTGGGCAAGACCCACCTGTCCAACCTGCTGATGAAGGATCACTGGTTCCACTACTCGGGCGACTACCGCATCGGCACCCGTTACCTCGACGAGGCCATCATCGACAACATCAAGCTGATGGCGATGGAGGTGCCGTTCCTGCGCGACCTGCTGCGCACCGACTCGATCTACATCCGCAACAACATCTCGGTGCACAACCTGCAGCCGGTGTCGAGCTTCCTCGGCAAGCTCGGCGACCCCGAGCTGGGCGGCCTGCCGCTGAAGGAATTCAAGCGCCGCCAGGAGCTGCACCGGCTGGCCGAGATCGCCGCCATGAAGGACGTGCCCGCCTTCATCCGCAACGCGCAGATCATCTACGGCTACGAGCACTTCCTCAACGACGCCGGCGGCAGCCTGTGCGAACTCGACAACAGCGGCGTCATCGAGGTGCTCAGCCGCCATACGCTGATCCTCTACATCAAGGCCAGTACGACCGACGAGCAGCAGCTCATCAAGCGCGCGGTCAGGGACCCCAAGCCACTCTACTACCGCGAGGACTTCCTCGACGAGCAGCTCGCCGAGTACATGCGGACAAAGGGCGTCGAATACGTGGCGGAGATCGTGCCCGACGACTTCGTGCGCTGGGTGTTCCCGCGCCTGTTCTACGCGCGCATCCCGCGCTACGAGCGCATCGCGGCCGAATACGGCTACACCGTCACCACCGATGAACTGGCCACCGTGCGCGACGCGGCGGGATTCCTGCGCCTGGTCGAACAGGCCGTCGAACGCGGCGGATGACGTACTTGCCATCGACACACTGAACTGACACGGAACCGTACGCCCCATGCCACTGGTCGCCAAATCCAATCTGCCCACCTTCGACTACCTGCGCCGGGAAGGCGGGCGCGTGCTCACCAGCGACGAGGCGCAGCGCCAGGACATCCGCGAGCTGCACATCGGCCTGCTCAACATGATGCCGGACGCGGCGCTGCAGGCCACCGAGCGCCAGTTCTTCCGCCTCGTCGGCGAGAGCAACCAGATCGCGCAGTTCTTCATGCACCCGTTCACGCTGAAGGAGCTGAAGCGCGGCGCGCCGACGCAGGAGTACATCGACACCTATTACGACTCCTTCGCCCAGCTCAAGCAGGACGGGCTCGACGCGCTGATCATCACCGGCGCCAACGTCACCCAGCCCGACCTCGCGGCCGAGGCGTTCTGGGAGCCGCTGATCGAGGTCATCGACTGGGCCGCCGAGCACGTCACCTCGATCCTGTGCTCCTGCCTGGCGACGCACGCCGTACTGCAGTTCCGCCACGGCCAGCACCGCCGCCGCCTGCCGGCGAAGTGCTGGGGCGTGTACCCGCACAAGGTCGTCAACGACCTCCACCCGCTGGTCGCCGACGTCAATTCCCTGTTCGACGTGCCGCACTCACGCTTCAACGAGATCGGACGCGACCAGTTCGAGGCCGCCGGGCTGCGGGTGCTGGTCGAAAGCGATACCGCCGGCGTACACCTCGCGGTGAGCGAGGACCTGCTGCGCTTCGTCTACTTCCAGGGCCACCCGGAATACGACACCATCAGCCTGCTCAAGGAATACAAGCGCGAGGTCAAGCTCTATGCGCAGGGCCAGCGCACCGACTACCCGCCGTTCCCGCACAACTACTTCACGCTGAAGTCGGAGGCGATCCTGGAGGAATACCAGGACCGCATGGACGCCGCCCTGGCGAAGGGCGAGCCGGCGCCGCCGTTCCCGGAGGAGCACGTCACCGGGTCGCTGCACAACACCTGGCACGACACCGCCGAGGGCGTGCTCGACAACTGGATCGGCAAGGTCTACGAGGTCACCCACCTCGACCGCAAACTGCCGTTCAAGGCCGGCATCGACCCGAATGACCCGCTGGGCCTGCGCGACAGGATCTGAACGTCACCACTCCGGATTCCATTGCATTCCATCCGGGTCACGTCACGATATCCATGTAGCCCGGATAAAGCGCAGCGGCATCCGGGAGAAGGCCTCACCGGTACACCGCTCCGAATCCCACCGCAACCTACCTGGCCGTCTCCACCCGGCCTGACCTCACACCGCGCACGCCATGTCCTGGCCACAGCACATCGGCGACTTCACCTTGCCGTGACCGTTGGGGCATTCCGAGACGTGCACCGACTTGCCGTCGGCCGTGGTGATGGTGCCGTGCCTGAGTTCCGTGCCGCATTTGCCGCATGTCATGCTGCCGATCGACATGCCGCATTTCTTGCATGTGTAGCCCGCCATGATCGTACCTCCCCGTTCTGTGTGGAAAGCGTCGCCGCCCGCAGGATGGAACAGGGATACTGTACTGCGTTTCCGTCCCGGACCCAACTACCCAGCGCGCGAGATAAACAGATGACCGCAGCGGCGTACCGGAAGGCTATATGCCCGGCGGAAGCCTGGCACGCATCGCCCTGCGGCGATCCAGCCGGCGCCCGTCGACGATGAAGGTGCCGTCGCCGACGGCATGCAGGGTGCGCTTTTCCTTACGAACACTGTCGAAATACGCGGCCACGCCTTCGAGGACGACGATATTGTGCTTCTTCACGATATCAACGACCTTGCATTCAATATTCGCGAGGCACTCACGAATCAGCGGCGACCGGACATACTTGCCCTTCACCGGCGTCAACCCGAAACGCGCGAACTTGTCCGTGTCTGCGCCGGAACAGGTCCCCACGCCGACGACTGTATCGATCACATCCACCGTCGGGATCGCGATAACGCACTCGCGCGTCTTCCTGAGCGCGGAATAGGAATGATTCCAGGGCCCCGTGGTGATGGCGAACAGCGGCGTGAAGTCCATGACCATGGTCCAGGAGATGGTCATAAGGTTGGCCTTCTTGCCGTCGCTCGTCGTGA
This sequence comes from Gammaproteobacteria bacterium, assembly GCA_016716465.1. Lineage (NCBI taxonomy): Bacteria > Pseudomonadati > Pseudomonadota > Gammaproteobacteria > Gammaproteobacteria bacterium. The sequence goes on from JADJWH010000006.1 coordinate 158,772, forward strand.
TGAACACGACCGGGCCGGATTCCATCAGGGTGAAGGCCTTATTGAGCCGCATCCTCTTCACTGCCCTACCCCTCCACCACAGCCCCATCGATGTAGCCCGGATGGAGCGCAGCGAAATCCGGGAAGCTTAATATTGCATTTTTGAAACTGTGGGCTGTCCCCATTTTCCCCTGCATTTTCCCCTGTACATCATGCCCACTTTATCTTTAAATCCCTACTCTGTTCTGCGCAATCCCGGAGATACAAATTAATCAGGCTCTGGTATGGGATGCCTTTCTGTTCAGCCAGTGCTTTGAAGTAGGCAATAGTGTCCTCATCAAGCCTGATGGTAATCTGCTTCTTCAGTTTCGAAGCATAGGGATTCTTTTTTGAATTTGAAAAATCATATTTTTCACGCATGACCAATGCCCTCGTATTCACGCTGCTCAGAGCGAGTTGCCTTACGGGCCGAAATGATTCGAATGGTATCCTGATCTTCTTGATAGCAATGACATACGACAAGAAGGCGAAGCCGCGAACTCAGACCCAGCAGGATAAAGCGATCTTCCTCGTCAGAGTGGTCAGGATCTAAAATAACGCGCGCATTTTCATCAAGAAATGCAGTCTTAGCTTCTGCGAAAGAAACACCATGTTTCTTTCGATTTGTCGTTTCCTTCCGACGATTCCATTCGAATTTCAGCCCATCCATGGCATTATATTGTAGTTATACTGTAGTTACAATCAAGGGGCTGCGCTTATCAAATTCGATGCACTGGTTAGCACCATATGTCTCGGAATAATAGAGGACAGACTGAGCTACCCCGTATTGTACGTGCAGCGCCCGTACTCAATCATCGAGCGATACGTTTCCTGCAAGTGCCAGTCGTTTTGGTCAGCGGACACGCGACATCTCCTAGCGTATCTAACGCAGAGCTAAGCAGCGCGCAAAGCGCGCCCGCTTGAGCGCCTTGTTGGGCGCTCGCTTGAACCGAACGGACTCAGTCATGGTCATTGCGATCTTCGTCCCGAGGACGTCCACGAACTATCTTTCGTCCCGTGAACATCGCCGAAATGATGCTGCCGCCTTCCTTCAGCTCGGTGATAACCACTGCGGCTATGTGCACAACGACGACGACCACGAGGACATAGAAGCTGTAGAGATGTATTGCTGCGAAGGGCTTGCGGAACGCGCGCATGCTTTCGTAGGCCGCGGCAGAATACATCTCGCGGGCATAGGGCAACAGGGAGCCCGGATCGATACCCGGCGCCGCTACCCACTGCGCGATCCAATGCCCGATCGGGGGGTAGAACAGATCAGTACCCGCGAGAACCAGGCCGGTAATACCGAGACAGGAAATGAGGATAAACAGAGCCGCAATACCCAGCCGTCCTACCGGGTTGTGCCCTAGATACTGCTCCGGGTGACCCGCGATAAAGGCTGCGACATAGCTGCGTACCGCGTGGAAGTATCCCTCACCGCCCGGAAGGATCGAACGCCACCTAGCATAGCGGTTACCCATAAAGGCCCATGCGATGCGCCAGAGAAAGTTCAATGCGAAGACGTACCCGATCAAAACGTGAACTGTCTTGAGGGTTACTTTGCCGGCATTGGACACATCGAGATCGCCCGCGTTGAGAATCGTGAAGCCCACAGCCCCCAGGGCGATGACGCAGACCACATTGATCCAATGGAACCAGCGGGTGCCCGCGTCCCAGACCGCATAAGATCTCAGTTCAGACATGTATTCCTCTCGCCAAGAAGATCACCCAAGTAGATCCATTAAAGCATAACGATACCGTTTCTAACGTGCCGCATGGAGCACCCAGTATTGAGTAGGTATAAAAGTTATACGTTATAACGTAGTAATTCTATACATAACACGCATCCGCACCGATGAATCCATTGATTCCATGCCGTATTCGAGACAGGCTCCAGGGAATACGGATAATTTATTGGTGTCAGCCCTCATAGCTTCAATCGGGATCGCCTGCATTGTATAGATGACCGCATCGATTACCCGAAAGTCTTAGTATCTTCATATCATTACAGCGCCAGCGTCACCCGCCTGACATTCTCCGCCCCTGCCACTTCGCTGACACAAAAACCCAGCGCCTCCGCCAGCGCGAGCATCTCGGTGTTCTGCGCAAGCACTTCGCCCTCCATGCTTTCGAGTCCGCGCGCACGGGCGATCTCGATCAGGCGCTGCATCAGGCGGTGGCCGATGCCCTTGCGGTGCCAGGCGTCGGCGACGACGATGGCAAACTCGCAGGAGCGGTGGTCGGGGTTGACGACGTAACGCGCCACGGCGACCTCGCGCTCCTGACCACCCTGGCTGACGACGGCGATCAACGCCATCTCGAGGTCGTAGTCGATCTGCGTGAAGCGCATCAGCATCGCGGGCGTGAGTTCCTGCAGGCTCTGCATGAAGCGCAGGTATTTCGCCTGCGGCGACAGGCCGCGCACGAATTCCTGCTCGATGTGCGCGTCCTCAGGGCGGATCGGACGCAGTGTGACGTCGGTACCGTCGGGCAACGGGTAGGAAATGCTCAGCTCGGCGGGATAGGGATGGATGGCCATGTGGGCATAGGGCCGCGCGCCGGGGACGGCCGGCGCGATGCGCGCACGCGCGTCGAGCGCGAGCACGCCGCGATCGTCGATGACGAGCGGATTGATGTCCAGCTCGCGCAGCTCGGGCAGCGCGCAGACCAGGTCGGACACGCGCCGCAGCACCGTCACCAGCGCGGACAGCTTCGCCGGCTTCATGCCGCGAAACTCCCGCAGCAGGCGGGACACGCGCGTGCCGGCGATCATCTCGCTGGCGATGAAGTCGTTCAGCGGCGGCAGCGCGACGGCGCGGTCGTGCAGCACCTCCACCAGCGTGCCGCCGGCGCCGCAGCTGATGGCGGGGCCGAAGACCGGGTCCGCCACCACGCCGACCAGCAGTTCGCGCGTATTCGGGTTGCGCGCCATCGGCTCGACGGTCACGCCATGCAGCGTCGCGTCGGGGCGCTGCCGCTGGACCGATTCGAGCAGGTCGGCGCAGGCCGCGCGCAGCTCCGCCGTGCCGGCGATGTCGAGGCGCACGCCGCCGACGTCGGTCTTGTGCGTGATATCGGGGGAATCGATCTTGAGCGCGACCGGATACCCCAGCCGCTCCGCCGCCGCGACCGCCGCGTCGGCATCGCGCGCCGCGATACTGGGGATCACCGGGATGTGAAAGGCCTCCAGCAGCGCCTTGGCCTCGGTTTCGGTCAGGGTATCGCGCCCCTGCGCCAGCGCGACCCGCACCAGCCCGCGCGCCCGCGCGAGGTCCGGCGGCTCGTGATAGGACAGCGGCGCCGGCACCTGCAGCAGCAACTGCTGGTTGTGGTGGTGGCTGGCGAGATAGGAGAAGGCCTCGACCGCCTCCTCCGGCGTCTCGAACTGCGGGATGCGGTGGCGCGCGAACAGCGCGCGCGCCGCCTCCACCTGGGTATCGCCCATCCAGCAGGCCAGCACCGGCTTGGACGCGCCCGTCGCGGCGGCGACCACGGCCTCGGCCGCCGCGCGCGGGTGCGTCATCGCCTGCGGCGTCAGCATCGCGAGCACGCCGTCGACGGCTGGGTCGGCGAGACAGCCGGCGACTGCCGCGCGGTACAGCTCCGGGCCGGCATCGCCGAGCAGATCGATCGGATTTCCGCGCGACCAGCGCGCGCCGAGCTGTTGCGCAAGCGCGTTCACGGTCGCATCGGACAGGCGCGCCAGCGCCACGCCCTGCTCCGCCGCGCGATCCGCCGCCATCACGCCGGGACCGCCGCCGTTGGTGACGATGGCGAGACGGTTGCCCTGCGCATGGCTGCCGCCGGCCAGGATCTCGGCGGCGGAGAACATCTGCTGCACGGTGAAGGCGCGCACCGCGCCGGCGCGACGCAAGGCCGCATCGAAGACGTCGTCGCCGCCGACCAGCGCGCCGGTGTGCGACATCGCCGCGTGCGCGCCTTCGCCGTGGCGCCCGGCCTTGATTGCCACCACCGGCTTCAGGCGCGCGGCCGCGCGCAGGCCGCTCATGAAGTTGCGCGCGTCGCGCACGCTCTCGATGTAGAGCAGGATGCCACGCGTGGGCGCGTCCAGCGCGAGGTAACCGAGCAGGTCGCCGAAATCGACGTCGATGGCGTTGCCGAGCGAGACCACGGCGGAGAAGCCGATGCCGCGCGCCTGCGCCCAGTCGAGGATGGCGGTGCACAGCGCGCCGGACTGCGAGACCAGCGCGAGCTGGCCGGGCGGCGCCTGGTTGTTGCTGAAGGTCGCGTTCAGCCCGACGCGCGGGACCATGATGCCGAGGCAGTTCGGCCCGACCAGGCGCACGCCGCGAGCCTGCGCGGTCGCGCGCACCTGCTGTTCCAGCGTGCGCCCGGGCTCGCCCGTTTCACCGAAGCCCGCCGACAGCACCACCGCCGCGCGCACGCCGGCGGCCCCGCACTGATCGATGATCGCGGGCACGGTGGCGGCCGGCGTCGCGATGACGGCGAGATCAACCGGCGCGCCGGCCTCCGCCAGCGTGGCGTGGCACGTCAACCCCTGTACGGTCGTGTGCTTGGGATTGATCGGATGGATGGCGCCCCGGAAACCGCCCGCACGCAGATTGCGCAGCACGATCTCCCCCACCGCCTCGGGCCGCTCGGTGGCGCCGAAGACGGCGACCGAACGCGGGGCGAACAGGCGATCGAGATAGTGGGGGCCCATACAAACGACGGTAAGGAGTGAGGCGTTAGGTGTGAGGAGTCAAGTATGAATCACGTCCAAACTTTCGCCTAACGCCTCACTCCTCACACCTCACGTTTTATTCCGGCCATTCCAGCGTGTATTCGAACGCCGCGGTGCGGGCCTGGCCGGCGCAGGTGAAGGTGACCTCGATGCGCCAGTCGCCGCCCATGGAGTACTCGAACCCGGTCCCGGTGTAGGCGCCGCCGCCCGCATCCTTCATCGGGATGACGGTGGTATCGCTCGACATTTCCATTCCGGGCATGTGCTGCTGCAGCGTGACGGCGCAGCCGTCGGCGGGTGATCCGTCACGGCTCAGGGTGAATTTCAGTTCCGCCGGCGAACCCACCTTGAGCGGCGCCGGGTTCGTGCGCAGCGCGGCGGTGTAGCCATCGACCGTGGTCGTCTGCGCGTCGCCCCAGCCGGAGCACGCGGCGAGCCCCAACAGGACGGTCAGAACAAAGGTGCGTTTCATGATCCCCTCAGTGTGGTTTTGCCTGGATCAGTTCGATGCGGTAACCGTCGGGATCCTCGACGAAGGCGATGACGGTGGTGCCGTGCTTCATCGGGCCCGCCTCGCGCACCACCTTGCCGCCGCGGCGCCGGATCTCGTCGCAGGCCGCGTAGGCATCCGCCACCTCGACGGCGATGTGGCCGAAGGCGGTGCCCATCTCGTATTTGTCGGTACCCCAGTTGTAGGTCAGCTCGATGACCGCGCCTTCGGCCTCCGGGCCGAAACCGACGAAGGCCAGCGTGAACTTGCCCTCGGGATACTCCTGCAGCCGCAGCAGGCGCATGCCGAGCACCTCGGTATAGAACTTGAGCGAGCGGTCGAGGTCGCCGACGCGGATCATGGTATGGAGAATGCGCATGGCGCCAGTGTACGGGCAAACGCCGCCCGAGAAAAGTGCGGCGCGGGGACGCCCTACTCGTGGCGCAGCGCCTCGATCGGGTCGAGCCGCGCCGCGCGCCGCGCGGGGAAATAGCCGAACAGCACGCCGATGCCCGCCGAGAACAGGAAGGACACCAGGTTGATGCCGGGCTGGAACAGATACGGCACCTGCATCACCTGCGCCAGCACGAAGGAGGCGATGGTGGCGATCAGCACGCCGATCAGTCCGCCCAGCGAGGCGAGCACCACGGCCTCGATCAGGAACTGCAGCAGCACCTCGTATTCGAGCGCGCCGATCGCGAGGCGCAGGCCGATCTCGCGCGTGCGCTCGGTGACGCTGACCAGCATGATGTTCATGATGCCGATGCCGCCCACCAGCAGGCTGACCGCGGCGACCGCGCCGAGCAGCGTGGTCATCACGCGGGTGGCGCTCGACATGGTATCGGCGATCTGGCGCGTGTCGAGCACGTTGAAATTGTCGATGTCGGCGGCGGACAGCTTGCGGCGCTCGCGCAGCAGCTCGGTGACGGCCGCCTGCACCTGCGCGCTGTCGGCGCCGTCCTCCATCGACACCAGCAGGGTGCGGACATTGAGGTTGCCGGTCACGCGGCGCTGCATGGTCCGCAGCGGCAGCACGATAGTGTCGTCCTGATCCATGCCCATGGCGCCCTGCCCCTTCGCGGCCAGCAGGCCGATCACGACACAGGAGAACTGCTTGACGCGGATGCTCTGTCCCAGCGGGTCGGCGCCGCCGAACAGCTCGCGCCGCACCGTGGCCCCGATGACGCACACCGCCGCGCCGGCGCGCTCCTCCGCCGCGTCGAAGATGCGGCCGCCGGCCAGTGTCCAGTTGCTGATGTCGAAGTAATTGGCGCTGGAGCCGGAGGCGCTGGTGGACCAGTTGTTGGCGCCATAGACCACCGTCACGGTGGACGTCACCTGCGGCGCCACCGCCCGCACGCCGCCGATCTGGGTCGCGATCGCCACGCCGTCGGCCTCCTTGAACGGCGGCGCGCCGAAGCCGCCGCCGCCCGGCCCCAGGCGCTGGCCCGGGCGCACCATGAGCAGGTTGCTGCCCAGGCTGGAGATCTGGTCCGACACCGCCTGCGTCGCGCCGCGCCCGAGCGTCACCATGGTGATCACCGCGCTGACGCCGATGACGATGCCGAGGATGGTGAGAAACGAGCGCAGCAGGTTGCGGCGGATCTCGCGCAGCGCGAGCAGCAGCGCATTCCACCACATCAGACCGTCTCCGCGCGTTGCGGCGCCCGCGGCGCGCCGTCGCCGTCGATGCGGCCGTCGAGGAAATGCACGACCCGGCTCGCGTAGGCCGCCATCTCGGACTCGTGGGTCACCATCAGCACGGTGATGCCGCGTTCCGCGTTGAGCGCGCGCACCAGCTCCATGATCTCGTGGCTGCGCCGGGTATCGAGGTTTCCGGTCGGTTCGTCCGCCAGCAGGACCCGCGGATGCGTGACGATCGCGCGCGCGATGGCGACGCGCTGCTGCTGTCCGCCCGACAGCTCAGCCGGGTTGTGATGCTCCCAGCCCGCCAGCCCCACCGAGGCCAGCGCCTCGCGCGCCGCGGCGCGGCGCGCGGCCGCGCCCTCGCCGCGATAGAGCAGCGGCAACTCGACGTTCTCCTGCGCCGAGGTGCGCGCCAGCAGATTGAAGCCCTGGAACACGAAGCCGAAATAGCGCCGGCGCAGGCGTGCGCGCTGGTCGCGCGTCAGGCGTTCGACGTGCGTGCCGAGGAACAGGTAGTCGCCGCCGGTCGGCGTGTCCATGCAGCCGAGGATGTTCATCATCGTGGACTTGCCCGAGCCGCTCGGCCCCATGATCGCGACGAAACTGCCGGACTCGATGTCCATGTCCACGCCGCGCAGGGCCTGGAACGCGGCGATGCCCTGGCCGTACACCTTGGTGACGCCGCGCAGCCGGATCAGCGGCGCGGCATTCACGACGCCCCCGCCGCCCGCTGCCCGGTGATGACCGCCATGCCCGGCTGCAGTTGCTCGCCGCTGACCTCGGTCAGGAAGCCGTTGCTGACGCCGGCCTCCACCGGCACGGCGACGGCCTGGCCGTCGCGCAGCACCCACACCTGACGCGCCACCACGACCTTGTCGTTGACGGTCTTGCTCTTGACGCCGGTGCGCGGCGGGCGTGGCATCAGGCTCGACACCAGTCCGCCGCCGTCCTGCCGCGGCGCCGCGCCGGCCTCCGCGCCGTCCGCCGGCGTGAAGCGCAGCGCCGCGTTGGGCACCAGCAGCACGTCCCGCCGCTCGGTGGCCGTGATCTGCGCCGTCGCCGTCATGCCCGGACGCAGGCTGAGATCCGAGTTGTCCACCGCCAGCACGGTGACATAGGTCACCACGTTGTCCTGGGTCGTCGAGCCGAAATCGACCCGGGTGACGGTGGCGGGATAATCGCGATTGGGATAGGCGCTGACGGTGAAGGTGGCGCGCTGCCCTTCGCTGACCTGTCCGACGTCGGCCTCGTCGACATTGACCTCGAGCTTCATCTGGGTCAGGTCCTCGGCCAGCGTGAACAGCGTGACCGCCTGCAGTGAGGCCGCGACGGCGTTGCCGGGATCGACCGAGCGCGCCAGCACGACGCCGTTGATGGGCGAGCGGATGGCGGCCTTGGACAGGTTCGTCTCGGCGGAGCTGAGCGCGGCGCGCGCCTCGGCCACGCCGGCGCCGGCGCCGGCCTCGTCCGCCAGCGCGCGCTGCAGCGCCGCCTGGGCCGTGGCGAGTTCGGATTGCGAGGGGACCTGGCCGCCGGACAGGCGCGACACTTCCTCCAGGCGCGCGAGGTTGTCGCGCGCCTCGCTGGCCGTGGCGGCGGCCTGCCGCACCGTGGCCTCGGCCGAGGTCAGCGCGGCGCGCGCCTGGGTGACCTGGTCGTTCAGCTTGGCGGTGTCGAGCTCGACCAGGACCTGTCCCTTCCTGACGTGATCGTTGACGTCCACCAGCACGCGCGCGACCGTCCCGGACAGCTCGCTGCCGATGTCAACCTGATTGGTCGGCTGCAGGATGCCGTTGGCGGTAACCAGCACCGTGAGATCGCCGCGCGCGACGGCCGAGGTCACGTAACGCGGCAGCGCGTCGGCGCGCTGATACGACTGCCACAACAGGACCGCGCCGATCGCGGCGGCGACCAGGACGCTCACGACCCAGGTCCCGGGCCGGCGCCACCACGGGCGCGCGCCGCCGTCGCCGAGCAGGCGGTCGATGTCCCCGCTCGAATCGGGGGTCGTGGAATTCTGCGTCACCATCAGGTACTCCCTTGCGCCGCCGCGGGCGGCATGCGTTCGCTGTCTTCGTCGGCGGCCGCGGGCGTCCAGCCGCCGCCCAGCGCCTTGTACAGGCGCACGTAATCGGCGCCCAGTTCCGCCTCGGTGCCGGCCACGCCGTCCTGCGCGCTGAGCAGCGTGCGCTGCGTCTCGAGCACCGTCTGGAAATCGATCAGTCCGCTCGCGTAGCGGTTGTCGGCCAGCAGCGCGGCGTTGCGCGCCGCCTCCGCCGCGCGCCGCTGCGCCGCCAGTTGCTCGCGCGCCTTGCGCAGCGCGACCAGGGAGTCCTCGACATCCTGGAGCGCGGCCAGCACGACGGCGCGGTAATTTTCCTGCGCCTCGTCGAGCGCCGCCTGGCGCAGGCGCACCTGGGCGCGCCGGCCGCCGTTGTCGAACACGGGCAGGCTCACGCTGGCGAGCAGCGAGCGCACCACCGCCTCGCCCTCGGACAGGCCCGCGACGGTGAGCGCGCTGAGACCGAGCGAGCCGCCGAGCGAAAACGCGGGCAGGCGATCGGCCGTCGCCTGATCCACGCGCGCGGCGGCCGCGACGACCTGCGCCTCGGCGGCGCGGACATCGGGGCGCTGGCGCAGGGTCTCGGCCGGGATGACGAGCGCCAGATCCTCCGGCGCCACGGGCAGCGGCGCCGCCGCGGACAGCGCGGCAGGCGCCGTGCCGGGCGCCTGCCCGGCGAGCACCGCGAGGCTGTTCAGGGTCTGCGCGATACTCGTCTCCAGCACCGGCAGTTGCGCCCGCGTCTGTTCGACGGCGGCGCGCGCCTGCTCCACCTCCAGCGAAGTCACCAGCCCGGCCTGCGCGCGCCACCGCGTCAGCTCCAGGGTCTGCTCCTGGCTGGCGAGGTTCGCGCGCGCGATGGCGAGGCGCGCCTGCAACCCGCGCAACTGCAGGTAGGCCACCGCTACTTCGGCGGCCACCGACACGCGCGTATCGGCCAGGCTGCCGGCGCTGGCCTCGACGTCGGCATCAGCCGCGACCACGCCGGAACGCGTGGCGCCGAAGATGTCGGGCTCCCAGCTGGCGTCGAACCCGGCGCGATACTGGCTCACCGCGCTGTCGCCGCCCGTCTTGCTGCGCTGGGCCGAGGCGGACGCGGTGACGGACGGACCCAGCCCCGCCGCGGTCACGTCGCGCTGGGCGCGGGCCTGGCGCAGGCGCGCCTGCGCGGCGCGCACGTCGGTGCCCGCGGCCAGCGACCGCGTGACGAGGTCAGTCAGGACGGGATCGTCGAAGCGCTCCCACCAGTGCGCGAGCGCGACGGAGGCGGCATCGGCGGCCGGCGTCGCGTCGCTCCAGGCGGCGGGCACGGCGACGCCGGGGTCCGGCGTCTGGCGCGCGGACGGTGCGGCGGCGCATCCGGCCAGCGCGAGGATCAGCGCCGCGGACGCTGCCATCCACGGGACGGGGCGCCTGAGGGCGCGCGGGAAATCGAAGGGATGCCTCATAAGGATCTGCGCGAAAAACCGTCCAGCCTTGTTCAAAAATAAACCCGTAGCGGCGGCAGCGCGATCCGCGGACTCCCGACGCGGCGGGGCCGCGCGGGAGCCCGTGCGCGTCAGGCGAGCGGGCGCTTCTTGCGCGCCGCGATGCGCATGCGCAGGGCGTTCAGCTTGATGAAGCCGCCCGCGTCCTTCTGGTCGTAGGCGCCGGCATCGTCCTCGAAGGTGGCGATGGTCGCGTCAAACAGGGAATCGGTCTTCGAATCGCGCCCGCTGACGATGACATTGCCCTTGTAGAGCTTGACGCGCACCCAGCCGTTGACGTGCTGCTGCGTGTGGTCGATCAGCGTCTGCAGCGTGACCCGCTCGGGGCTCCACCAGTAGCCGTTGTAGATCAGGCTGGCGTAACGCGGCATCAGGTCGTCCTTCAGGTGCGCGACCTCGCGGTCGAGCGTGATCGATTCGATGGCGCGGTGCGCCTTGAGCAGGATGGCGCCGCCCGGGGTCTCGTAGCAGCCGCGCGATTTCATGCCGACATAGCGGTTTTCCACCAGGTCGAGGCGGCCGATGCCGTGCTTGCCGCCGAGCCGGTTGAGCTCGGCCAGCAGGGCATGCGCGGGCATGCGCTTGCCGTTGATGGCGACGAGGTCGCCGCGCGCGAATTCCAGTTCGACGTACTCGGCCGCGTCGGGCGCCGCCTCCGGCGACACGGTCCAGCGCCACATCGATTCCTCGGCCTCGGCGGAGGGATTTTCGAGGTGGCGGCCCTCGTAGCTGATGTGCAGCAGGTTGGCGTCCATCGAATAGGGCGAACCGCCCTGCTTGTGCTTCATGTCGATCGGGATGCCGTTGCGCTCGGCATAGCCCAGCAGCTTCTCGCGCGACAGCAGGTCCCACTCGCGCCACGGCGCGATGATCTTGACGCCGGGCTTGAGCGCGTAGGCGCCGAGCTCGAAGCGCACCTGGTCGTTGCCCTTGCCGGTGGCGCCGTGCGAGATCGCGTCCGCGCCGGTGATGTCGGCGATCTCCACCAGGCGCTTGGCGATCAGCGGGCGCGCGATCGAGGTGCCGAGCAGGTACTCGCCTTCATAGACGGTGTTGGCGCGGAACATCGGGAACACGAAGTCGCGCACGAATTCCTCGCGCAGGTCGTCGATGAAGATATTCTGGTTTTTGATGCCGAGCTTGAGCGCCTTGGCGCGCGCCGGCTCGAGTTCCTCGCCCTGGCCGATGTCGGCGGTGAAGGTGACGACTTCGCAGCCGTAGGTGTCCTGCAGCCAGCGCAGGATGACGGAGGTGTCCAGACCGCCCGAGTACGCGAGGACGACTTTCTTGATATCTGCCATGGTTAATCCCGTGAGGTGTGAGGAATCAGGTGTGAGGCGTAGTTTACCGCAACCCCAAGCGGTGGGGACAGGCTTGGCACCCTCCCCGTCTCACCTGTCGATACCGCACGATCCACGATGTCCATGCCCGACATACTAGACGGGCATGGTGCAAACGTGGGTCAGCGGAAGGTAAAGATGTGTAAATCCATCAGGAGACGGCAAGAGATGGGGGACAGATTTGAAATCTGTCCCCGATTATGGCTGTCTCGATGGCTATTTGCGCTTCGGTGCGTAGATGTCGGTGCAACTGCCTTCGGCGACCTCGGCGGCGAAATTGAAGGTCTCGGACAGCGTCGGGTGCGGGTGCACCGTCAGCGCGATGTCCGCGACATCCGCCCCCATCTCCAGCGCCAGGACCGCCTCCGCGATCAGCTCGCCGGCGTTCGGGCCGACCATCGCGGCGCCGATGATCCGGTGCTGGGCATCGAACAGCACCTTGGTCATACCCTCGTCGCGCCCCAGCGACAGCGAGCGACCGCTCGCGGCCCACGGAAACACGCCTTTTTCGTAGGCGATGCCCTCGGCCTTGCACTGGTCCTCGGTCTTGCCCATCCATGCGACCTCGGGATCGGTGTACGCCACCGCCGGGATCGTCCGGGCATCGAAGTGGGACTTCTGTCCGGCGATCACCTCGGCCGCGACCTTGCCCTCGTGGGTCGCCTTGTGCGCCAGCATCGGCTGGCCGATGACGTCGCCGATCGCGAAGATGTGCGGCACATTGGTCCGCTGCTGTTTGTCGGCCGCGATGAACCCGCGTTCGTCGACGCGGACGCCGGCCTTGTCGGCGGCGATCAACAAACCGTTCGGGCTGCGGCCGATCGCGACCAGCACCTGGTCGAAGGTATCGCTGGCCGGCGCGCCCTTGCCCTCGAAACGGCACACCAGCCCGTCGGCGGCCGGTTCGATCGCGGTCACTTTGGTATTGGTGTAAATGGCCTCGTAGCGCTTCTTGATCCGCCGCTCCAGCGGCCGCACCACATCGCGGTCGGCGCCGGGGATCAGGCCGGGTGACAACTCGACGATCGTGACCTTGGCGCCGAGCGCGTCATAGACCGTCGCCATCTCGAGGCCGATGATGCCGCCGCCGACGACCAGCAGCCGGCGCGGCACCTGCCGGATCTCCAGCGCGTCGGTCGAATCCATGACCCGGGGGTCATCCCACGGGATGAACGGCAGCTTCGTGACCCGCGAGCCGACCGCGATGATGCAATACTGAAAACCGATCACGGTCCTGCCGCCGTCGGTCGCCTCGACCTCGATCGTATGCGGCGACGTGAACCTGCCGTAGCCCTGCACGATCTTGACCTTGCGCTGGCGCGCCAGCCCTTTCAGACCGCCGGTCAGCTTGCCGACCACGGCATTCTTGTGGGCGCGCAGCTTGTCGAGGTCGATCTCGGGCGTATTGAAACCGACGCCGATGTCGTGGAACTCCGCGGCCTCGTTGATCACCTGCGCGGTATGCAGCAGCGCCTTGGACGGGATGCAGCCGACATTCAGGCACACGCCGCCGATGTCCGGATAGCGTTCGATCAGCACCACCTGTTTGCCGAGGTCGGCGGCGCGGAACGCCGCCGTGTAGCCGCCCGGTCCGGATCCGAGCACGACGACCTCGGCCTCGATGTCGACCTTGCCGTGGTAGCTCGCGGCGGCCGGCGCCGGTGCCGCGACGGGCGCCCCCCCCTGATCCGGATTGGCCGGCTGGGACGGCTGCGCCGCCTTGCCCGGCGGCGCGGCCGACGGGGCCGCGGCGGCGGTCTCCAGCGTCAGGATCGAACTGCCTTCCGAGACCTTGTCACCGAGCGCCACCAGCACCTGTTTGACGACGCCGGCCTGGGGCGACGGGATCTCCATCGAGGCCTTGTCGGACTCGACCGAGATCAGCGAATCCTCGGCGCTGACCGTATCGCCGGGCTTGACCAGGATTTCGATGACCTCGACACCGGAAAAGTCGCCGATGTTGGGCACCTTGATTTCGATGACAGTGCTCACGGTGATTACGCCAGGGTCTTCGGGTCGGCCAGCACGCCGCACAGAAAGGTCGTGAACCGCGCGCCGTCCGCACCGTCGATGACCCGGTGGTCGTAGGACAGCGCCAGCGGCAACATCAGCCGCGGCATGAATTCCTTGCCGTTCCACACCGGCTGCATCTTCGAGCGCGACACGCCGAGGATCGCCACTTCCGGCGCATTGACGATCGGCGTGAACTTGGTGCCGCCGATGCCGCCGAGACTGGAGATCGTGATGCAGCCGCCCTGCAGGTCCGCGGGCTTCAGCTTCTTGTCGCGCGCCCTGGCGCTGATCTCGCCGAGTTCGACCGCGAGGTCGACCAGGCTCTTCCGGTCGACGTCCTGCACCACCGGCACGACCAGCCCGTCCGGCGTGTCGACCGCGATCCCGACATTGAAATATTTCTTGAACACCAGGTTCTCGCCGCCGGCATCCAGCGACGAATTGAAGCGCGGGTATTCCTGCAGCGCCTTGACGATCGCCTTCATCAGGAACACCAGCGGGGTGATCCGGATGTCCCTGGCCTTGTACTCGGCCGCCATCGCCTTGCGCTGCGCCTCCATGTCGGTGATGTCGGCCTCGTCAAACTGCGTCACGTGCGGGATCGTGACCCAGTTGCGGTGCAGGAACTGGCCGGTCAGTTTGTTGATCTTGGTCAGCGGCCGGGTCTCGACCTCGCCCCATTTGGCGAAATCGATCGCGGGCAGCGGCGCGACCTGCAGGCCGCCGGCCGCCGGCAGGCCCTGGGTCATGACCTGTTTGACGAAGGCCTTGACGTCGTCCTGGGTGATCCGGCCCTTGCGCCCGGAACCGCCGACCCGGCCGAGATCGACACCGAGTTCGCGGGCGAACCTGCGTACGCCGGGGCTGGCGTAGGCCCGGGCGAATCCGGCCTCGTCGAACCGGCCCGGCGCCATCATCGGCGTCGTTACCGGCGCTGCCGGTGATGGCGCGGCCCGTACCGGCGCCGCCACGGGCGCGGCCGGCTTCGTCGCGACGGGCGGTGACGCGGGAGCGGGCGCGGCGGCCGGCGCCGCCTTCACTGTCCCGGTCGAAGCCGCGGCGGTGGCGCCGCCGGCGCTGGGCTCGAGCAGCAGGATCAGACTGCCTTCCGAGACCTTTTCACCGACCTTGACCTTGAGCTCCTTGACGGTGCCGGCCTCCGGTGACGGGATCTCCATCGAGGCCTTGTCGGACTCGACCGAGATCAGCGAATCCTCGGCCTTGACCGTATCACCCGGGGCGACCAGGATCTCGATGACCTCGACATCGGAGAAATCGCCGATATTCGGCACCAGAATCTGCTTGCTCATGACGGGATTCCCCTGCGGCTATGCATACAGGGGATAGGTCTTTTCGGTGTCGATGCGATACTTCGCGATCGCCTCGCCGACCTTCGCCAGCGGGAACCTGCCCTCGTCGGCCAGCGCCTTCAGCGCCGTGATGACGATATGGTGGCTGTTGACCTCGAAATGCTTGCGCAACTGGGCGCGGGTGTCGCTGCGGCCGAAGCCGTCGGTGCCAAGCACCTCGTAACGTCCCGGCACCCAGCGCCGGATCTGCTCGGCATAGTTGCGGATATAGTCGGTCGCCGCGATGAACGGGCCGCCGCGTCCGGCAAAACACTCGCTGACATACGGAGTCCGCGCCGGCGCGGTCGGATGCAGCCGGTTCCAGCGCTCGACCGCCTGGGCCTCGCGGGCCAGCTCGTTGATACTGGTCGCGCTCCAGACATCGGCCTGCACGCCCCAGTCGGCGGCCAGCAGCTCGGCGGCGGCGATGACCTCGCGCAGGATCGTTCCGGAGCCGAGCAGCTGCACCTGTGCGGCCGCGCCCTGCTTTGCGGCGCTGAACTGATACAGTCCCTTGATGATGCCCTGCTCGGCCCCGGCCGGCATCGACGGGTGGTGGTAGTTTTCGTTCATCGCCGTGACATAGTAGTAGACGTTCTGCTGCTCGACATACATCCGGCGTAATCCGTCGTGGATGATCACGGCCAGTTCGTAACTGAAGGTCGGATCGTAGCTGATGCAGTTCGGAATCGTCCCGGCCAGCACCAGACCGTGGCCGTCCTGGTGTTGCAGGCCTTCCCCGGCCAGCGTGGTACGGCCGGCGGTGCCGCCGATCAGGAAACCGCGCGCCTGCATGTCGCCGGCGGCCCATGCCAGGTCACCGATGCGCTGGAAACCGAACATCGAATAATAGATGTAGAACGGGATCGTGCTGACACCGTGTGAGCTGTAGGCGGTCGCGGCCGCGATCCACGACGACATCGCGCCGGCCTCGTTGATCCCTTCCTCGATGATCTGGCCGCTCTTGTCCTCCTTGTAGAACATGATCTCGTCCTTGTCCTGCGGCGTGTACAGCTGCCCGACGGACGAATAGATCCCGAGCTGGCGGAACATGCCCTCCATGCCGAAGGTGCGCGCCTCGTCGGGTACGATCGGCACGATGTACTGGCCGATCTTCTTGTCGCGGCACAGCAGCGTCAGCAGGCGGACATAGGCCATCGTCGTCGACATCTCGCGGTCACCGCTGCCCTCGAGCAACGGCGCGAACACCGACAGGTCCGGGATCTCGAGCGGTGGCGCCTGGGTGCGGCGCGCCGGCAGGTAGCCGCCCAGCGCCTGACGGCGCTGATGCAGATACTGCATCTCCGGGCTGTCCGCCGGCGGCATGTAGTACTTGCCTTCGGCCGCATCCTCGTCGGACAGCGGGATGTTGAAGCGATCGCGGAACGCGATCATGTCCTCGGCCTGCAGTTTCTTCTGCGAATGGGTGCGCATCTGGCCTTCGCCGGCCGCCCCCATGCCATAACCCTTGACCGTGTGCGCCAGGATCACGGTCGGCTGGCCGACGTGATTGACCGCGGCATGATAGGCCGCGTACACCTTGTGCGGATCGTGGCCGCCGCGGTTCAGCGACCAGATGTCGGCGTCGGTCATCTTCGCGACCATGGCCTTGAGTTCCGGATACTTGCCAAAGAAGTGCTCGCGCACATAGGCGCCGTCCTTGGCCTTGTAGTTCTGGAAATCGCCGTCGACGGCCTCCATCATGCGCTGCTTCAGCAGACCGTCCTTGTCGCGGGCCAGCAGCGCATCCCAGTAGCTGCCCCACAGCACCTTGATCACGTTCCAGCCGGCGCCGCGGAAGATCGCCTCGAGTTCCTGGACGATCTTGCCGTTGCCGCGCACCGGGCCGTCGAGCCGCTGCAGATTGCAGTTGACGACCCAGATCAGATTGTCGAGCTTTTCGCGCGACGCCAGCGAGATCGCGCCGAGGCTCTCCGGTTCATCGCATTCGCCGTCGCCGAGGAACGACCACACCTTGCGGCCGTCGGTGTCGGCCAGCTTGCGGTCGCCCAGGTATTTCATGAAGCGGGCCTGGAAGATCGACATGATCGGCCCCAGTCCCATCGACACGGTCGGAAACTGCCAGAAGTCCGGCATCAGCCACGGATGCGGATACGATGACAGCCCGTTGCCGTCGACCTCCTGGCGGAAATGATCCAGTTGCTCTTCGGTCAGCCGGCCTTCGAGAAACGCCCGGGCATAGGTGCCCGGCGAGGCATGTCCCTGCGAGAAGATCAGGTCGCCGCCGAAACCTTCGCTCGGCGCGCGCCAGAAATGGTTGTAACCGACGTCGTACAAGGTCGCCGCCGAGGCAAAGGTCGCAATGTGGCCGCCGAGTTCCGAGGCCTTGCGGTTGGCCTTGACGACCATCGCCATCGCATTCCAGCGAATATAGGCGCGGACCCGGTCCTCGAGCGCCGGATCGCCCGGCATCGGGACCTCAAGCTGGGTCGGGATCGTATTGACGTATGCGGTGTTGGCCGAAAACGGCAGGTGCGCACCGGTCCGGCGCGCGATGTCGATCATCTGCTCCAGCAGGTAATGGGCACGCTCGACGCCTTCGTTGGCGATCACGGCCTCCAGCGCATCGATCCATTCCTGGGTTTCGATCGCATCGACATCTAGGTATTCCGCTTGCTGAGACATGGTTCCAACCTCGCTAAACTCGATCAGCCCGGCACTGTTGAGGTCAATCGTCAGCGGTGGAACTTGAACAGAGTGTTCCGTTTGCACAGGCCGATGCAGGCTGACCCTCGAACCGCCGTGGGGACCCGCAGGACCGGTCCCATCACGGCCGCTTATAGGCAATCGCAGTTGTTTTTGCTACGCTTTTTCTCGCCACCGGATCCGATTCGGCGACCGTGCCAAACCATCAAAATTCGGGCAGACATGATCAGGTTTTTCCCCGGTCAGGTCAAGTTGACGCCCGAACTGCCCGGACCTGACAAAAATGAAAGTCACTCTGAAACAACATGATAAAGTCCCGGGCGCCGCGCCGCTGGCCGCGCTGGAACACCTCGTCGTGCTGCTGCCCGCCTCCCGGCGCCACCGGCCGCCACCGGGGTTCACCGACGCCGGTCTGCTGCTGCAGCGACTGCACCGGGCGCTGGGCGACGACGCCACCGGCCCGTTTGCGACCGATCTGCCGAACCGCCGCGCCACGCACGTGGTGCTGGCGCTGGCCGACGACGCGGCCAGTCCGTTCACACTGCTGACGCTGGCCCGCAAGTTGCTGGCCCCGGTGCTGCAACGCAATCCGCGCCGGATCGGGCTGCTGGTCGCCGGCTTCGCTCCGGAACCGGCACGGCGCGCCGCCGAGGCGCTGGTCGCCGCGGCGCTGGCCGGCCATTTCACACTGCCAACGCTCAAGAGCACGCCGGCCAGGGCGCGCCGCCTGAACACGATCGACATCTACGGTGTCGCGGCCGCCCTCGATACCGAACGGCTGACGGCCGAGGCCGAGGGCAATCACCTGGCCCGTTCGCTGACCACACTGCCGCCCAATCTGCTGACGCCCGGTGAATACCGGCGACGGATCGCGTTGCTGGCGCGCCAGCAAGGCTGGCGGATGTCGACACTGAACAGCCGGGCCTTGCAGCGGCTGAAGGCCGGCGCATTCCTCGCCGTCGCCCAGGGCAGCGCGCATGACGATGCCTCCATCGTGCACCTGCGCTACACCCCGCCGCGCGCCCGCCGCGCGCCGAGGCTGGCCCTGGTCGGCAAGGGGATCTGCTTCGACACCGGCGGGATGAACCTGAAATCGGCCAAGCACATGCACGGCATGCACGAGGACATGGAAGGGAGCGCGGTGGCGCTCGGCACCCTGCTCGCCTTGAGCCGTCTCAAGGTCCCGTTTGCCGTGGACTGCTGGCTGGCGCTGGCGCAGAACCACATCGGCCCGCACGCCTACAAGCAGAACGACGTCGTCACCGCCTGCGACGGCACTACCATCGAGGTCGTGCACACGGATGCCGAGGGACGCATGGTACTCGCCGACACGCTGGCGCTTGCAAGCCGCGCAAAACCGCATCTGATCATCGATTATGCGACGCTCACCGGCGCCTGCGTGTACGCGCTCGGCACGCGCTACAGCGGGGCCTTCACCAACCGCGAGGCGCTCATCGCCGAGGTGATCGCGGCCGGTCGCGAAAGCGGTGAGCGCGTGTGGCCGTTCCCGCTCGACGAGGACTATGAAGAGGCGCTGCAGAGCACGATCGCCGACATCAAGCAGTGCACGCTGGAGGGTGAGGCCGATCACATCCTCGGCGCGCGCTTCCTCAAGCGCTTCGTCGCCGATCGCCCGTGGCTGCACATCGACCTGTCGGCCGGCAACAACAAGGGCGGCCTCGCGCATATCCCCTCCGACGTCACCGGCTTCGGCGTGCGCTTCACGCTCAACCTGCTGCTCGACCGTAAGATCATGGATGGATTGCGATCTGACTGAGGTTGCTCGCGGGTCTGCATCGGGCCTCGTGTTTTCGCAGCCTGGATGCCGGCGCGAGGCACCGAAATCCGGGGGAGCGCAGATCCATTCCCGGATTCCGCTGCGCTTCATCCGGGCTACGATTACTGTCTCTCTGGCCTTTTATCTTCGCAAACACTCCGCGTATACTGCTGGGACTCGAAACCCCTCCAAAATCCAGCCGAAAAAGGGCCCATCATGAGCGAGCCATCTCCACTCACCGAGGCACAACAGAAATTCAGCGACGCCATCCCCTTCCGCCGCCTGGGCAGCGAGAGCTGCGCGCTCGAACAGTCGCTCGGCCGCGTGACAGCGCGGGATATCACCGCGCCCGAGGATATGCCGGCGTACAACCGCGCCATCGTCGAGGGGTTCCTGATCCACACCGAGGACGGCGCCGGCGCCTCCGAGGAGAAACCGGCCTCGTTCAGGATCGTCGGCGCGGTGAAGCCCGGCGACCGGCAGTGCCCGACCTTCAAGCGCGGCCAGGCGGTGCGCATCGCAACCGGCAGCCTGGTGCCGGATGGTCCCTATTCGAGCGTGCGCGCGTGGGAGGCGAAGGAGGACGGCGAGTCCTTCACCATCAGCCGCCCCTTTCCGCCGCGCTTCTTCATCGAGGAAAAGGGCTGCGACCTGAAGCAGGGCGCCACGGCGCTGCCGGCCGGGACCCAAATCGATGCCGCCGCGATCGGCACCATCGCCGCGCTGGGCATCCCGCGCATCGACGTGTCGGCGCGGGCGAAGGTCACGGTCTTCGCCTCGGGCGACGAGGTCATCCCCTACACCGAGGCGCTGACGCCGGGCGCGATCCGCGACAGCAACACCCTGATGCTGGCGGCGGCCGTGACCGCCGCCGGCGCCAGCCCGCTCACCGGCGGCATCATGAACGACGACTTCGATGCCTTCGTCGCCGCCGTGCGCAAGGCGCTCGAGGGCTCGGACATGATCCTGATCTCGGGCGGCACCGCCGTCGGCGGCCGCGACTTCATCTCCGACCTGGTGAAGGCCGTCGGCGAACTGCTCGTCGACGGCGTGCCGATGCGCTCCGGGCGCCCGCTGATCATGGGCCACGCCAAAGGCAAGCCCATCGTCTGCGTCGCCGGCCACCCGCCCGAGGCCCTGCGCGGCTTCCGCCTGTTCGGCGTCGCGGCGCTGAACCGCCTGGCGGGCTGTAACGCCGAACTGCCTAAGGACGAGTAATCCGCCATGGGGACGGATTTCAAATCCGTCCCCATCGCCGCCGGCCCATGAACGAACTCACCCTCACCCGCCCCGACGACTGGCATATCCACCTGCGCGACGGCGCGGCGCTGAAGACGACGGTGGCGCACGCGGCGGCGCAGTTCGCACGCGCGATCGTCATGCCGAACCTGGCGCCGCCGGTGGTCACGGCGGAGCAGGCGCTGGCCTACCGCGCGCGCATCCTGCGGCACGTGCCGGCCGGCGTGACATTCGCTCCGCTGATGACGCTGTACCTCACCGACAGCACCCCGGCGGAGGAGATCCGGCGCGCGAAGGCGGCGGGGGTCGCGGCGCTGAAACTGTATCCGGCCGGCGCGACGACCAACTCGGACTCCGGCGTGACGGCGATCGAGAAGGTCTATCCGGTGCTCGAGGCCATGCAGGCCCACGACCTGCCGCTGCTGGTGCACGGCGAAGTCACCGATTCCGCGATCGACATCTTCGACCGCGAGACCGCCTTCATCGAGCGCGTGCTGGCGCCGTTGACGCAACGCTTTCCCGCGCTGCGCATCGTGTTCGAGCACATCACGACCCGCGGCGCGGTGGATTTCGTCACCCGCGCGCCCGCGACGATCGCCGCGACCATCACGGCGCATCACCTGCTGTACAACCGCAACGCCCTGCTCGCCGGCGGCGTGCGCCCGCATTACTACTGCCTGCCGGTGCTGAAGCGCGAAGCGGACCGCCAGGCCCTGCTGCGCGCGGCCACCTCGGGCAGCCCGAAGTTCTTCCTCGGCACCGACAGCGCCCCGCACGAGCGCGCGCGCAAGGAAACCGCCTGCGGCTGCGCCGGCTCGTACACCGCGTACGCAGCGATCGAGCTGTACGCCGAGGCCTTCGAGCAGACGGGCGCGCTCGACCGGCTGGAAGGCTTCGCGAGCCATCACGGCTCCGATTTCTACCGCCTGCCGCGCAACAGCGACCGCATCACGCTGGTGCGGCAGGCCTGGGATGCACCGGAGCAGTACCCGCTCGGCGACGGCGCGCTGGTGCCGCTGCGGGCGGGCATGCGCATCGAGTGGCGAATCAAATAGCCAGGGGGACGGATTTCAAATCCGCCCCCGATCTCGATTAACTGCCCACGAACACCCGCAGGTTGCGCGGCTTGATGAACACCCGCTCACCCAACACGAGCGGCGCCCGCTGATACCGTTCGCGCGTGAACTCGACCTCGACCAGGCCGTCCTCCTCGCCTTCACGCTCCAGCTCGATGCGCACCATCGGTCCGATGGTGAAGATGCTGCTCACCCGCCCCGATCCGATCGAACCCTCGGCGAGCGCGGACAGATCGATCTCATGCGGGCGCAGGTGCACCACCGCGGTGGAACCGGGGGCGAAGGCCGCGCCTTCCGGCGTCGGCGCCTTCAGGTCGCCGATGTGCGCCCAGCCGTTGTGGACACGGCCGTGGAACAGGTTCACGCTGCCGAGGAAGCGTGAAACGAAGGCGGTCTCCGGCTGCTCGTAGACCTCGTCCGGCGTGCCGACCTGCTCGATGCGCCCCTTGTTCATCACCACCACCCGGCTCGACACCTCCATCGCCTCCTCCTGGTCATGGGTCACGAACACGCTGGTGACATGGATCTCATCGTGCAATCTCCGCAGCCAGCGGCGCAGTTCCTTGCGCACGTTGGCGTCGAGCGCGCCGAACGGCTCGTCCAGCAGCAGCACCTTGGGCTCGACCGCCAGCGCGCGCGCGAGCGCGATGCGCTGGCGCTGGCCGCCGGACAGCTGGTTCGGGTAGCGGTCCGCCACGAACTCCAGTTGCACCAGGCGCAGCAGCTCCCGGACCTTCTCCCGGATCGCCTCCTTTCCCGGGCGCTCGGCCTTCGGGCGTACCGTCAGTCCAAAGGCGACGTTATCGAACACCGTCATATGGTGAAACAGGGCGTAGTGCTGGAACACGAAGCCCACCCCGCGTTCGCGCACATGGCGGCGCGTGGCGTCCTGGCCGTCGAAGCGGATGCTGCCGCTGTCCGGCTGCTCCAGCCCGGAAATGATGCGCAGCAGGCTGGTCTTGCCGCAGCCGCTCGGGCCGAGCAGGGCCACCAGTTCGCCGGTCGGGATGGTCAGATTGACGTCCTGCAGCGCGTGAAAGCCGCCGAAGTGCTTGTTGACGTTCTCGATGATGATGCTCATGGACAGGTCTCCCGGGTGTCAGGTGGACGGCTGTAACGCCGGCATGGAAATCGGCGTCGCGGCGCGCTGTGCCTGGCCGCGCCATTCGACGAAGCTCTTGGCCGCGAGCGTGACCAGCGCGAGCAGCGCCAGCAGCGAGGCGCAGGCGAAGGCGGCGACGAAGTTGTACTCGTTGTAGAGGATCTCGACGTGCAGCGGCAGTGTGTTGGTCTCGCCGCGGATGTGGCCGCTCACCACGGACACGGCGCCGAATTCACCCATCGCACGCGCGTTGCACAGGATCACGCCGTACAGCAGGCCCCATTTGATGTTGGGCAGCGTCACACGCCAGAAGGTCTGCCAGCCGCTGGCGCCCAGCGTCAGCGCGGCCTCTTCTTCCGCCGTGCCCTGCTCCTCCATCACCGGGATCAGTTCACGGGCGACGAACGGGAAGGTGACGAAGATCGTCGCCAGCACGATGCCGGGCACAGCGAAGATGATCTTGATGTCATGGTCGAACAGCCACTGGCCGAACCAGCCCTGCGCGCCGAAGACCAGCACGTAGATCAGCCCCGCGATCACCGGCGATACCGAGAACGGCAGATCGATCAGCGTGATCAGCAGGCTCTTGCCGCGGAATTCGAACTTCGCGATCGCCCACGCGGCGGTGACGCCGAAAACGAGATTCAGCGGAACAGCGATGAGCGCGGCGATGAGCGTCAGCTTGATCGCGGCGAGCGCCACCGGTTCCCGCAGCGCGGCCAGGTAGGCGTCCAGCCCCTGGCGCAGCGCCTCGGTCAGTACGGCGGCGAGCGGCAGCAGCAGGAACAACCCGAGAAACGCCAGGCCGGCGCCGATCAGCAGGCGGCGGAACCATGCGGGTTCGTTCAATGTCGGGGGCACGGTCGGATTCATGGGAACCTCACTGGTGACGGCGTCTGCCCCACCACTGGAGCAGGTTGATGAGCAGCAGCAGCAGGAACGAGATGACCAGCATCGCCACGGCGATCGCGGTGGCGCCGGCGTAGTCGTACTGCTCCAGCTTGGTGATGATCAGCAGCGGCGTGATCTCGGACACCATCGGCATGTTGCCGGCGATGAAGATCACGGACCCGTACTCCCCCAATGCACGCGCGAAGGCGAGCGCGAAGCCCGTCAGCAGCGCCGGCCACAGGCTCGGCAGCAGGACGCGGAAGAAGGTCTGCCGGCGCGAGGCGCCGAGACTCGCCGCCGCCTCCTCCAGCTCCGGTTTGAGCTCCTGCAGGACCGGCTGCACGGTGCGGACGACGAACGGCAGGCCGATGAAGATCAGCGCCACCAGCACGCCCGTGGGCGTGAAGGCCACCTTGATGCCAAGTGGCTCGAGATACCGGCCGATCCAGCCGTTCGGCGCATAGATCGCGGTCAGCGCGATGCCCGCCACCGCGGTCGGCAAGGCGAACGGCAGGTCGACCAGCGCATCGATCAGGCGCCGGCCGGGGAAGCGGTACCGCACCAGCACCCACGCGACCAGCAGGCCGAAGACCAGATTGATCACGGCGGCGAGGAACGAGGCCCCGAAGCTCAGCCTGTAGGAGGCGACCACCCGCGGCGCGGTCACCGTCGCCCAGAAACTGTCCCAGCCCAGCTGGGTGGACTTAAGAAAGGTGGCGGACAGCGGGATCAGGATAATCAGGCTCAGATACAACAGGGTGATCCCGATGGTGATGCCGAAGCCGGGAATCACGCTCGGGCGACGCAGTGTGAACAGGGACGCGGACATCGTCTTCACTCCCGACCCGAATCGCCGGACACCGGCTGGAATCTGGCCAGCACCACCTCGGTCGCCTTGAATACCGCCATGGCCTCATGGCCTTCGCGCAATCCCAGTTCCTCCAGCGAGCTGGACGTCACCACCGACGAGATGGTGCCCGCAGGGGTCTCCAACTGGACCTCGGAGACCACCGGGCCGCGGATGATGCGCGTGACCCGTCCGCGGAACTGGTTGCGTGAATTGAGGGCAATGACGGCCATGGCGTATTCCTCTCTCTTTTCTCTTGTAAGTGATGATTGCTCAGTTCGACGGTACGTAGATCTGGTCGAATATCCCGCCATCGCTGAAGTGCGCCTTCTGCGCCTTCTGCCACCCGCCGAACACCTGATCGATAGTGACCAGGTTCAACGCGGGAAACCGCTTGACGTCATTCGGATCGGCAAGTTCGGGCTTGATGGGGCGGTAATAATGCTTCGCGGCAACGCGTTGCCCCTCCGGCGAGTACAGGTACTCAAGGTAGGCGCTCGCCACCTCCGTGGTGCCGTGCTTCTTCGCCACGGCGTCCACCAGCGTCACCGGCGGTTCGGCCAGGATGCTGAGCGAGGGCAGCACGATCTCGAACTTGTCCGGACCCAGTTCGTTCAGCGCGAGGAAGGCCTCGTTTTCCCACGACAGGAACACGTCGCCGATGCCGCGCTGCACGAAGGTGTTGGTCGAACCGCGGGCGCCGGAATCCAGTACGGGCACGTTCCTGAACAGCTTGGTGACGAAGTCCCGGGCGGCCTGCTCGGAGCCGTATTTGTCCAGCGCGTAGGCCCATGCCGCCAGATAGTTCCAGCGCGCGCCGCCCGAAGTCTTCGGATTCGGCGTGATCACGCCGACGCCCGGCTTCACCAGATCGTCCCAGTCCTTGATGCCCCTGGGATTGCCTTTGCGCACCAGGAACACGACGGTGGAGGTATAGGGCGAGCTGTTGTTGGGCAAGCGGCTCTGCCAGTCCTTGGGAAACCAGCCGGTCTTCTCGCTGATCTGGTCGATATCGTAGGCCAGCGCGAGCGTGACCACGTCGGCCTCGAGGCCGTCGATCACGGCGCGCGCCTGTTTGCCCGCGCCGCCATGGGACTGGTTGACCACGACGTGGTCGCCGGTCTTTTCCTTCCAGTACCTGGCGAAGGCCTGATTGAAGTCCTGATACAGCTCACGCGTGGGGTCATAGGACACATTCAGCAGCTTGATGTCCTTGGCCAGCGCAGCGGCGCTGGCGCCGGCGGCGAGCGCGATGCCGGCGATGACGGTGATGATGCATTTCATGATCCATTCTCCTCGTTCATATGGGTAAGGGGACAGATTAGAAATCTGTCCCCGATCGGGGCCTAGAACTTGATGATTGCGCCGAGCGAAATGGCGCTGGCCGAATCGCCGTTGGCGGCCACGGCAAGGTTGTCGCTGCGGCCCTCGCGATACGGGGTGACACCGCGACCGTCATCGTTGTCGGTGGCGGCGTAGTCGACATAGAGCGCAAGCCCCTTCTGCAGGGCGTATTCGGCCCCGATCGCCGCCAAACCGGCATCCCGGTCCCCGGCCTCCGCCGACAGCAGGTAGTACTGGCCCTTGAACGTCCAGGCGTCGAGCTTGTAGCGCACGCCGAGGCCGAAGGCATCCTCGTCCTGGCTGCCGTCGCTGGCCGCCCCGCTGATCGCCTGCCACAGGCCGGTGAAGCGCCAGGCGTCGTGATCGTAATAGGCACCCACCCGGATGATGTTCGGATCATCCTGCGCGCCAGTCGGGTTACCTGCGGTTTCGTAACCCAGGCCGATGAACAGCGGGCCCTGGGCGTAGTTCACCGCAAGACTCAGCAGGTCGTTGTCGTTGGTCGGGGTGACCGCGGTGTCCACGTTGGTGGAATACTGCAACGTACCCTTGAAGCCGGATTTCTCCGGCGAGGTGTAGTCGATGCTGTTGTTCGGGCGCTCATCGAAGCGGTTGATGCCGGAGCCGGCGCGGGTGATGTTGCGCGCGTCCCCCACCTGGTCGCCGAACAGATCGACCGCGCGGCCGATGACTTTGACCGGGGTATCGAAGCGACCGATGCGCCCGGTACCGAAGCCGCCCTGCAACCCGAGGAAGGTGTTGCGCGTGGCCAGCACGTTGTTCTCGTTGGGCGCGGCCGTATCCGCGCGCAGCTCGGATTCGACCTGATAGATGCCGGCGACGTCGCCGCCGACCTGGATATCGCCCTTGAAGCCGATCCGGCTCGAGTTGCTGGAGATATTGAGCGCGCTGTCGGTGCCGTTATCCAGGCTGTCCAGTGAAACGTTGAGCTGACCGTAAATGGATGCCGCGGCAAATGTATCTTGTGCCGTCAATCCACCGACCAGGCCGATCGCAAGTACCAGAATTCGATTTTTGCTTTTCATGTCTTCATCTCTCGCCGGAAACATGAGCGCGGCCTCCGGACATCCGGTCAGCGCGAACTGTTTCAGACTGCAGGGTGGTCAAGGTAAAAACCTCCGGATACCCGGTCGGCAATGGATTTATCAGAATGGACAGAAGCTGCGCTTCATCTGGTCCGGCTTCCCCGGGCGCCCTGGGGCCCGTGCTCCGACGCGGACTGGAAACGCAGCTTCTCCTTGCGATCGATCTGGACCACGCGTCCGTCATGGACAACGATCTCGATGGAACCAAAACGCAGTGAACCCAGGGTCTCGCGCAGGACCTCGATGACCTCGTCGGTTTCCTTGCCGATCAGATGCAGTGGCTTCATTGTGTTTACCGCGCCTCGTGATTGCGCCCGTTCTCATGTGTTCCGGGGTGGCCATCCCTGGCCGGTTTGCATGCCGGTCTGTCATTCCGGTCCAATTCGGGTATTTCAGCTTTCGTGCCAGAGCCGAAAATTCCTTTTAACCCTTTGTTAATTAATTGATTGTTCGATATGACGTGATGCATCGTGCCAATATTGACTGTTTTATTTCATGGATTTCTGTTAATAAATATCGGAAAACCGTTAAATGAAACGAACCTGATGGATAAATTCGAGCATCTGCTGCTGGACGTATGGCGCGAGGTGGGACGCCACATGGAGCTAAGTGAGGCGGTGGACAACATCTGCACCCTGCTGGCCCCTGCCCTGCCGCTCACCGTCCTGGAGATACTCCACCTCGATGCGAGGCGCGGCGACATCGAGACCAGCGCGGTCGGCGTGCGCGATGGGCGCCCGTCCGCACACGGCCGCCGCCTCGGCATGACCACGATGCGCCTCGAGCGCCTGGTCGAATGGATGCGCCGGGAACCCATGGCGGCACTGCCCGCCGGCACGGACTGGCCCGATGCCCTGGTGCCGCTGCAGGATCTGTACGCCGGCAGGGATGTGCTGATAGGGGTACTGAAGAATCGCGCCCGGCACCCCGAAGGCCTGGCCGTGATCCTGCTCGATCGCGGCCAACTCAAACCGCGCCATCACCGCCTGCTGGAAGGCCTGCTCGAACCGTTGACCGTCGCGCTGGAGAACGACAGCCGGCTCCGCGAACTGAGCCAGCTGCGCGCCAGCGCCGAGGCGGACAAGCAGTCACTGCTGACACGGCTGGGGCGGGAAAAGGTGAGCGACACCATCGTCGGCGCCGACATGGGGCTGCGCGCCGTGCTGGCGCGGGCGGACCAGGTGGCGCGCACCGATACCTCGGTGCTGCTGCTGGGCGAGACCGGCTCAGGCAAGGAAGTCGTCGCGCGCGCCATCCATGAGCACTCGACGCGCGCGCAGGGACCATTCATCCGCGTGAACTGTGGCGCGATCGCACCCGAGCTGATCGATTCGGAGCTGTTCGGCCACGAGAAGGGCAGCTTCACCGGCGCGCTGGCGCAGCGCAAGGGCTGGTTCGAGCGCGCCGACGGCGGCACGCTGTTCCTGGACGAGATCGGCGAACTGCCCGCCTCGGTGCAGGTGCGCCTGCTGCGGGTCCTGCAGGATGGCAGCCTGACCCGCGTCGGCGGCGAACAACCGCTCCAGGTCGACATCCGGGTCATCGCCGCGACCCACCGCGACCTTGCCGCCATGGTGCAGCAGGGTGGCTTCCGCGAGGACCTGTGGTATCGCATCGCGATCTTCCCGGTCCTGATCCCGCCGTTGCGCGAACGGCTGGACGATATCCCCGAACTGGCGCGCCATTTCGCGCGCCGCGCGGCGATGAAACTCGGCCTGCATCTGCAGTTGCCGACCACCGCCGACATCGAGCAGTTACGCGGTTACACCTGGCCGGGAAACGTGCGCGAAATGGCGGCGGTGATCGAACGCGCGGCGATCCTGGGCCAGGGCGAGCGGCTGGCGATCGGCGCGGCACTCGGTCTCGGACCCACCCCCGGCGGCGCGACCGCGGACAACCCGCACTCGGATCGCCGGATAACCTTCTCCACGCTCGAGGAAACGGCGGCGGATCACATACGCAATGCATTGCGCCGCACTTTGGGGCGAGTCGAAGGGCCGCAGGGCGCGGCGCGGCTGCTCAATATAAACCCGCACACGCTGCGTTCCCGGATGCGCAAGCTCGGCATCGATCCCGCGCCGTTCCGCCGCCTCCCCGACTGAATGCTGGCACCGGAACGGGGTTCGAGCTTTACTGAACACGCGGCGATGGGTACCCTGCGCTAAACCCCGTCAGGATCACATTCAGTGTCAGTTTCAGAACCCAAGCGCATCGCCGACCGCTTTCGCGGCTTCCTCCCCGTCGTCGTCGATGTCGAGACGGGCGGGATCAATCCCGCCACCGACGCCCTGCTGGAGATCGCGATCGTGCTGCTCGACTATGACGCGCAGGGCCGGCTGGCGCCGACCGCGACGCACAGCCACCATGTGCATCCGTTTCCCGGCGCCGTGCTGAATCCGGAGGCGCTCGCCTTCAACGGCATCGATCCCCATCACCCGTTTCGCGGCGCGGTCGATGAGAAAGAGGCCCTGCAGGCGCTGTTCCTCGAGGTGCGCCACAAGGTGCGCGCGACCGGCTGCACGCGCGCGATCCTGGTCGGCCACAATCCCATCCTGGATCTCGGCTTCCTCAATGCGACGGTGGAACGCAACGGGATCAAGCGCAACCCGTTCCATCCCTTCAGCAGCTTCGACACCGCCTCTCTGGCCGGACTCGCCTACGGCCAGACCGTGCTGGCCCGCGCGGTGCAGTGCGCCGGGTTCACCTGGAACCAGGACGAGGCCCACTCGGCCATCTATGACGCCGAACGTACGGCGGACCTGTTCTGTGCGATCGTGAATGAATGGGACAAGGTGAGGCGTGAGGCGTGAGGCGTGAGGCGTGAGGCGTGAGGCGTGAGGCGTGAGGCGTGAGGCGTGAGGCGTGAGGCGTGAGGCGTGAGGCGTGAGGCGTGAGGCGTGAGGCGTGAGGCGTGAGCAAAATGCTTGCCGGCCTCACATGAGCTGTCAAGACTTTATCTTTACCGAATATTCCGGTTTTTTACTCCTAACTCCTCACCCCTCACACCTCACCGGTTCTTAAGCCGCTTCCTTCACCAGCCTCTGCAGTTCACCGCTCTGGTAGAGCTCCATCATGATGTCGCAACCGCCGACCAGTTCGCCCTTGATGTAGAGCTGGGGAAAGGTCGGCCAGTTGGCATAGCGCGGGAGGTTCTGGCGGATCTCCGGTTCCTGCAGGACATCAACGTACTGGAACTGGGCGCCGCAGCCGCGCAGCACCTGCACGGCGCGCTGCGAAAAGCCGCACTGGGGGAAATCCGGGTTGCCCTTCATGTACAACACGATCGGGTTGCCTTCGACCTGCTGCTTGATCCTCTCCATTACATCCATGACCACACCTCGTTTCGGCTCATACCCGCCGGGATCGGCGGATCTCAACTGTGTTCAAATGATAGATTCAATACCCGACTATTTCAATCAGGTATTACGCGCCCTGGTCAGACCTCCCAACCGGCAACACGCACTAAACTATAGGCGCGGCAGGCAAAATCCAAGGCTTGGCGCGCAAACCCCTCGCCCGCGGCGGCAGGAAAAAACCAATGTAGCCCGGATGGAGGCGCGCAGCGCCGGAATCCGCGCTACATCCTTAGTCCAAAGATTCCCCCCAGCCTCCGCCGCCCGCGGACTCGACCCGCACGCAATCCCCGGCCGCGGCCTCGAACGAGATCTTGGGTGGTAGCAGGCGCTCGTTGTGCCGGTTTTCCCCCGGAGCCCCCGCGGAGCCGCCCGCGAGCCCCCAGGGCGCATGGGTACGGCGCTCCGTGATCAGCGTGACGGTCGCGGGCGCAAGGAGCTCGTACTCGCGCACCAGGCCGTCACCGCCGCGCCGCCGGCCCGCCCCGCCCGAGCCGTCGCGCAGTTCGTAGCGACGGATGCGCAGCGGGTAATGCAGCTCCAGGCTTTCGATCGGGGTATTCAGCGTATTCGTCATGTGGGTCTGCACGCCGCTGAGTCCACCGCCTATGGGCCCCGCGCCCATGCCGCCGCCCAGGGTCTCGTAGTAATCCCAGCCCGGCGCGCCGGAGCGCCCGCCCATGGCGATATTGTTCATGCTGCCGTGACTGGCCGCCGGGATGCGCTCGGGTACGGCCTGCGCCAGCGCCCCCAGCACCAGATCGACGACGCGGGTGCTGGTCTCGACATTGCCCGCCGCGACGGCCGCGGGGCGGCGCGCGTTCAGCAGCGAGCCCTCCGGCACCGTCAGGCGCAGCGGCCGGAAGCTCCCCAGGCAGTCTGGAACCTCCGGCGGCATCAGACAGCGGAAGGCGTAGTACACCGCCGCGGCCGTCACCGCCAGCGGGCAGTTGACGTTGCCGGGGACCTGAAGCGCGGTACCGGTGAAATCGGCCTCGATGTCCGAACCCGCGACGCGCAGCGTCAAGGCCAGCGGGATATCGCGCGTGCCCCGTCCGTCGTCGTCGAGCACGTCCCGGAAGCGGTATTCGCCGTCGGGGATCGCGCTGAGCCCGGAACGCGCCAGCCGCTCCGCATAATCGTTGAGCGCCTCCAGTGATTCGCGATAGGCCGGCAGGCCGAGGGCCGAGACCAGGGCCTCGAGGCGCGCGCCACCGCAGCGGTTGGCGCTGATCTGCGCGGCGAAATCGCCGTGGTTCTGCGACGAGTTACGCGTCGCGCCGGTGATCCGCCCCATCACGGCGGCATCGATCTCGCCATCGCGCAGGATGAAGGTCGGGGGCACTATCATGCCCTCCTCCTCCAGCCGGCCCGAGATCGGCATCGAGCCCGGGGTCACGGCGCCGATGTCGGCGTGATGCGCGCGATTGGCCACGAAGCCCGCGAGCCGGGGCTCCGCCCCGCTGCCGGCGAACACGGGCGCGATCAGGGTCACGTCGGGCAGGTGCGTACCGCCCAGAAACGGGTCGTTCAGGATCACCATATCGCCCGGCCGCCATTCCAGCCCGCCGACGATGGTGCGCATCGCGAAGGCCATGCTGCCGAGGTGCACCGGGATGTGCGCCGCCTGCGCGCACAGCTCGCCCGCGGCGTCGAACACCGCGCAGGAGAAATCGAGCCGGTCCTTGATGTTGGGGGAAAATGCCGTGCGCCGCAGCACCGCGCCCATCTCCTCGCACACCGCCGCCATGCGGCCGGCAAACAGACTGAGTTCGACAGAGTTCATATCGGGGACAGATTTATTTTTTGCATGCTCTTGTAAATGTAGGGGTTTCCAATAAATAAATCTGTCCCCGATTTCTTGAACTGGTCAGGAGGCTGCTCTACACTTGCTCAAGCGTTCCACTAAGCCGTTCCCGCCAGTCTGTTCCCTTGCGAATAACTTGCCCGGCGGAAAGCGGGCGCAGCGGCGGCAGCCGGGAGCCATGGACCACGCGCTGTCAACTTGAATATCCCAGGCGACGGTCTCGCATAATAACGATTCCAGAGAGAGCGTCGCTTTACACCCCATGAGGAGCGAACGATGGTACACGAACTGCCCAAACTGCCTTACGCGATGGATGCCCTGCAGCCGCACATCTCGGCGGAGACGCTGGAATATCACTACGGCAAGCATCACCAGACGTATGTTACCAACCTCAACAACCTGATCAAGGGCACCGAATTCGAATCCCTTTCGCTGGAGGCCATCATCAAGAAATCCTCCGGCGGCGTGTTCAACAACGCGGCGCAGATATGGAACCACACCTTCTACTGGAACTGCCTCAGCCCGAACGGCAGCGGCAAACCGGGCGGCGCGCTGGCCAAGGCCATCGACGCCACGTTCGGCTCGTTCGACGAGTTCAAGACCAAGTTCAGCCAGACGGCGATCACGACCTTCGGCTCCGGCTGGGCCTGGCTGGTCAAGAACGCGGACGGTTCGCTCGCCCTCGCCAGCACCTCGAACGCCGGCACGCCGATGACCGAGGGCAAGACCGCGCTGCTCACCTGCGACGTGTGGGAGCATGCCTACTACATCGATTACCGCAACGCGCGCCCGAAGTACGTGGAGAAATTCTGGGAACTCGTGAACTGGGAGTACGTCGCACGGAATTTCGGTTAAGCACAGCACGCTTCTCATTGCGCCGTCCCGCCCGCGGCAAACGTCGGGCGGGGCGGATGCGATGAAACGCAACACACCATGGCGGTTCATCATTGACTGACACGCAACACCCTCCGCTGCACGCCGCCGACCTGCGCCGTTTCGCGCCCTTCGAAGCCCTGCGCGACGAACAACTGATCCTGCTCGCCGGCCTCGCCCGGCAGGAAGAGATCAAGGAAGGCACGCGCATCCTCGCCCTCGATGAGGCCTCTCCCCACCAATACTTCCTGCTGTCCGGCACGCTGGAACTGGAGGCGCGCGACGGCATGCGCCAGGTCATCGAGAGCGGTGACGGGAAGGCGCGGAGCGCGATCGCGGCCGCGCGCCCCTGCGACTACGGCGTGATCGCCCTGTCTCCGGCGCGTCTGTTGTCGATCGGGGAGGAGGTGCTGGCGAAACTCGGCAAGACCGACGGCGCCGGCCCCGAAGACGACTCCGGACGCACCGCCGCGCTGCGGGAGAACCGGGTCTACCAGGCCCTCCGCGCCGACCTCGAGGCCGACCGCCTGAGCGTCCCCAGCCTGCCGGAGATCGCGCTGCGCATCAAAAAGGCGGTGGAGAGCGAGACCGCGAACATCAGCAAGATCGCCAGGATCGTCAGCGCGGACCCCGCCATCACGGCCAAGCTGATCAAGGCCGCGAACGGCCCACTCTACCGCGGCAACGTGCCGATCGACAACTGCCAGGCCGCCATCGTGCGCATCGGCATGAACACCACCAAGCAACTGGTCATCAGCTTCGCGCTGCGCGACCTGTTCCGGATCAACAACCCGGAGCTGAAGCGCCGCGTACAGGAAACGTGGCGCCACAGCACCGAGGTCGGCGCCATCAGCATGGTGCTGGCCAAGCTCACCGAACACCTGGATCCGGAGCAGGCGCTGCTCGCCGGCCTGCTGCACGACATCGGCGTGGTGCCGATCCTGTGCGCGGTGCAGAACGACAGCGCCCTCGCCGCCGACGCCGCCGCACTGGACCAGGCCAGCGCGGAACTGCGCGGCGAGGTCGGCGCGATGATCCTCCGGCGCTGGGGTTTCCACGAAGCCCTGGCGCAGGCGGCGCGGATGGCCGACGAATGGCAGTACGACTCCGGTTCCAGGGCCGACTACGCGGATCTCGTCATCCTCGCCCAGTTGCACAGCTACATGAAGGCCGGCAAGGGCGCGCTCTATCCGCAGATGGAACAGCTGCCCGCCTTCGCCAAGCTCGCCCCGGAAACGCTCTCCCCGCAGGCCAGCCTCAAGGTCATCGACGAGGCCAAGGGCGAGGTGGCCGAGGTGATCCGGCTGCTCACCTGAGCGGACCCGCGGCCATGCAACAGTCCGCCGTCCTCCGCCTGCTGGCCGCGCACACCCCGCACGACGAGACCGAACGCGGCTTTCTCGAACAGATGCTCCGTTTCGTGCGGGAGACCCCCGGTTTCCACCGGCGCGATACGAGTCAGGGACATCTCACCGCCTCGGCCTGGATCGTCGACCCGGAGCGCCGGCGCGCGCTGCTGCTCCATCACGGCAAGCTCGACCGCTGGCTGCAGCCGGGCGGCCACATCGAGGACGACGCCTCCCTGCTTGACTCCGCCCTGCGCGAGGCGCGCGAAGAGACCGGGCTGGCCTGTCGCGCGGCGGATGAGGCGGTATTCGACATCGACATCCACCCGATACCGGCGCGCGGCGCGGAGGCTGCCCACCTGCATTACGACGTGCGCTTCCTGCTCGAGGCCGAGGCCGGCGCGCAGCCCGAGGTCTCCCCGGAGTCGAACGCGGTGCGCTGGTTCGGCCTCGATGAGATCGCCGCCCTGGGCGGCGGACCGTCGATCGGGCGCATGGTGGCGAAGACGCGCGCGCGGGCGCGCGCCTGAACCCTTCGGCCGCGCGGTTTGCGCGCGGGGAAAAATCGGTATAATTGGCGGTTTCCTCGCGCGTTCAGCGGCCACGGGCCGCGACCCACGCGCGGCTTCGATCAACGAACCAGGCACGGGCGCATCCAGGTGGATCATCTGATGAGTACCTACTCCCGACTCCCGGTCACCTTCGAACGCGGCGAAGGGGCCTGGCTGTGGGATACCCGGGGCAACAAGTATCTTGACGCGCTGAGCGGCATCGCCGTGTGCGGGCTCGGTCATGCGCACCCAGCCGTGAGCGCGGCGCTGTGCGAGCAGGCGGGCCGCCTGATCCACACCTCCAACCTGTACGGCGTGGCACTACAGGAACGGCTGGCCGACGCGCTGACCGAGGTCGCCGGCATGGATCGCGTCTTCTTCTGCAATTCCGGCGCGGAATCCGTCGAGGCCGCCATCAAGCTGGCCCGCCTCTACGGTCATCAGCGCCAGATCGCGCAGCCCGCGATCATCGTCGCGGAAAAGAGCTTCCACGGCCGCACCATGGCCACCCTCTCCGCCACCGGAAACCGCAAGGTGCAGGCCGGATTCGAGCCGCTGGTGCAGGGCTTCATCCGCGTGCCCTACAACGACGTCGAGGCCCTGCACGCGGTGGCGCGCAACTCGCCGCAGGTGGTCGCCGTGCTGGTCGAGCCGATCCAGGGCGAGGGCGGCATCAACATCCCCGCCGACGATTATCTGCAACACATCCGCGAGCTGTGCGACCGGCACGGCTGGCTGATGATGCTCGACGAGATCCAGACCGGCATGGGGCGCACGGGACGCTGGTTCGCCTACCAGCACCACGCTCTGTACCCGGACGTCATCGCGGTGGCGAAGGGCCTCGCCAACGGCGTGCCGATCGGGGCCTGCCTGGCGCGCGGCGCCGCGGCCGACGTCTACCAGCCGGGGAATCATGGCTCCACCTTCGGCGGCAACCCGCTCGCCTGCAGCGCCGCGCTGGCGGTGGTCTCGACCATGCGCACCGAGCGCCTGACCGAACGCGCGGCGAGCCTCGGGCAACGCCTGCTCGACGGTCTGCGCGCGACACTGGCCGGCTGCGAACTCGTCGCGGACGTCCGCGGCCGCGGACTGATGCTCGGCATCGAACTCACGCGGCCGTCGACCCACCTGCCGGCGATCGGCCTGGAGCGCGGCATCCTGTTCAGCGTGCAGTCGGAGAAGGTGATCCGCCTGCTGCCGCCGCTCATCATCAGCGACGCCGAGGCGGACGAGATCGTCTCCCGTATCGGCGCCCTCGTCCGGGAAGAGGCGGCGCGCGCCGCCTGATCGCGTCCACACGCGCATGACCCCGCCCCGTCATTTCCTCACGCTGCTCGACCTCGACTCCGCGCAACTGCTGGGCCTGATCCGGCGCGCGCGCGAACTGAAGGCGATGCAGTACCGCGGCGAGATCTACGAACCGCTCAAGAATCGCGTGCTCGGCATGGTGTTCGAGAAATCCTCGACGCGCACCCGGGTCTCGTTCGAGACCGCGATGATCCAGTTCGGCGGCGGCGCCATCTTCCTGTCCCCGCGCGACACCCAGCTCGGACGCGGCGAACCGGTGGAGGACACGGCGCGCGTGCTGTCACGCATGGTGGACGCCATCATGCTGCGCACCAATACCCACGAGATGCAGGAGCGCTTCGCCGCGCATTCGCGCGTCCCGGTCATCAACGGCCTGTCCGACCTGCATCACCCCTGCCAACTGCTGGCGGACATGCAGACCTTCTTCGAGCTGCGCGGCGACATCCGCGGCAAGTCCGTGGCCTGGATCGGGGACGGCAACAATATGTGCCACTCCTACATCCATGCCGCGCGCCGCTTCGGTTTCCAGCTGCGCATCGCCTGCCCGGAAGGCTACGACCCGACCATCCTGGACGACCGCGACAACGCGGCCGTCGTCCGGCTCGGACGGGACCCGCTGGCGGCGGCGGACGGCGCCGATCTCGTCGTCACCGACGTCTGGGCCAGCATGGGCCAGGAAGAAGAGGCCCAACAGCGCGAGCAGGCCTTCGCGTCCTTCCAAGTGAACGCCGCCGTGATGCGGCGCGCGCGCCCCGACGCGCTGTTCATGCACTGCCTGCCGGCGCACCGCGGCGAGGAGGTCAGCGCCGAGGTCATGGACGGACCCCGGAGCGTGGCCTGGGAGGAGGCGGAAAACCGCCTGCATGCCCAGAAGGCACTGCTCGAATTTCTGCTGGTCAAGCCGGTCTGAATCACGTAGGTTGGGCACGGTGCCGTGTTCTCGTAGCCCGGATGGAGGCGCACAGCGCCGGAATCCGGGAGCAGATTATCCCCGGATTCCGCTGCGCTTCATCCGGGCTACGACAATGAGCCCAACGCCGGTCAGGGTGGTGGGGAGCCGGCTGATTCACGTAGGGGGGCGGCCAGCGGAAACAGGTCATGCATTCGGTGGGCACAAAAAATACCGTGCCCACCCTACGGATTGATCACCGAAGCACAGTTATGCAGGTTGGGCTGACAACGTGAAGCCCAACACGAGAGAACTGCAGGCGGATTCTCCCACACACAAATATGACCCGCTCATTTCCATACCCCGGATTCCATCCGCAACCCGGATTATCCTGAACCGATGCCGCGGCAACTGGAAATCACGGACCTGGAGTGCCGCTACGGCGATCATACCGTCATCGACGGGCTGACCCTGGCCATCGAACGCGGCGACATCGCCTGCCTGCTCGGGCCCAGCGGCTGCGGCAAGACCACCGTGCTGCGCGCCATCGCCGGCTTCGAGCCGGTCCAGCGCGGCGAGATCACCCTGAAGGGCGCCGTCGTCTCCCGCCCGGGACGCCTGACGGCCCCGGAGAAGCGGCGACTCGGCATGGTGTTCCAGGACTACGCCCTGTTCCCGCACCTCAACGTCCACGACAATGTGATCTTCGGCCTGCGCGGCCGGAGCAAGGCGGAACAGCGCAGGGTCGCCGGCGAGCTGCTGGAGGTCATCGGCCTGTCCGGTGCCGAACGGCGCTACCCGCACGAACTCTCGGGCGGGCAACAGCAGCGCGTCGCGCTGGCGCGGGCGCTGGCCGTCAACCCCGATCTGATCCTGCTGGACGAACCGTTCTCCAACCTCGACGTCGAGCTGCGCGAACGGCTCGGAAAGGAGGTCGGCGAGCTGCTCAGGTCCCGCCACATCACGGCCCTGCTGGTGACGCACGACCAGCAGGAGGCCTTCGCGCTCGGCGACCGGGTCGGCATCATGAAGGATGGGCGCCTGATCCAGTGGGACACGCCGTTCAATCTTTATCATCAGCCGGCGAACCGCTTCGTCGCGGGATTCATCGGCAATGGCGTCTTCGTGAAGGGCATGCTGACGGCGGCGAACGCCGTCCAGACCGACTTCGGCGCGCTGCGGGGACGGCAGGCCTACCCCTGGCCCGTGGGCACCGCGGTCGACGTCCTGCTGCGTCCGGACGACATCGTCCCCGACCCCGAGGGCGAACTGCGGGCCGAGATCGTCCAGAAGGCGTTCAAGGGGGCGGAGATACTCTACACCCTGAAGCTGGCCACCGGAATCCATCTGCTGTCCCTGTTCCCCAGTCACCGCGACCACGCGGTCGGAGAACAGGTACGGTTGCGGGTGTGCGCCGAACACGTGGTCGCGTTCGCCGCCGAGTGACGGCGGGACGGCAAGGCTGATCGGGGGACGTAGGTTGGGTTGAGCAAAAGCGAAGCCCGACATCGTCGGAAATCGGCTCGTTATTCGTTGGGCTTCACTGCGTTCAGCCCAACCTACGAGAACGCGTGGTAGCCCGGATATGGCGCAGTGGAATCCGGAAATCGATCGGAACATTCCCGGGCCGGCGCAAGGCCAGCCCGGGGAGTATCAAACCTTCAGGGCAGCTGCGCGGAGAGATATTCCGCGACCGACTTGATCTCGTCCTCGGAGAGCTTCTTGGCGATGTCCGCCATCATGCCGCCGGGATCGTTCTTGCGGGTGCCGGCGCGGAAATCGTTCAGCTGCTTGGTGATGTAATCGCGATGCTGACCGCCGATGCGCGGAAACTGCGTGATGTTGGCGGCCTTGCCCTTGCCGCGCTCACCGTGACAGTGGACGCAGCCATAGACGCCGGACTGCGCATTGCCGTCATTGAACAGCTTCTCCCCCTTCTTCGCCAGGTCGGCATTGACCGGCATCAGGGGGTCCTTCGCCATCTTCTTGCTGGCGAAGAAAGCGGCGATGTCCTTGGCATCCTCGACGCTGGCCACCGTCGCCGCCATGCCGGCCATGGTGTCGTTATTGGCGCGCAGGCCGCTCTGGAAATCCCTCACCTGCTTGACGATGTAACCCGCGTACTGACCCGCCAGGCGCGGGAAATCGGCGGCGGGACTGTTGCCGTCACCGCCGTGGCAACCCGCACAGAGGGCGGCCTTGGCTTCACCCGCGGCGGCATCCCCGCCCTCGAACGCGGCGAATGCGTTTCCAGAGCCGATCGACAGCACAGCACCCGCCAGCACCCCACTGAACACAACGCGCATCTTGGCCATGAAATCCAATTCCATAATTTTACCCGCCTGTTTTTATAGATTATTGGACCGGTATCCTCTGTCGGGACACTTCTGGCATAGCCCTTGACGAGAATAGGACCCTCCGAGAGCTTACAAGGATAACACAATCATTTCCCAAGAAAAGTCATTGTGGGAGCGGACACGCGGCCAGCGCCCGGCGTCCCGGGGCGGGCGCTGGCCGGGGCCAAACATATTTCGCGTCAGTAGCTTGCGGCCGGGGGCTTCATGCCGGGGCGCGGCCGGAAATCCTGGCGCGCACGAGCACGACCAGCGCCGACACGATCAGGCCGAACAGCAGCCCGAGGAGGATGAGCGGGACGCGCCGGGAGAGGAGATCTCTTGCGGGGGCACGGCCGGATCGATCACCTTGAAGGCGTATTCATCGAGCGATTTCGCCACCATGATCTTCTTGATCTTCGCCTCGATCAACTGATAGATCGCCTGCTGCATCTCGACCAGGCTGGTCTCGGCGAGCTGCTCCTTCAGGTAGGTGATGCTGGTCTCCGCCTCGCGGATCGCCTCCGCGCGCCGCTCGGCGTTGATCCTCTGCACCAGGCGGTTGGCCCATTGCGCCGCCAGTTCCGGATCGCGCCACTCGATCGCCAGGGTCACCAGTCCGGTCTTGACGTCCTTGCTGACGAAACGCACCTTGCGGTTGAACGTCTGATAGGCGTCCCACGCCGTCGGGATCTCCGCGTCCGTCTTCCAGGTCCCGCGCGCGCCGTCCCAGCGTTCGGAGAAGAGCACGGGCATCAGCTTCTCTTCGCGGATGAAGGCGTCGGTGAATACGCGCGAGCCCAGCGCCGCCAGCGCCTCGGCCGACGCGCCGCCGGCGCCGATCCCGGCGAGATTCTCCAGCGCGCCGAGCTGCAGCAGGGGACTGGTCGTCTTGTCCGAGTTCTCGACCGGAACGAGCAGGGTCTCGGCGCGGTAGACCGGCGTCGCCAGGAAGGCGAAGGCCGCCGCCGCCGCGACGGAGAGAACGGTCAGGACAGCGATCAGGGTGCGCCCGGCGACGAGCGCGCGCCAGACGTCGGCGAGGTCGATCTCCTCGTCTTCCTCGCGGTAGAGATTCGGCGCCGGATAGCGCTGGCGGGTTTTGTCATCCATCAAGCCGCGTCCAGGAAGTGCCGCCGACCCATGATTGCCAGCGTAGAGACGGTCCGAGGCTCAGAACACGCCGACGACGTCGAGGCTGGCCGCAGTGAGAGCGAGCTGATACAGGATCTGACTGACGCTCGTGATCAGCTTGAGCTTGCTGAGCCGCTCGAGCTTCATGGGCACCACGACCGTATCACCCGGTCCCATGACGATCTTGCCGCCGAACCAGCCGGGATCCGGGCTCACCGACCCATCCGCATGGATGACGTAGATCGCCTTCCCGTTGCCGCTTTCGGTGACGTTTCCGCTCAGACGGACATAGTCGTCACGACCGAGCCTGGAATTATAAAGATGCGACGTCGGGTTGTACACTTCGCCGATCACGGTGACTTCCTCGGGCTTCTGCGGTATGTACAGCCGATCGCCGACGTTGACGGAGATGTCGTAGTCTTCCTCCCGCAACAACTGCTCGAGATCGATCACCACGCGCCCGGTCGCGCGCGCGGCGTGGAGCTGCTTGAGCAACAGCCCTCCTTCGACGACCGCCACCTCGCCCTCGTCGGGCTTCATGTTGGCCAGCTCGTGCTCGAGACGGAGCGCGAGCTGGTCGAGGGAGTCCTGCTCGCGCTGGCGCACCGATTCGCGCAGAAAGACCGCGGCGCGCGGATACGCCTCGGCCGTCAGCCCGCCGGCGCGGCGGATGACCTCGGACAGCTTGTCGCCGCGCGCCACCGGATAATTGCCCGGGAAACGCACCTCTCCCCTGAGCTCGATACTGCCGGCCTCGTCCCAGCGCGGGATGCGGCGCACGATCACCTGATCATAGGCCGCCAGCGTCATGTCGGCGGCGGCCGATCCCCCCAGCACCGCGGCGAGATCGATGTCGTGGCGCGACATCACGCGGCGGTCGCCCGCCACGATGTCGTGCCGCGTCAGTTCCAGCGCGAGCGTGTAGGCGCGATCGGTGAGACCGCCCGCCGCGCGCAGCAGATCGCTCACTCGCATGCCGGGCGAGAGGGGGTACTGCCCCGGGTGATGCACCGTGCCGTCGATGCCGACCATGTGCAACGGACGGCCGGGCGAGGATTGCGCCTCGCTCAGCGCCAGCAGCGGCCGGATCGTGGCGGCGCGGTCCTCGTCGAGGGCAAAGACGCGGATCTCGTCCCCCGGCTGCAATTCGGGATTTCGCGCCGCCTCCGCGCCGCTCAGGGCCGCGGCGAGATCGGCGTCGAGGAACTCGGTGTTCCGGCTGACCGGATCATGGCGCATGATCAGCAGGTAACGCGCGTCCGCCCTGGGTTGCAGGTCGCTCAGCGCCGGGATGAGGTCCGTGAGGCGCATGCCGGAGAACCACTGATAATCGCCCGCCCGATTGACGTGACCCGACAGCGTGACGGCGCCGGTGAGCCGATCCAGCACGGAATCGACCCGGACCAGGTCCCCGTCGCGCAGCTCGGTCCGCCTGTCCTCCGCGCGCGTCAGATCGAGGTCGAGCAGGATGCGCTCGTGGTCGGCTCCGATGCGCTCGATCCGGGCCTTGCGCGGGAAGGCCTCCGGCAGCAGCCCGCCCGCGAGCCCGATCAGGTCCTCGACGGTCTTCTCGTCCTTGAGCTCATAGATCGCCGGACGGCGCACCGCTGTCCCGCGATGCCGACCTGCCTGCCGCTCGGCGGCACGAAGATCCATCGCCCGGCAGCAGGCGCGCGTCGCCGCGGGTGTCACCGCGCAGCAGCAGGTCATATAAGATCCAGCCGGGAGACAGGGCCTTCCTCCCGCTTGAGCTGGATGTCGCGCAGGCTGCCGACCGGCGTGATGCCGCCGCTCACGAGCAGGGCGTTGGTCAGGGTGGACATCCCGCTGACCACGTACGACCCGGGCGTCTGCGCGTCCCCCAGCACGAAGACGCGGATGGAACGGATCCGGCCCAGGGTGACCGATGCGGTCACGCCGCTGAGTTGCCGCTGCACGCGGGTCTGGATCTCGTCCTGCAGGCGCGAAAAGGTGAGTCCGACGACCGACAGCGGGCCGATGCCGGGAAACAGCAGCGTGCCGTCCCGGGTCACGGTCAACTCGTACTGGTTGTTCTCCTTGCCGAACAACTGGACGATCACGCTGTCGCCCGGCCCGATCAGGTAGTCGGCGGAAACCGGGATGTTGACCGCCGGAGAGAAGGTGGTGGGCGCGCCGCTGAACAGATCCAGTCCGAACAGCTTCAGCTCGGGATCGATCGGCAGCCGTTGCACCGCGATCACGCGTCCCGCGAGCCCGGGCTCGACCGACAGCCGCTCGACCGCCTCCCGTTCGTTCAGGCCCGCGAGTACGACACGGCCGGCATCCGGCAGCACGACGGCCCCCGCCTGGTCCAGCCGGTAGAGTCTCTTCTCGGCGGCGGCCCCCGCCTCCGCCGCGAGCGGGGTGCGCAGCGTGAGCAGCAGCGTATCCCCGCGCAAGGACCGGGAGTCATCGGCGGCATGCGGGCGCGGCGCGGCATCGGATGGCATCACGGCCGCAGTCCGGGATTCTCCCACCGGCTGTGGCGCGACGGTCGCCGGCGCGGACGGCATCGCGAGGGCGCGCGCCGCCGCCTGGCGCTGCTCGGGGGAGAGCTGTTCAAACTGCTGTCTCAGCTGGTCCGCGCCCGGCAGCGCGTCGGCCGCCTGCGCCAGTACGGCGGACAGGCACAGCACGCTGGCGGACAGCAGGCGCGCGCGCAACCGTCGATCGATCATTTCATCCTCATGGCATCGCTCATGGCCCGTTCCCGATCTCGCGCAGCATCGTCCCTGCGCGCATCGGACGGCGCGCGCGGGCGGACTTTCCGGCTACCGCGCCACAATACCAGATCCGGACGTGGAGCAAGAGACCGCGGCGGGGACCGCGTCAGTTCCGCAGCGTGGATTTTATCAAGTCGCAGGTCTTGCGCAGGTCGTTGGTGACGAGCTCCAGGCACAGGCTGTGGCCCGCCACTTTCACCGCCGCATCCAGCCCGTAGCGGGCATGGGCCAGCAGGTTCAGGGCATTGCTGTAGATCCGGGCGCCGGCTTCACCCTTGGAGATCGGCCTGACCTGAGGATCGCCGATCTCCGGGTCGTAGCGCAGGAAGAATATCGCCGCGAGCGGAGCGGGCTCCCGGCCCCAGTCGCCCGGGAAGCTCTCCACCGGCACATGCAGGGTGTAGGAGGTGTGCAGGGTCTCGCCGGGCAAGCCGAAGGGTTCGGGAGGCTCCGCCTTCAGACACAGTGCGTGGGGATAGGGATGCACTTGCAGGGTCCCGGTATGGATCGGGGCGAGTTCGTCGCTCAGATAGCGGAATCCGCTGTTGATCAGCGCCCAGGTGGTGGTCGATTTGCCGCTGCCGGAGGGCGCGACCAGCAACAGTACGCGGCCGTCGTATTCCAGCGCCGCCGCGTGCATGAACAGGAGGTCCTGCCGCAGCTTCTGGACCTCCATGGTCATGTGCTTCTCGAAATAGTAGAGCAGATCGTACTCGT
The DNA here is from genome assembly GCA_016716465.1 of Gammaproteobacteria bacterium. Lineage (NCBI taxonomy): Bacteria > Pseudomonadati > Pseudomonadota > Gammaproteobacteria > Gammaproteobacteria bacterium. The sequence continues at coordinate 202,987 of JADJWH010000006.1, forward strand.
CCTCCGCCGTCTGCGCGAGTTCGCCGGCGAAGAGGAGTTCGAACCCGGAGGGATCCAGGGGATGAACGGAGTACTCGAGAACGGGATCGGGTATCGACCCGGTGACAAAGGCGCTGTAACCCTTCAACAGCAAGCCATAAGAATAAGGGTCCGCGCAGCGGACCCTTATTCCGACTTCCAGAATGCGGAGGCTCAGTATCTTCAAGAAATCAGAGCGGGTTCGTCCGAATCAGGCGAGATACCAAGTAACAAGAAAGCTACTTAGTGCTTCCTGCTCTTCTTGTCGTATTTCTTCTTGCTGTACTTGTCTTCTTTCTTCTTGCGCTTCTTCTTGTCGTAGTCCTTGTGGTGCGACCCCTGACCGGCCAGCGCGGGCGTAGCCGACATCGTCATGATGACCGGAACCACATAGGCGGACTTCTTCAGAAAATCACGCCGGGAATTGCTTTGCACATCACTCATTTTCCAACCCTCCGAATTACCGCGTCCTGCGCACTGCATGTCCTGATCATGTATCTCAATCTGTTTTGATCAACCCCAAGTCGAGTAACTGCCTGATAACATTCTCCACATCCGTTCGCGCCGATGCACCGTCGATTCCATAGTTCTCGGCAAACAGCTCCGCCAATCTATCAACCGACATGTTTCCGTCACACAACTCCCAGATGAAACTTGCCGTGGGATTTAGCTGATGTATATGATTGCTATCCAGATCCAGAATCAGAGTTTCTTCATCAACCGATTGAACCGTTAAGTTTTCACGTTTGCGATACTGCATTCTCTCCCCCGAGAAAACCGCTTTCAGTCTACTAAAACAGGGGGGAAACAACAATCGGCGACCAGAGAAACGGTTCGAAAGACCGCGTCCCTTTACTCACGAAAATCCCCCCCGGGCCGACAACCAGCACATACCCTGGAATATCTTAATTTATTGATCGGATTATATTTACCCTATTTTGAATTGACCTGGATCATGTCCAAGCCCAGTAATACCCCCTATGTGCGGGAATTGCCCGCGGCCGAGGCCCTGCTGCTGGCCTGCGCGCGCTCGGCGATGACGCCGGCAGAACTCATCCGGGCACGAGAACTGGCGGCGGGCGTTGACTGGCATGAAGTCGAAAGACTCGCGGAAGATCACGGCGTCGGCAGCCTCGCATATCGGAACCTGCGGCGTCATTTCGAAGACATGGCGCCCGCGGAGATGATCGAACGGTTGAAAATCCTTTCAATCGCCACCACCCAGTCCAACCTCAGCCTGCTGAAGGAGGTGCTCTTCACGGTGCGGCTGGGTGCGCAGGGTATCGAGTGCACCGTCTTCAAGGGCCTCATCACGACTCAACTCGCCTATGGAGACTTTTCCGCCCGCAAGTGCGGCGATATCGACCTCCTGGTGCCGGAGTCCGACTACCCCCGGGCCAAGGAACTGTTTCTTGCCGAGGGATTCCTGTCGACCATGTCGGACAAGGCCGAGATTGCCTGCCTGCAGTCGGGCCTGTGGCATGAGGACCGCCGCCTGAAAATCGACCTGCACTGGGGAATTCCGCCGCGTGAACTCGGCATCCATGCCGGCGAGATCCTGAGAAACCGCGCGTATACCACCCTCGGGGGAATGAAAATACCGACCTTTTCAAGGGATGACATGTTTCTCATCCTGTGCGTGAATGCCACCAAGGAATTCTGGGAGCAACGGCTCTACGCCTACTGCGATATCCCCGAATTCCTGCTGCATCATGCAGATCTCGACTGGGAGCGGATCACCGGTCGCGCGCGCGCGCTCCGGTGTGAACGCATGCTGATGGCGGCACTGGGGGTCGTTCACACGCTCTACGACATGCCCTTGCCCGCCCTGATCGCCGCGAGATTGCGCGAGACCCCCTCGGTCCGGCGCGTGATCGATGAATTGCTGGAACAATTATTCAACCTCAACCCCGCCCGTGCCATCGCGGGGGGCGGGGATCGCCATCTCTATTTCTTCCGCTCATCCCCCGACTACTTCGCCGCCCTGATCGACAACCCCGTCCGTCGCTTCTATTACAAGAAGGTGCTCCGCCACGTCCTGAGCGTCACGCCCGAGGCGGAAGGGGAAGACGCGGCGCGGTCGGCGCACGTCATGATACTGCTCCTGAAGAAACTCTACCGGAAGATCACCAATCAGGCGTGATGCCGCGGTTCAATAGCCGGCGGTGAAATCCGGCCCGCCAATCACTCCGCGCTCCATCAAACCGTAGAGATCTCCCGGCGAAGCCACCATCTGCCCCCCGTCCCGCAGCCAGGGCGAGATCGACAGACTGGCGCTCTCCTGCGTATCCATTGTCAGCATGGAACTCAGCGGAATGCTCACGAACACCCCCTTGTCCCGATACGGATCTCCCGGGCTTCCCGGCCCGGTTTCGTCATGCGCGTCGGTAATGGTGTACCAGGCGCCGATCTCCACTCCCGAACCAAATCTGCGCTTCAATTCGTAACGGATGCCCTCGTCCCTGGCGAGGAATTGCCCTACCCGAACCGTGCCCGTCAATCCATACCCGGGCCAGCGGTAGTGGCCCGACAACAGAGTGGTGAGTACTGAATAATCCCGGAATGCAAGATTGTCCCCCGGGTCGCGCTGCCTGAGGCCATCCATCGCGAGATCCACGGCCCAGGTTCCGTCTCGAGACAAGTACAGGAGCTGACCGCCGATACCCCCGTACATCTCCTCATAGTATCCGGCCGACACCCGCGCGTTCACGCGCCCGGGCAGATCAAGATATTTATTCACCAGCAACGAATCGAGGCTCAGCCGACCGCCCTGTTTGTATTCGGCGATATCGGAACGCACATGGGGAAGCAGGCTGTCGGACTCCACCGCCGCGTCACTGACATCCTCATAGATCTGGATCCGGCCCGCGGCAGAGAAGAACAGGCCCTCACCGAAATGTTTCCTGTAGCCGAGCAGGGAAAACACGTCATAGTGGAACGCGCGGCCGGGATCGGTGCGCGTGATATTGAACAGAAAATTCAAGGCCAGCGGGCTGAAGCTGAATTCATCCTGAGCGTAGCGTCCCCCGCCCTGGTCGATAATCGCTACGGGCTCTGCGTCCTCTGCCTGGCCGGATCCGGTTGCCTCATCGAAATCATCCCGAACCGAATCATCGGGCGGCACATCCGCGTAGACGACATCAAGCCCTGGCTCCAGTTGCTCCCAGGGGAGCGCGTCCGCCAGGTATTCACGCAACAGCGGAATATCCCGGAACTGATAGGTAACTACCGGCAGGTCGTTCGCGGTATAGGTCACGTTCACGGCCGCCAGATCGCGGGGGCCCTCCTGAACCAGAATGCGAGCGGCCCGAACGACAGCGCGACGGACCGAAGATATGCGGGGATGCGTCACACTGGCGGAGACGGCGTTTCCACGCAATGTGACCCGTATGTTCTGGAACCCCTCGCGCTTCAATCCATCCTCAAGAGACCCCGCATATCGCCCGTCGACGCTCCAGGCCTCAAGATCTGTCTGTGGCAACGCCGAGGCCGGCACAGGCGCCGGCTCATCGATCTTCGGGATGAATTCGCGCTCCATCAGAGGGATCGATACGTAGGCATTGAAACCGACGTCACCATCCTGCGAGGCAATCTGAGCGCCTAACCAGCCGTATCGATATTCGAGCCCCAACGTGGCGCCGCCCGCCCGTGACGCCGCCCCGGACGACTCAGCCCGGTAGTCGCGCGAATAATCATTCGCGTCGTATTCAGCCACCAGGCTGAAACGCCCGCCTCGACCCAGGCGATATCGTATTCCGCCAAACCATCCGTCGATCCGGTCATCGCCATATCCAAGCGTGAGATCGGCGTTTCCGAGCTGCTTGCCGAGAGCAAGGAAGCGGGCCGAGAACAGCCGGGTACCGAGGTAGTCCTGTATCCCGACGGCCGCCTGGGGCAGTGGTCCGCGCTCGCGGAACAACAACAATTTGGCGTCGAAGGCCTTATCGCGGAAATCGCCCACGTTGGCGTCGTCTTCAAATACCGGGATGCCGTCGATCGTGGTGTATCTCGCCGACACCTCGACCCGGGGCAGGAGGGTCACGCTGCTCCAGATCGCGGAATAGGGAGAGTCGTCGCTGATACCGATGCGGAACCCGCCGTCTGGCGCCAGCCTCGCATCCGGCATGTGGATAAGACCGGTCTGACCCAGCACCGAGGGCTCGGCGAGCACGCTCACGTGCGGCAGGACAAGGGGCGCCGGAAGCAACAGGACCTGGGCGAGAAACCGGCGCAGACGGGAATGCATTCGGAGTCCGTGCCCGTCGATCGGGTTAAGGCAACAGAGCCGGTCTCTGTCCTCTCATGCCGTGCCCGGTCGTCCCGTTCATTATTGTCCGTGCGAAGAGGTACTCGAGCTGCCGCCGCTGCCGGCCAGGACACCCAGCAGGACGGCAACACCGGCCCCGATCAGGACCTGGTTTCGGGAAACCCCGGCCGATCCGGTCGTGTCTTCCTCGGCCACAACGGTTTCCTCAGCCTCGGCCAGCGGGGGCTGCGCCGGCGCGACTGGCGGCTCGGGCGCCGCCGCCGGCGCCGGGGCTGGCGCGGGCGGGGTTTCCGCCTTCTCGGGTTCGGGGGCAGATTTGATGATGCCGATGGCGGCCGCCAATTTCAGTTCAGCGGCGCCGCCAGGCGCGGGGACACAACCGGCCTGGGCTGCGGCTGAGCGTCGTGCTCCTGCGCATAAACCCAAACCGGCAAAGACAGGGCCATGACGATTCCAGCTCCAAGGCACAGTTTTGGCACGTTCATGGTCCCCTCTGAAAAATCGGCATCTTCCGCATCACGCCCGGGACACCGCGGATCATCTCAAGACGACGTAGCTCATCATACCGGCTCGGGGAGCCACATGCCACACGGCGCCGGGCGAACCCGTCAGTTATAGGTATGCAGCATCTCGGTGATCTGGACGCCGTCCGGCCCTTTTTTTACGTGGAAAACCACCTTGCCGTCGACCGAGGTCACGCCCTGGCCATTCTTCAGGACGACATTGGCCTGAAAGTCCCCCTCTCCCTTCAGCCCGTCGCCGGAATCCTGCTCCCACCGCAAGCGGCTGATCGTGAAGCTGCGCCTCTCGCTGAGCTGAAACAGTTCCTGATAGTCACGGGCAATGCCGGCCCTGTCGTTCTGATCATTGGTGCTCGCGTCTTCCGCGAACAAACCTACCAGGGTACTCAGGTCCCCGGCTTCATAGGCCCGGGAAAAGGTCCCGGCGAGCCGGTCCAGTTCCTGAATGGTGATGCTATTGTCCTGTCGCGCCGACGGCGGCGCAGGCGACCGATCCGCGGGCGGGGACGCAGGGACGCTCGCCGCCGAGGGCCGCGGCTCTGCGCTGGCCGTCCGGCTCGATTCCTCGGCAGGTTTGGGCGGCGTCCTGGGCGCGACGGGCCTGCCGGGCGTCGTCTGCGTCACCGGGACCCGGTTCGTTTCCTGTGAAGGTACCGTCGTCGGCGAGGCCACCGGATCATCCGCCTGCAGCTGCTGACGAAGCGATTCCAGCTTCCTGGCGGGCGAATCGCCGGCACCACCGGCACCCGTCGGCGGCGCCTTCGCCCTGGCGGCCGGCTCCGGCGAACCTGCCGCGGCAAGCCGGTCTCCGGAGGCGCGGTCTGCCCGCACGGCGGCCGCGGATCCGGCGGCCGCAACGGATTTATTGTCCACCACCGGGGCTACGGGCGCAGCCGCCGCCCGCGGGGTCTCCGGCGCCGCTTCCTGGGGCAGTCCGCTGTCCGCCATGGATGGCGGAGACATATCCTTCAGCTCCATGTCGGGCCCAGACGGCGCCCCTTCTCCCTGGCCGACATCCGCTGCTGGAGGGGTGCGAAGCTCTAGGCTGCCGGTGACCTTCTCACCGGAAACGGAAGAAAGACCCAAATCCTGTTCGGAATCATCCGGGGCGCGGTTTGGAAGCACGATGAGATAGACCACGACCACCAGGATCACGGCGCCCACCAGCGCGATCGTCGATTGATCCAGGGCGAACACGCGCCGCTGCCGCGCCCCCCCCGGCGTCTCACTTGCGGTGGCGACGGGAGCCGGGCCCGCGGGCACCGCCTGGACATTATCAGGAGGCGGGATATCGACCGGATCGGCGGGCGGCTCCGATGGCGCGACCGGGTCCGGGACCGTCTCGACGACGGGTATGGAATCCGGGGCCTGCGACGCGCCGACTGGCGCATCTGGTGCATCTGGCGCAGCCGTTGCCTCCCTGACCGGCGCCGATTCCTCGTGCAACGGCATGGAGGCTTCCGGCTCGGGCGCCGCGGCCGGGCCATCGTCGGGGTATGACAGCCCGCCCGACTTCTGCCCCAACTCGGTCTTGAGTTCATCGGCGACGACTCTGACCGTCTCCCGCGTGAAGGCGTGAAGCTCCTCCAGATACCCGTACAGCAACAGCCGGTTGCAGAATGTGTTGATACGCCGCGGCACCCCGCCTGTCTGGGCAAAGATTTCATCGTGGGCGTCCGCGGAAAAGGCGGGGTCGCCTTTCCATCCCACCAGCTTCATCCGGTGCTCGATGTAGCGCCGGGTTTCCTCCTTCGTCATGCCCTGCAGGGTGTAAGTGGTGATGATATGCTGGCGGAATTCCTCCATTTCCGGTGACTTGAGGGTGGCGAGCAGCTCGTTCTGGCCCAGCAAGACAACCTGCATCCCCGGCACGCCTTCCGCGTGGATGTACGTGAGCGTCAACAGCTCGTTCAAAGAGCGCTTTGGAAGATTTTGCGCCTCGTCGACGACCAGGAGCACGCCCTCATTTTTCATGGCCTGTTGCTGGAAGAACTTCGACAGGCCCTTCAAAATCCCCGCCTTGCTCTGCGGTTCATGAGTCAGCTTGAAGGCCGCCGCCACCATGTGCAGGAAATCATCGGGCTCGAGTTGAGTCGAGACGAGCTTCGCTACCACGATCCGCTTGTCCCGGATCTGGCTGATCAGTTTTTCGAGCAGCGTAGTCTTGCCGGCGCCGATGCTGCCGGCGATGACGATGAAACCTTCCTTTTGCTCCAGACCGTAGCTCAGGTAGGCCAGGGCGCGCTTGTGACCGCCGCTTTCGAAGAAAAACCTGGAATCCGCGCTCAACCGGAAGGGCTTTTCCCTAAGCTGGTAAAATTCCTCGTACATTGAGTCTTCAAAAGTCCTTTCTATTCAACCCGAATTGCCGCAAGGGGCCTATCCTGGAATCCCGCTTGTTGTATAAACTAACTGAACACATGCCGTTCTGTTTGTAATGCAAAACTCGCACCTGACGACGGCAGGATCATGAAAATTCTAGCACGGCGGTTATAATCCAATGTATAACAATAAGTTAATTTATTACCTCACCGCTTCGGACGTCAAATGCACGGCCCGTGGCCAACTGTCCTCGCTGGCGCGATGCGCCACCTGAGCAGAGAATTTCCGCCGGCAGCCGGGTCAGACTGACCGCACGCTGATCATCCCGTCATCCCGATTCAAGCAGCCGCGCCCATGCTGATACTCGTCACGGAAAAACCCTCGGACAACGCCTACATCGAGTCCCTGTTGGATGCCTACAAGGCGGCCGGGCACTCGGTGATCGGCGATGTCACCAATTTTTTCCATTCCAACGTGGTTCCCGATGTTTTGCACATTCACTGGCCGGAGCGTTTGTACGACTGGTACCCGCATAGAGGCGGCGATCCAGAGGCGTGGCGCAACCTCATCGAAGCACGCCTGCGATGGTATCGGGAAAACAAAACCATCATTGTCCATACCGTGCACAACCTGCAACCGCACGAGTCCCGCGTTGCCGACAGCACGTCCGTGTTCAGCCTGGTCATCGCCTACGCGGACATCCTCGTCCATCACTGCAGAAATTCGATCCAGGAACTGACCGGGCGCTTCCCCGCGGCTCGCCACAAGCAGAACATCGTCTGTCATCATGGGGACTACCTGATAAATTTCCACGAGATAGACCGTCTCGAGGCACGCCGCCGGCTGCATCTCCCGGAAGACGGCCTGATCATCCTCAACTTCGGAAAACAAAGGCCGTACAAGAACGAGCCATTCGTGATCTCCGCGCTACGAAAGATGCGATACCCCGATAAATGCCTGCTGATTGCCGGCGAGTTCGTCTACCCGCCCGCGGGCACCATGCGACGTGCGCTGCTACGGCTGAAAAATCACGTTCGAGAGTCACTGCCACGAGACTCGGTACGCTTTATCTACAAGAAGTTCAACGAGGAAGAAATGGCCGCTGTCCTGTGCGCCGCCGATCTGCTCTTCCTCGGTCAGCACCGCGCGCTCAACTCCGGCATCTTACCGCTCGCCGCCACCTTCGCCAGGCCGGCCGTCTACCCGGACACTGGCTGCTTCCGTGAATCCATGGAGGGCTGGTGGGGCGAAAGTTTCACTCCGGGCGATCTCCAGGATGCCGCCGAAAAGCTGGACCGGGTGTGCGAGTCGCTGTCCCGACAGGATTTCCAATATCCCCGCAATAGCGCCTGGCTCGAGAAAAACTCCTGGAAGAGACATGCGGGGGCCATTCTCGACTGCATCGACAACCTGCCTCTGCCGTCCAGTAATGGCACCAATGTTGCTTAATAGAGTCACATGGGCATCATACTGATGTTGCCACGGATACAAAACGGAGACCGACGCTACATGACCAGGCTGTTACCGGCGCCACTCACCGTGATTGCCGCCTTGGCCGCGTTTCCCGCGCAAGCGGTCACGGTCGAGAAGTTCGACCCTTATGCATTTGTCAATGTACGACTGGATGACAATGTCTTCCGGGTCGTCGATGACGCGGAAGCCATCGCCGTGACCGGGGGCACCAAGAAGGACGATGCGATTACCACCTACGGTTTCGGCCTGGCTTCCCGCCTGGACCTAAGCCGGCAGGCGATTGAGCTGAATGCGAACATCAACCAGACCAGTTACGATTATTTCAATGAACTCGATCATACCAACGGACGCGCAAAGGCCAACTGGCTGTGGAAGGTCGGCAACCTCTGGTCGGGCAGCCTGTCATCCGAATACCAGCGCGAGCTGTCATCCTTTCTGGAACTGGACGAGTACGTGCTGGATATCGAAACAACCCGCGTCCAGGGCTTTAATGCCTCCTACCACTTTCATCCAAGCTGGTGGCTGACCGCCGCTCTCTCGGACAGGAAACTGGAGCAGCAGCAACGTCCCGATCTTGAGCGCACCATCACCTCGAACTCAGTCGAGGTCCTGTACCGATCGGGCGCAAATACCCGCATCGGCGTTCGCGCGAGGTCTACAACGGTGGACTACCTCAACTCACAGCTCGTGGGCGGAACGCCGACCAATAACGATTACGACCAGACCGGATACAGCGGGGTGCTCTACTGGGAGGCCACGGGGAAATCGAGCCTCAATGCCAGCCTCGGCCGGGACAAGCAACGCTACGACGAACTCACGGACCGGGACAATCAGAACCGGGTGTGGCGAGTCGATTATGAAAACAGGATCACCGGAAAATCGACCCTCAATCTCAGCAGCTGGCAGGAGCACGCGTCGCGCTCCGAGCTGACGAACTCCTATTTCACGCGCGGCATGCGCATCGACGGCGACTGGGATGTGACCGCCAAGGTCACCGTCACCGGCGGATTCACCCGCGAGAACATCAGCTACGAAGGCCTGTCCCGTGAAGACGATACCGACTGGATGAGCCTGTCGGGTCGTTATAACCTGACCAGAAATTTCGGAATAACGTTTGGATACGTGAAGGAAAACCGCGACTCGACCATACAGTCCTCGGATTATCAGGACACTCAATGGACCCTCGGCATCAATGTCTTGCTGAAGAAATGACCGCTCGCGGGGGAATCCCCGCCTCTGCGCGGGCCGGTATGACGCCTGGCGACTCCGCAGCCACCTTGACGCAACTGACCGCACGACACCTGCATGACACATCCCCCAAAGATCTCCATCGTGACGCCCTCATTCAACCAGGGCGCCTTTCTGGAAAAAACCATCGACTCGGTATTATCGCAGGGCTACCCGAATCTCGAATACATCCTCATCGACGGAGGCAGCACTGACGACAGCCTCGACATCATCCGCAAGTACGCACCGCATCTTGACTACTGGGTCAGCGAGAAGGACCGCGGCCAGAGCCATGCCATAAACAAGGGCTTCGCCCGGGCGACGGGCGAGATCATGAGCTGGCTGAACTCGGACGATTATCTGGAGCCTGACGCGCTGAACACAGTCGCTTCGTACGCTGCCGCCCATCCTGATGCCGGCGCCTTTGTCGGCACAGGCCGGAAAATCACCGTAGGCGGGGAGATTACCTATCTGAAAAAACCGGGGGAACTGACATTCGAGCGCTTTTGTCAGTGGCTGGAAGGCGGAAACTTCATGCAGCCCTCATGCTTCTTCCGCCGTTCCGCCTGGGAGGCCGCAGGCCCGCTCGACGAGAACATCCACATTGCGCTCGACGTCGACCTGTGGCTGAGAATGGTCAAGCACGTCAGGTTCCAGGCCATCGACGCATTGCTTTCGACGGCTCTCGCGCACGAAGGCGCCAAGACGACCGCCTTCCGAAACAGGATGATCGTGGACTGCTCACTCACGGTTATCCGGGCCGGAGGGGAACCTTACGTCAGGAAACATCTGGACAAACTGGCTGACCAGTTAACCGAATACCAGGGCTTCTACTCGCGGCTCGCCGCGAATCCCGTAGTCAGATTGGTCAAACCCCTGTTGCGCCCGTTCGTCAAGAAACCCCGGTAGGTTACCCGAACCGTCCTACTCGCCGGCGTGCCTGCTGGGCCGCAGACCCGAGAGCAGCATATTCACCTGCTCCTGAATCTCGTCGATCCTGCGCATCAGCTCGATGTGATCGTCTCCCTGCTGTCGTGTCGCGATGTCGTCCAGCGCGCGCAATTGCTCCTCGACCTTCTGCAGACGCTCCAGTATCATCGCGGTTCGATCGTCGCCGTACTCGTTCGGGCGGGGATTACCTGAACGCGTCCCGGCGGATGGCGCGGACTGCTCCAGCCCCCTTCCGCCAGGGTCATTCGACCGGTGCCTTGATTCGAACGTAACCACCTTGCCCGCACCTTCCGTGAGCGTCTGCCCGGTATCCGGCCTGGGCGAATCCATCTCAACGGCGGGCTCCATCGCCGGCGTGATCATGGAGATTTCATTCCTGATCTCCTGGTCGGTCTTCCAGACCTCCGCCTCGCCGAGTTCATTCAGTTCTTCCAGGTATCCGAACAGAAGCAGTCGTTCGCAAAGCTGGTTGATTCGTCTCGGTACGCCGCCGGTGATTGCATGGATCGCTGCAAAAGAGGATTCATGCAGCCGGGGGATTCCCTGCCAGCCGGCCAAACGAAGACGGTGCTCGATGTAGCCCCGGATCTCATCGATACCCAGCGGGTTCAGGTGATAGGCCGCGATCACGCGCTGCCTCAACTGCTCCATGCCGGGCGACTGCAGGGTGCCGCGCAGCGCGGGCTGTCCGATCAGATAGGTCTGCAGCAGGATGCGTCCTTCCAGTTCGAAGTTGGACAACATACGCAACTCTTCCAGGGAACGCGTCGAAAGGCCATGCGCATTATCGACAATCAACAGCAGCCGCCGGCGCTCCCGCGCCTTCCTGGTGAAAAAATTTTCCAAATCCCTTAATAACGCGGCCTTGTCCTTTCCCTCGTGCGGGATCCCGAACGAGGCGGCGACCATGTGGAGCATCTCGTCAGGATCCAGTTGCGCGGCCCCAAGGTGCGCCGCCACCACGTTCTCCTTGGCGAGTTCGACCAGCAGGTTGCGTGCGAGCAGGGTCTTGCCCGTCCCCATATCGCCGGTGATGACAACGATACCTTCGCCTTGCTGCTGGCCGTAACGCAGATAGGACATCGCCTCGTTATGACCCCGGCTCCCGAAAAAGAACTTCGGATCGGGATTGAGCGCGAACGGCTTGACGTTGAGTTTATAAAATTGCTCGTACATCAGACTCTTGTTTCACTTAAACCTAAACTGTGCCTACTAAGTTAACGGCAGCCGGCACGGATACGCAAGCATAATCCGGGGAATTTCTCATTCTCCGCCAGCGCCTTCGCCCTGTCCGGCACCCGCACTGGCGTCAGGGCCGCTCCGGGAACCCACCACGCGGGCCGGGACTCCCATGGCGATCGCCTCGGGGGGAATGTCACGGGTCACGACGGAACCCGCGCCGATGACCGCTCCCGCGCCGATGCGAACGCCGTCGAGCACGATCACCCCGTAGCCCAGCCAGGCATCGTCACCCACGTGGATATCGCCCCTGGACACCAGCGGCTGCTCGCGGATCCTGACCCCGGGCACAATGGCGTGGTTGTAGGGATAGAAGGCGCAATTCGAGGCGATTTCAACCCGTTTTCCGATGTACACCGACCCCTTGCAGCCGATGATGCTGCAACGCGGCTGCACGTGCGTTTCCTCGCCGATGGAAACGCCGCCATCATCGCATGTCTCGATGACGATATCGCTGTACAAGGCGACCCCGTCACCCAGCCGGACTTCGCCGCCGGTCTTCGCATTGTAAATCACCACGCGATCCCCGATGTAGACGTTGCGCCCCATCACAAGCCGGTCGTGGTGGACAGCCGCGGACGGAGACACGAAGCCCCTGACGTTGAGCCTGGCCAACCGCACCTGCCCCTTATAGGGCGGTACGAACAGAGTCGCCAGCCGGGACGCGACGCGGCCTGTGGGCGTTAACCCTGACCGCTTCACCCAGAACGACGTCCACCGGCGCCTCAACTGAAACATACTGCCTGCCCTATGTCGCGAATCGCGGACCGGACGGCGGGGCACGTTCCGGACCAAACTCTGCCGGCAACGCCATCGAACGGTGATACTCCGTGCAATTCATGGCATTCACCCTCTCCGGACACCGTCATCGATATCCAAACGCCGTCAGTATCCCGGACAGATGGGAATTGAGATATTCGACGGTCTCGTCCTTGAGTTTGCGCCGATGGTCCCCCGGCGTCACCTGGCGCCTGTGCTTGCCGGTGTCTTCCTGCTTGACGCGCTTCCCCTGGTCCGCCTCTGACAGCAGGCGGTCTTTCAGCGCCGGGCTTATCCGCCACTGGCAATGCGCTATCAAGCGGTCCAGCCACGCGGGGAAATCGGCGAGCATATCCTCGTACTTCAGGATGCACACGGCAGGCCCCGTCCGGCTGATATCGAGATACTGCTCCATCCGCCAGCGGGCATTCTCAGTCATCTCCACGACGTATTCGTCCACGGTCATTTTATTCAAGCGCTCCCTCAAGGCGAGGAATTCCTGCGCCTTCTCCTCGGACTTCGGGACGGCGTGGCTCTTGCTGTAGGAATAGTAACCGGATACCAGCACATCCCTCGGATC